>NZ_NKFM01000090.1:0-6627 GCF_002223085.1 Burkholderia sp. HI2714 | reverse complement strand
GGATGGTAGGACCGGGGCGTGGTGACGATGGCGCGAAGATGCTGTTCGAGCGTGAGAAACGAATGTACGATCCGAAGCATAGGCCGGGCTGTTCTGCGTTCGTGGACTGGTGTGGAAACCGTCTCACGATAACAGAGGAGTACCGGCCTATCTCATAGGTGCCGTGTCTCGCGATGTTTGCGGCGATGTTCGTAAAATCGTGCTCGACGTACGCGAGACAAAAACCCCCTGTTCCGCCTCAAATTGATCGAGACGTAACACCACAACTCGACCTGGCGCCCATCGCGACGGCGATGCGGGCGCTCGAGATGCCTGGCCGACTGTCGCGAGCGAACGAGCGCGTGGTCGAGTTCCAGCGCACGCATCCGATTACTGAATTGTGGGGAACGGGGCGACAAGCATCCAGCGATTCCATGAGCCTGGATACTTCGCCGCACCTCTTTTATGCCCGCGTCGATCCGCGGCGCCGAACCCACGCAGTCGGGATCTATACGCATGTGTTGGATCAGCATGGCATTGTCTATAACCAACCGATCGTGCTGAACGAACGGCAGGCGGGCGTGGCCATCGAAGGCGTATTGCGGCACAACGAAAACCGAGACGATGGCGGACTGCTGCGACTCTCCGTCGACACGCACGGATACACGAGCGTGGGGATGGCCGTCTCGAAGCTACTGGGCTTCGATCTGTGTCCGGGCCTGCGCAATTTGGCCGAGCGCAAGTTGTATTTGCCGCGCGGATTTGCCGTCTCCGAAGGACTGGCAACGGTCGTGGCCCACGACGTTTCGCTCAAGGCAATTCGCGACGGCTGGGACGAACTGCTGCGGCTCGTCGCCTCGATTCAGTCCGGCCGCATCAGCGCGGTGGTCGCGCTGCAGCGGTTCGGCAGTGCCGCACAAGGCGACCCGGTGCATCGGGCCGCCGATCAACTCGGCAAGTTGCTGCGCACGCTTTTCCTGTGCGATTACTTCAGCAACGTGGCGTTCCGCCGGGAACTGCATACGCTGCTGAATCGCGGCGAGTCCGTCCACCAGCTTCAGCGCGCGATCTACACCGGCAGAGTGGCCCCCGAGCGCGGTCGACGTCGCGATGAAATGGTCGCCATCTCGGGTTCGTTGACACTGTTGACGAACCTTGTGATCGCCTGGAACACGCAACGCATGCAGACGACGGTCGACGGCTGGCGGCGCAAAGGACGACAGGTCGACGACGAGTGGTTGCGCCGGATGGGGCCTGCGCATTTTGCGCACGTGAACTTCAGGGGCACATTGAGCTTTCCCATCGACCAATACAGCGACGTCCTGCTGGAGGCCGCGCCCTGGCAACGAGGCACGGGATCATGAGGCGTGCCGGATAGAGACGGACGGCGTATGGGTACCGTTGGCGTCCGTCCGATGAAGTCGACGAGCGCGATCAGCGCCAATACCGGTCTGCGACAGGATCGTGCAGCACCGCTTCTGCCATGCAGTCACACATCTCTGCGGTAAAATGGATTTCGCCGAGCAGTTCCTCGATCGCCGCTTCCAGTTCGGCTCCGTATGCAAACGGCATGGCGATCTCGTATCGCGTGTGCTGCCGGTTGACGCATCGCATCTCATACAGGGCATGACAGAAATCTTCGATCCAGCGGCGCGCCTTGGACATGCCTCGCACGAATTTGCTGTTGCGCTCGATGACCAGATGCAGGCTCAGGCGCGTTTGCGGCGTCGACGATGTCGTTACCTCGTCCGCCAACGACTGCGTCTTCGCAGGTTCGGCGATCGCGGGCTGCGTGGGTGGCATCATCGTAAGTGCCGACTCGATGCGATGTTGTGCGAACGGATCGGCCGCGTCGATGTAGCGCATTGCCGAACGCACATCTTTCCAGCCAACATACTCCATCAGCATTTTCAGATCCCAGCCGTTCGAGTTGGCCCAGGTCGCAAAGCCTCGCCGCAATGAGTGGCTGCTGTAGCTATTGGGCGTGGGTAGTCCAGCCTCGCGAAACAGCGTGCGCAACAAGGGAACAAAGCTGCCGGCATGCAACCCTTCGTCGCTCACGTTTCCCCAGCGGTCGACGCTTCGGAACACGAACCCCTCGGTCAGGCCAGAGGTGGCAATCCAAGCTTCATAGGCGGCCACCGGGCATAGCCGCGACAGCGCGGGCGCCTTGAACGTCGCGCCAAGCTGTGCGCGATCGCCTTTCGTGCGCGGCAGGAACAACGTCATGCCGCGGCCCGCCTCGACGGTCACGTGCTCGATCCGTAATCGACTGAGTTCATCCGAACGAAAACCACGCCAGAAGCCCAGTAGCACCAGCGCTCGGTTGCGAACGTTCGCGAGGTGGCTTCGCTCGTCTGCGATCTGGTCGATCTGCCCATCAAGCCAGGCGGTAAGCTTTTCGAGCTGCGCGAGCTGCATCGGCCTGGCGCGCTTCTCGGTCGCAGGATGCAGCGCCGCGATCCCCTTGAGTACCTTTCGCACGTGCGGCGTCTTCGTCGGATCTGCGAAACCCTGCGTCTGATGCCATTGTGCGAGTGCTGCCAAGCGCGCCCGCAGCGTATTGACCGACAGGGATTCGGCGTAGTCGGCAAGGTACCGTGCAATTGCATCGGCGCTCGCCGGCAGGAAGCCGCCCCATTCAACCTCGAAATGCCGGATCGCCGACTGGTAACTGCGACGGGTATTTTCGCGCGTCGCGGCTTCTACATAGCGATCGATAGCGGACATGGCTCGTGGGTACAATCGGGCAATCAATATCGGAGACGATGATATGCAACAACGATCATGTGCGCCAGTCGGATTGCGAGACGAGGAATGCAGTTTCGACCGATGAAGCGATGAACGAAGGCAAGCCATCACATCCGGGCTGGGAAAATTTCACACGCGAAGAGCTGCTCGCCGAACTCGCCCGTTTGCACGCTGAAAATGTCCGACTGACCACCTTGCTGCCGATAACCGCGCCGACGCCGGGTAAGTTTGCGCCAGCGGTCCGGCGCGAACCGTCATCAGCGGGGCGGAACACAAGCGCCCCTATACTTTCTCCAGACCAGAAAGTGCAACTCTTCCGGCGGTTGTTTCGCGGCCGCACGGATGTCTACCCGCTTCGCTGGGAAAGCCGCAACTCCGGGAAGTCGGGCTACGCGCCGGCCTGCGCCAATGAATGGCGAACAGGAATCTGCGACAAGCCCCGCATCCGCTGCGCGGACTGTGGGCATCGTTTGCTGTTGTCACTGGACGATCGGGTCATCTACGCGCATCTGGCCGGCGATCATACGGTGGGTCTCTACCCACTGATGCCGGACAGCACCTGCTACCTGCTCGCCGTCGATTTCGACGAGGAAGGCTGGCGCGAAGATGCGATGGCTTTCCGGCAGTCGTGTGAAGAGCTGGGCGTGCCCGTTTCGCTCGAGATCTCTCGCTCGGGTAACGGCGCACACGCGTGGATATTCTTCTCGTCGGCCGTTACCGCGCGCGAGGCGCGACGGATGGGGGCAGCCATCATCAGCCACACCTGCGCCCTAACCCGGCAGCTTGAGTTGTCGTCTTACGACCGGCTCTTTCCGAACCAGGACGTGCTCCCCAAAGGCGGCTTCGGCAACCTGATCGCGCTGCCGCTGCAGAAACAGCCACGCGAGCGCGGATGCAGCGTGTTCGTTGACGAACGCCTCGAGCCCTATGCCGACCAGTGGGCGTATCTGGCAGCCATCCGGATGATGGACGGGCGCGACATTGAGGGCGTGATTTCCCGTGCTACGGGCGGCGCCCATCCGCTCGACGTTGCGTTCATCATCGAAGAGGACCAGATCGAGCCGTGGAAGCCGCCTCCCGCGCTGCCGAAACGATTGGCCGGACCGATGCCGGCATCGCTCACGCTGACGCTCGCGAACCAGCTTTATTTCGAGAAGGAACAGCTTCCCCAGGCACTGCTCAATCGTCTCATCCGACTGGCAGCCTTCCAGAATCCGGAGTTCTACCGGGCTCAGGCACGCGGTTTCAGCGTATGGGACAAACCACGCATCATTGGCAGGGCCGAAAATTGCCCGCGTCACATCGCGTTGCCGCGGGGGTGCCTCGACGACGTCATGACGCTACTGTGCGACAACGACGTCACTTGCGACATCCGCGACGAGCGTTGCGCGGGCGAGCCTATCGTCGTGTCGTTTGCTGGTACGTTGCGCGATGACCAGCAGACGGCCGTGGCCGATCTGCTGCGGCACGACACCGGCATCCTGCATGCGCCGACGGCGTTTGGAAAGACCGTGACGGCGGCCGCGATGATTGCGCAGCGCGGCGTTAACACGCTAGTGCTCGTGCATCGCCGGGAGTTGCTTGATCAGTGGCGCGAACGACTGCAGTCGTTTCTCGGGCTCGATCCGCGGGCGATCGGCACGATCGGCGGCGGCAAGTCGAAAGCGACTGGGCAGATCGATGTCGCGATGCTGCAGTCAGTGGCACCCGATGGTACTCGCGGCGAGCTGTTGCGGCGTTACGGCCAGATCATCGTCGATGAATGTCACCATGTCTCCGCAGATTCCTTCGAGGCGGTACTCAAGGCCGTTCAGGCGCGCTACGTGCTGGGCCTGACCGCGACGCCGGTGCGGCGCGACAGCCAGCAACCGGTGATGTTCATGCTGTGCGGGCCGATCCGGCATGCGGCGCGGCTGCCAGCTAACGCGCCGCAGTTGCTTGAGGTCTTCCCGCAGAGGCTCACTGCTGCGGTGGACGTCGCAGACGACGCGCCGATCCAGGCGGTCTTCGCACATCTTGCCCGAGACACAGCGCGCTCGCAGATGATCGCGGCGGCCGTCCGTGAACAGTACGGACAGGGGCGTAACGTGCTGGTACTCACCGAGCGGACGGACCATCTCGATAGCCTGCAGCAGATGCTGGAAGACACGGTGCAGTCGCTGTTCGTGCTGCACGGACGGCTCGGCAGAAAGGCGCGCGCCACCCAGTTGGCAGCCCTTGACGCGCTGGCCGGTGACGCGCCCCGCGTCGTGCTCGCGACGGGCAGGCTGGTCGGGGAAGGTTTCGACCACCCGGCGCTGGATACGTTGGTGCTGGCTATGCCGGTCGCATGGAAAGGCACCCTGCAGCAGTACGCCGGCCGGCTTCACCGCGAGCATGCAGGTAAAACTGGCGTGCGGGTGCTCGATTACGTGGACGGCGGGCATCCGGTACTCCTGCGCATGTGGGACAAGCGCCAGCGCGGCTATCGGGCGATGGGCTACCAGGTGTGCGTGCCTGGACAGGAACTCCAGCTGACGCTCGCCTGAAATCGGGCAACCAATCTCCTTTTTGTACCGTTCCCGACTCCTGGAGGCTGTTTTCGGGGGCTCACATTGGATAATCCTCCTTTATCACACGCCAGAGATGCTCGCGTCAGACCGCCCTTGACCGCGTGAGATGATACGTATATACATGGTACGTAATACAGTACGATATTCGAAGGAAGCTTATGGCTCGCGCCGGTCTTACCCGCCTGGATGTCAAACGCGCTCGCGATTCGGTGATCGCCCAGGGCCAGCACGCGTCGATCGACGCGATCCGGATCGCGCTTGGCAATACCGGCTCGAAGACTACGATCCACCGCTACCTGAAAGAACTGGAGGAAGCCGAAGGCGCGTCGCTGACGCGCACGGCGTCACTGTCGGATGCCATCCAGGATCTCGTCGCGCGGCTCGCGGCCCGCCTGCACGAGGAAGCGCAGGCGCGCGTCGACCAGCAGGCCGCCGCCGCAGCCGCCCAGCGCCAGCAAGCGCAAGCCGAGATCGCCAAGCTCACCGATGGGGTTGCTGTACTGCAGGGGCAGCTAACCAACGCGGCCACCGCCCTATCGAGCGAACAGGATGCGCACGCCGACACACGTCTGGCGGCGCAGCAGCGCACGATCGACGTCGAACGACTGGCGCAGCAGGTGCACGACCAGACCGTGCGGCTTGCCGAACACGAAGGCTTCCGCCAGTCACTCGAGGAGAAGCTAAAGCACGCGCACGAGGCACTTGAGCATTACCGGAGCGCCAGTCGCGAACAGCGTGAACAGGAAGCGCGCCGGCACGAGCAGCAGGTCCAGCAACTTCAGGCCGAGCTGCGCCAGGCCAATCAGACGCTCATCGTCAAGCAGAACGAAATTACTCAACTGAACAAGGACAATGCACGGCTCGTTGCCGAGTCTGGCGCAGCCGGCAAAAGTCTGCGAGAAGCGCGGGCACATGGTGAGAAGATGCAGGAGGCGCTCGATCGGATGCTCGCCGATCACGTTCGCGCCGAGACTGAACGCGACGCGCTACGCACCGAGGTTAGCGCGCAGGCGGGGGAACTGGGCAACGCACGTGTGGCGCTCAGCGCAGCGACGGAAGAGCGGACGAAGCTGGCGGCGCAGGTCGACGCCCAGCTGTTGCTGCTGGCCGACTATCGGACGCGATTGGGTCTTGGCGGCACAGCCGGCTGAAGCGCCAGATTTCGCACCTGCAGGACACGGCCGCACGAAATCCTTATCCTTCTATGCGATTGATTCTTACTGACCAGTTCATCAAATAGTGCGTAATATTCAAGCGGCGTAACGGACATGTTTCTCGTTGAACAGGTTACGAATCACGTGAGGTTCCTTCTGGCGACGATGCAAATGGCTCCGGACATGCCGGA
>NZ_NKFM01000089.1:0-6699 GCF_002223085.1 Burkholderia sp. HI2714 | reverse complement strand
CCGCGGACTTAAAATTCGCTGCGCTCTAATCGGCGCGTGCCGGTTCGACTCCGGCTCCGGGCACCATTACCGATGAAGTCCGAACAAGTGAATTGGATTCGCCGCGATGGAAAAGCACAATAGGATGCCAGCCGATGGGCTTCTACACCCCGTCGCAGCTGCTGCAGGACGCGAAGCGTCGCGGCGTCCAGGTGCTGCCCGTCGACGTGAATGTCAGCACGTGGGATTCGGCGATCGAAGGGTCGACGACGTCGGCGCCCGTGCGCCTCGGTTTCTCACTGCTGAACGGCATGCGGGAGGACACGGCCGGCCGTATCGAGCTCGCGCGCGCTGTGCGCCCGTTCGTCGACGTCGCGGATCTCGCGCGCCGGGCGCAACTTGATCGGCACGACCTGCAGGTGCTCGCGCGCGCGAATGCGCTGCGCTCGCTCGCAGGCGGCAACCGACGCGCGGCGCTCTGGCTGGCAGCCGCCGCGGTGCCCGATCGAGATCTACTGCGCGGTACCGAACGCGACGACGCGGTGCCGATGCTGCCGCAGGCCTCCGAGGGAACCGAGATCGTGACGGACTATCGCGCGATGGGATTCACGCTCGGCCGGCACCCGCTGGCACTGCTGCGCGAGCGCCTGACGCTCGATCGCCTACAGCCGGCCGACCAGTTGGCGACGCTGCGGAGCGGGCAGCTCGCCCGCGCTTGCGGACTGGTCACGGTTCGGCAGCGTCCTGGCACGGCCAACGGCGTGCTGTTCATGACGCTCGAGGACGAGACTAGCCAGGTGAACGTGATTCTCTGGCCGCAACTGCTGGAGACGTATCGGAAGGAGGCGCTCGGCGCGGCATTGCTCGCCGTCTACGGCGTGTGGCAAGCCGAGGGCAAGGTGCGGCACCTGATTGCGCGCAAGCTCGTCGACCGGACTGAGCTACTCGGGGCGCTGCCGACGTCAGCGCGCGAGTTTTGCTAGAACTAACAGGGGTAGGCCGCATTTAGCTTCAGGGAAGCTACTAACTGAATTAAGTGCCCGTGGTCCTTCTCGCGGCAGGACGCGTCTTCATAAAAATGGCCTGTCCAAGACCGCTCCGCAGCAAAGGTGCAGCAAGGATGTCCTCGATTGTCGCAGTGGCCTTATCAATTCCATTGCGTGTCATCAGGAATCCGTTAGTTGGCGCATGGACAAAGTCCCGGAACCACTCGTCCTGCTGTTCCTGTGGCGCGGCCAAAAACTGTGAAATACCTTGCTCTGACTCGCTTGCGTTTCTGTCTCGCGCAGCAAGCTCCACCGCGGACACATGCAACTGTAGTTGAACGTCGCGCGTGCGAGCTTCCGCATCTCTCTCCTGTTCGCTCAGGTCTAGGGTTTGTTGCGCCTGGGCGTTAACACGCTCTAACTCAGACAACTTACGGCCGTTCTTTATCGCGTCCAGGCAGTAGCCTCGGACTGTTTTGAGCTTGCCTTGCTCAGCCTTCGCCTTGGTGTAGTCGTAGGCATTCCGCAATCGCTCGACCGTATAAAACGCTCGGTCCTGGTCTATCTTGTCGATGTCGGACTGCGAGAGGCCTGCTCCGTCCATCAATAACCGGTAAGCTTCAATCCGGTCGTCGGGCACATGGAAAAGCGCATCGAGTGGCGCTTTGCGCGTGATGCGGAAGCGCGTGAAACCAGTTTTCCGCGTCCCTGGTAGGTTCTTCGTGTCCGACCGAAGGCGCGTGATTTCCAAATGTGAGTGCTGATTGATCTGGCGTATCGCCGGTTCAATGTGATCTCGATTGAAATACTTGTACTCGACGGGCCCACTCGCCTTACTGTCGAGCCACCCCTTCATCTCTTCCGTGGAGAAGTACTCCGTAACCACTTCATCTTGAGACGCGTACGGCACCAGGTGATCGTAGAGAACTCGGGCGAATGTCGTGTTGAATTGAGTCGTGACACGCAGGCTCAACCAATGGGTCTTTTGCGGTCCGCGCAACAACGGCACAATTTCCGGCGGCACACGAAACCGAATCCGACCATCCTCGATCGAGACGCGGTTGATCAACTGCAACGAACCGAAAGGATGCGCATCTTCACTTCCGACAGGACCGGTCACCTGAATCAGTGCCTTCTGCGCAGCGGTGATCGCGTCGCGCAGGTTGCGATTGCTGTTACCTGCCGGGTAGCGCATTAGCCATTTGAAGAAGCCGAGATCCTCGTCGTATATCGCTTCTTCAGTCTCACGTTGCGCAACGATGAAGTATGCAGCGTCTATCAGTCGCCTTCCGAGTACCGTGAGATCGAGGATTCGGACCAGGAGATTATTTCTCAGGAACCCAATGTCCGCCTGTGCCGTTTCAATCGGTCGATAACCCTCGTCCGCGGCTGCAGAGAATAACTCCAGAGCGAGTTGTTGCGACGTTGCGAGTTGGCCCGGCTCGGACATTCCCTCTTCTTCCTCATGCGGTGATCGTCATCGGGCTGCACATTACGCGCGCGCCCGGTGTGCTGTCAAGGGAAACGCCTCACCGCTTGCGGGCGGTGACACGCCCCCGCACTCCTTTTCGCGTCAAAAGGCTCACCGCTCGAGCGGCAAAATCATCACCGTGCGGCAAAAGCACCACCGTTCGGACGGCAATAGACTCTCATGGGCCGCTATTCACATCCCCAGAGCCGCCAAAAGGCTCACCGAACCGACCATAAAGCATTGATTTAAAACGGAAGACAATCCTGCTGTGGGTTTGTCGGTGCTGGTTTACTAAGGCTACGTACTGACCGCACACCTCGGGCGAGAATCGCCGGAACGCCCGTAGGTACGGGGCAAATTCAGGTTCGGCATCGCCCAGAAACCACTTGAGGCCACGTACAACGGTCAACGCTGGGTTGATGAGCGGTGAGCCTTTTGCCGCACTCTCTATTTCGGAGGTGGTTGGTCAACGGATAGCAAGTGTGTCTGGACGTCTGTCGCAATGTTCGTCAAAGCCTTGATTACATGTGGACTGTTGCGCCTAAACGCCAAAACACGATCGTGCAGCCGAATCTTCTAGCAAACTTTCGACCAGACGCGTATTCTTGGGTTCGATTCAAAGAATCAGCAAACCCAAGAATTTTGTGGAAAGCCAGAAATACCGTGCTTTCCAAAAACTGATGAGGACACCCACGATGAAGATGAGTGAGTTGCCAGCTGTCGACCGTCGCGTCAATCTGTCCGACCTAAGCCAGTTCGCTGCGCGGCTAGAAATGAAGACGAAGGATCTTCGGGAAGAGATTCTCGCACCGCGCCCTCGAAAGAGTCCGCCGGTCTTCACAACGAGTGAGCTCGCAGAACTCTGCGGCCTCGAGCGCAACAAGATGCAATACCACTACAACCGCGAGACCAACCCACTCCCTGCGGGAGAGCCGCAAGGTAATGGCCGGTCGCGACTGTTCACTCTAGCGGAGGCTCGCCGTTGGGTACAAGAGGCATCCAGCATCTGGCAGTCGCCGGTGAAAACGGGCGATGGGACCCACCATGCCGCGGTACTGTCGACAGCAAACTTCAAGGGCGGATCATGTAAAACGACGACCGCCATGTGTATTGCTCAAGGTCTGTCTCTTCGGGGCCGTAAGGTGCTTTTGGTTGACCTCGATCCGCAGGCATCGCTTTCGGAGCTCTGTGGTCTCTACGCGGAGAAAGACGTGACATGGGAAGATACCGTCCTGCCGTACATCTACGAACCGGACAAAGTGACTCTTGCCGAAAAAGTCCAGAGTACATACTGGGACGGTATCGATCTTATTCCGGCGAACAACTTCATGCACGACGCGGAGTTTTTCATTCCAAGTCAGGTTGTCGGAAACTCGAAGTATGAATTTTGGGCGGTGCTCCGTAAGGGACTTGAGCCCCTTCGCTCTCAGTACGACTACATCGTTTTGGACAGCGCGCCGTCCTTGTCATATCTGACGATGAACGGAATGATCGCTGCTGACGCTTTGGTTATGCCGCTCGTTCCGGAAAGCCTCGACTTCATTTCTTCTGTCTCCTTCTGGACATTGTTTTCGGCGGTAGCGGAGACGTTCTCAAAGCATGAAGTCCAGAAGAGCTACGACTTTGTTTCAGTGCTTCTGTCGAAAGTCGACAACGCAAGTACTTCGTCTTCACACATCGTTCGTGACTGGGCACGTCAGGCGTATGAGGAATGGCTTTCGGCGATCGAAATCCCGGCATCGAGCGTGATGAGCAATGGTGCCCTCGCGTTTTCAACCGTCTTTGATCTGTCGAGGGGAGATGCGGTCGCAAAGACTCTTGCGCGTATTCGACAACCACTAACGGACTATTGCCGATGGATTGACGATCAGTACGTCGCGAAGTGGAGGGGCGCGCAATGAGTAACCTCCGCGACAGGATGAAGGCGAAGACGGCGAATATGAAGGCGACGAGCGAGTACGATACGCCAGCGGTCGTCAATTCCACGGGGGCTCGCACTGCGCCCGGGATGGCTGCTGCATTAGCGAGCGCGAATCGCCGAATTGAGGAACTGGAAACCTCTGGACCTCCGTCGGAGTTGCCCGTTGCAGAGATCGTTCCGAACCCATGGCAACCACGGCGGATCTTCAACGAAGCGAAGATGACGCAACTCGCGGAGTCGATCCGTGAGGCTGGTTTGACTCAGCCAATCGTTGTCCGAAAATCCACAACTGGATATCAGATTGTGGCGGGCGAGCGGCGCTGGCGGGCGCACAAGATGAACGGGATGGACACGATCAAAGTTACGATCGTGGACATTTCCGACGAGGAAATGGCGATGCTCGCTTTGGTCGAGAACGTCGTGCGCGACGATCTGTCCGACTATGAGATCTCGAGGTCGATTCGGGAGACTGAAAAGGAGTTCCCGAACAAGAAGCGGATGGCCGAGGCTTTGGGTATTAATCGGACGATGCTGTATAGGTATTTGGCGTTCGGTGAGCTGCCCGAGTTCATCACTCGCGATCTAGAGGCAAATCCTCGACTCCTTGGCTCGAATGGCGCGTTTGATTTGGCCGCTGTTCTAAAGGACAAGGGACGGAAGGCTCACGAGATTGCGACGACGCTGTGGGCACAAGTCGTAGCCGGGGATTTGGACCAAACCAAGCTCGCTAAGGCGCTGAAGGACGCACTAGATAGCGATGGGAAATCGACGTCGGTCACTGACCGCAGCATAGAGAAGATCTTCTCAGGAAAGGCTCAAGCTGGATCAATCACGAAGGACTCGGGCGGACTTTCTGTCAAGATCAAAGCAGGTGCCCTGACTCCCGAGATGGAAGAAAAAATTCGCACTTTCGTGGCGACCTTGTTTTCCGCCAGCAACCAAGCGGAGTAGGCTTGGCTCACATAAAAAAGTCCGCCTAACGCGGACTTTTTTTATGGGTGTTCTAATAGAACACCCGGCCATAAACCTTCCCTGGCTGCTGGAGTTTGTGACCCTAGTCAAAGAGTCTCGCCACGAAGCGCCTGAAAAAGTGTTCTATTAGAACACTCTCGCTGTCGCCCGAGGAGTCGGCGACTGGGCTTCAATCTCAAAAGCCTGAACTCAGCTGCACGCACCCGCGCTAATAATCATGGCGCCAGGCAAGCGAGCTGCACGCTGGTCGAACGTGAGCAGCGGCGCTCGGCCTGTGGCGCCGGCCTGACCGACGTGCAGGCAATCCGCGAAATCCCCGCCATGCTCGCGGTACAAGTGCAACGCGCGTTCGAGCGCACCTTCTGCCTCAAAGCTCAGCTCACGCGTCTCGAGTAGCGCGGTCAACGCGGCCAAGATTTGCAGGCGATCGAACCGGTAGCGGGACCGCAGCACCCATTCGAGCTCGAGCATCACGGTGACCGGTACGTAAAACGCCTCGGCTTGCCCAGCCGAGGCGGCAAACAGTTCGCGTATCCGCTCGACCTGGTCGACATCGTCGTTGGTGAGCCAGCGCACGAGGACGTTGGTATCGAGACTGGGCATCAGGCGTCGCCCATCCGCATTGCGTCAGTCGGCACACTGGTCGTCGACGGCAGCGTGCCCTGCAGATCGAGCAGACTCCGGGTCTTCGCACGCAGGATGACCGTCCCATCGTCGAGGGGGGTAAACACGATCCGTACGCCGGCCGCGAGGCCAAGCGCGTGCCGGATCCCGGCGGGCAACGTCAATTGCCCCTTACTGGTGAGCGTGGCTTCAAACATGATTCCTCCTTACATTTGAGATCATTGTAAGGCGGCTGGCTCGTGTTCGCAAGGCGAGCGCGCCCGAGGGAGGCGACCTGCCGGATATCCGTCCGCAGGTTGGGCCGCCGTCGCAACCGGCGGAACTACCGGGTCGCGAAGGTCGACCGAAGGTGCTCGTACGGTGGCGTCGCCGACAACAGTTGGCAGAAGCCGTCGAGGAACGCGACTGCAGTCTTCACGCTCCACTCGGCCGCGCCGTGGCCAATCACGCGGTCTGGGAAATAGGGATTCCCCTTGCCGGTCAGCGGGTTGTCCGCGAAATAGTCGGACATGCGAAATTCAGGCGGTCGTTTCGAGCTGCGCGCAACGCGACCTCGTCGCGAGTTGAATCGCGCGCGTCAACACCGCCGCCCATCGAAATGGCGATCGCAAGGGTACGTCAACCCGTAATTGCCGGGTTATGGTGAGGAAATAATGCGCGAAAGCCGCGCTTTTGACGTGCCGAAGCAAGCGCAACGAGACTGGCCCGATGCCCAGTCGGGCAATCGCGCGCAGCAACCAGCGCAG
>NZ_NKFM01000088.1:0-6763 GCF_002223085.1 Burkholderia sp. HI2714 | reverse complement strand
CTCATACACCGCCTCCAACGTCAGTTCCTGTCGTCTGGCGATCTCTTTCGCTCGCACGCCGTCGCTGAACATCAGAATCGTCCGCGACCGGTCTCGTATTCGCCAATCACGACGGCTTCTCGCCATCGCTTCAAGCTTTGTACGTTCTTCCTGCGTCAGTTCCAGCGCTTTCAATGCCATCAGCTTCGTTGCTCGTCCCGTCCAGTTCGAACCATGATTGTAGAGACATTTCATGTCGAAGGCTTAGTCTGTAAGCCACATTCGACCCGAATCACCTAAGACCGTCAATAGTGAGCGCCTGCTGGCCGTTTGGGGGCACGATTTTGTTGACACCCAATCCATAGGAATCGCCCCCTTGATGCCATCGGGTGCGGAGCTGTTGAGCTATTATCGCGGTCCCAGCATGTTGGCGTTCATACCTTTCCTGTCCATGACTGACCTGAACTATCCGGCGATCCTCGACCAGATTCATCGTGACATTGCGCCTTGGCGCACTGCGGGCCGAGTCGCAGAATATATTCCCGAACTCGCCAACGTAAGCGCTCATCATTTTGGCATGGCAATAGTCACGGTAGACGGCCATGTATTTGCAGTTGGGGATGCGCGAGAGCGTTTCTCCATCCAGAGTATCTCCAAACTATTTGCTTGTACGCTTGCCTTTCAGCTTCTGGGCGACGCACTTTGGGAACGTGTCGGCCGAGAACCGTCGGGGAGTGCATTCAATTCGCTCGTCCAGCTTGAGGCCGAGCGCGGCGTACCACGCAATCCGTTCATCAATGCAGGTGCGCTCGTCGTGACCGACGTTTTGTGTCGGCGTTTCGTTGGTGCCGAAACAGCACTGGTGCAGTTCGTGCGACGGCTGACCGGAGTTGTCGATCTTGACTATAACTTGCGTGTCGCCGACTCGGAGCTTCGGCACGCCGAGCGCAACCGTGCGATGGCGCATTTCATGGCGAGCTTTGGCAACATGGATATGCCGCCGGAAACCGTCGTCGACGCGTATTGCCGCCAGTGCGCGATAGAGATGAACTGTGTTGAACTTGCCACCGCTGCGCTTTTTCTCTCCAACGGTGGCATTGCGCCGGTATCAGGGGAGCGCATTCTAGACGCGAGTTCGACCAAGCGATTGTCCGCGCTGATGCTGACCTGCGGCACTTACGATGCGGCCGGTGATTTCGTGTATCGCGTCGGGTTGCCCGCGAAGAGCGGCGTCGGTGGCGGGATCGTCGCGGTGCTGCCAGGGGAGATGGCGGTATGCGTATGGTCGCCCGGGCTTGACGCAAACGGGAACTCACTTGCCGGGGTCAAGTCGCTGGAATGGCTGACAACGCTCACCGGGCGTTCAATTTTTTGATGCTGTCGACACAGAAGGGCTCCGAGGCGTAGGCGAAGCGAGGTACTCGCTTGAGGAGGTGGCCACTATGTTCGAGCAGGACGATGGCGACCGCCGCCGCCTAGTGCCGCTGTTCATGCACTACTACTCGTCTTGCATCAGACCCGCGGAACGGCTCACCCTTGAGGCTGCTGTCAACACCGAAGCGGGCGCGAAGACCATTAAAAACTACCGAACCTTCCTGACCACGGCGTTGGAGAGGGTGAGTCGCCGCAAGGCACTCGACAGACGCTGCAATCTCTTCACGACAAACAACGACGGGTGTTTCCCGCTGGTGGCCGACGAGCTCATCAAAGTAGGGCGCACCGACTTCGTGCTGAATGACGGTGCTCGCGGTTTCAGCAAGCGCATCTTTCTGCGTTAGCAGAATTAACGGACACGATTAGCGTTGCAGCGGACGCCATTAGCACAAACTTCGAACTTCAACACGGATGGCGCGCTGCGTGACGAAGCCCGGCGCGTGAACGTCGGCTTCCCATTTCGCATGCGGCATGGACGGCCGTGGGTGCGCATGAAAATGGCCGCGTCGCTCGACGGCAGAACCGCAATGCCGGACGGCGACAGCAAGTGGATCACCGCCGAAGCGGCACGACGGGATGGCCATACATGGGGGCGCCGAGCCGGCGCGATACTGACCGGCGTGGGCACCGTGCTGGCGGATGATCTCGAGCTCGACGTCAGGCTGTTTCCGACCGCGAGGCAGCCGCTGCGGATCGTCGTCGATTCAATGCTGCGCACGCCGGCGGGCGCACGTCTGCTGAATGCGGGAGAACCCGCGCGAATCTACTACGCAGGTGCGCGCATGAACGACGGGCGCAAGGAGACCCTCGAGTCGAGGCGCGTCGATCTGTGGCATCTTCCGAACACGGCTGGCGGCATCGATTTGCAGGTACTGATAGGCGAGTTGGGGCAGGAAGGCATCAACGAATTGCACGTCGAGGCCGGCGGCAACCTCAACGGCGCGCTGATCCGAGCGGGCCTCGTGGATCAACTGCTGATATACGTTGCGCCTCGCCTGATCGGGGCGGGTCGCGACCTGGCGGCGCTGGCGTCGGCTGGAACGGTAGGCGAAAGTCCGGTGTTCCGTTTCATTCAGGTCGACCAGGATGTGCGGTTGGTCGCCGTGCGCGCGGATAAATCGAATTAATGAAAATCCTACTCCGGATGAGAAATTTCGCAGGCCCCGCATGGCTTGTTTTGCCATATTCTTGGCAACTCGCATCAGTCGATGCGTGACGTAGTAGATCTCGCAAGCGGTGTATTAGAAAACTATATTTCATAGTGATTTCATGGAAATTCCTGGGAAAATGAATGAAATCGTCACGAAGTTACTTTATTTCACATAAACGGGACCGCCCACCCCTGAGGAGGAAATGGCCAAAGAATTGGAAGGAGCTGGATTGGCTAGCCGTTGCACTTGATTTTAGAGACCGCCCTCACTACTCGTCTTGGAATGGATAATGATTACTCAGGTAGATGAACGAGTTATATTGACTGCAAAGGATGCAGACCAACTTAAAGATGCCTTTAGCAGTATTCCATATGACCCAGCAGGAGGATCCCAGTACCTCAATGCGTTACGAAAGACCGCGTACACCGCATTGCCGGTCAGGCTTATCGACGCAATCGAGCGAACCAAAAGTGTCGGTGCAGATGCACTTGGTTTTCTGGAAATCGATGGCCTTCCCGTGGACCACGGCGTATGCGGCAGCCCATACTTTTCGGAGAGTGGCAGAGCATTCAAGGATGGCGTTCTTAGTGAAAACCTTCTAGTCGCGATCGGAGCGCTGGCAGGTGAGCCGTATTCGATTGCACATGAAGGCCGTGAGCTCGTCAACAACCTCACCCCTCACAAGGAGAACGCCCAAGAATACACGGGTCTTGGTTCCGATGTAGAACTAGATTTCCACATCGAGAATGCTGCGCAGGTTCATATGCCTGAAGGAGACACATCTCCGTCAGCCCTTTTGCTGCTTGGCGTAAGAGCTGAACCGGGAGGTGGGCCATTGACTCGCCTTGCCGACGCGCGAAAGGCACTTCGATTGCTCTCGCCAGAGGATATCGAACAGCTTTACAAAAATAATTACATCATCCGCGTTCCATATCGATGGAGAGGTGCAGCATCTACACCACGCGAAAATACCGACTTGCGTCCCATCCTGTCAGGACCATACGAGTCTCCGCATGTGACGGTGGCGTTTTATCCGGACATGGTGCTTGTCGCAAATTCGAGAGCCAAGCAGGCACTCGACAATCTATATCAAGCGATAAGGGAAATTTCTTTTGGCGTGCAAATCACGCCGGGAAAACTCGTCCTCGTCAACAATAGTTTTACGCTTCATTCCCGAGATAAATTCGTACCGCAATACGACGAAAACGGACGAGCCTATCGATGGGTTCAACGTGTATTCGTAGCTCGAAATCTCTGGAACTTCCGAGCGTTCACCCGGCTGCAAGAGCGGGTTTTCGATCCGAAGATTCAAAACACACATATGCCAGAGCTCTCGCTTGCAGTATGAGTTGACGCTGTCTCCTACGCCCCCGGGGGCGTAGGACGACGATCTCGGCAAAGGTTGAACAGCAGGAGACTGATGAATGCGTCACTACTACCGGTGGTGGATACTGGGGGTATCCACCCTGACACAGCTGGTCGCAGGGCTCGCGAGCCAAGGCATCGGCGCGTGGGGCCTCTACGCGCAAGATGCGTTGCATCTTTCTGCCCGGCAGGTCGGAGGCCTTGCGACGCTCGCGAATATCGTACCGATATTCGGTTTGGCATTGGTCGGACGAGCGCTTGATCGGCATGGGGAACGATTGCCGGTTTTCCTCGGGATGCTGGTGCTTGGCTTCTCGATGCTGCTGCTGGCCGTGTCCACCGGATACGGAACACTGGCTGCCGCGATGCTGATGATGGGCATTGGGTATAGCCCGATCCAGCCCGGCGGAAGCAAGGCGATCTACCACTGGTTCCCCACGCATGAGCGAGGGATGGCGATGGGCGTACGGCAAGCCGCATTGCCGCTGGGCGGCGCATGCGCGGCCGTCTTTTTCCCGGAACTGATCTTGCGCGCCGGGTGGGCCTCCGCCATGACGGTGGCGGCGGTTGTCATAGCCGTTACAGGAGGGATCTATCTTGCAGTATTTCGGAATGCCTCCAAGCCCGACGCGGGATCGCCTTCAGCCATATCGATGTGGCAGCATCTCTTGGGGAATTTCTCGGAAGCCGCATTCCGGCGGATTTCGTTGATTGGCGCGATGCTCGTTGCCGTGCAAACGGCCGTGGCCATTTTTGGAATCATGTTCGTCCAGCGCCGCTTCGATCTCATGCCAGCGGCTGCGGCATGGTCGCTTTTCGTTGTGCAAATGAGCGGTTCACTCGGCCGCATCCTGCTTTCCGCCTTGAGCGATCATATTCGAGACGGGCGACGGCGCGTCGTCACCATCTGCATGGTGCTGGCACCCGCGACATTGCTGGCCACGGCGCTGTTACCCGCTTCCTGCCGTGGATTGCCGATTCTGGCGTGTGCCGCTTTCAGCGGATTTTTTTGCTTTGGCTGGTACGGCCCATGGGTCGTGTGGCTATCGGAATCAACGGATCACAACAAGGTGGGCGAGGTCATTGGCGCCGCCATGGCGGTCAATCAGGTGGCGATAGCGGCAGTACCGTTGATTTTCGGCATGGTGACCGACATGACCGGGACGCCGACCGTGCCAATGATGTGTCTATCGGCGGGACTTTTTGCGGTGTTCGTTTGGGATCGCCTATGTCCGGCGGCCCGATCCGGACTCTCGCCGTCTACATCGAATTGACAGGACAGGTGGAACGGCCGCCGGGACAGCAGCATTTTTTTTCGATTCTGTCGCAGTAAGACGGGGTGGTATGCCGCCGGTGTCAATGAAGCTGCGATGTGAACGATGACGCGACCGCTGAATTCGGTGTTGGCGAAGGTATTCCACCGCCTGCATTACCCGATCGACGTGATCCTGGTGTGCGTGCGCTGGTATGTTGCATACCCGCTGTGACCCTGCCTCGTTTTCACGTACAGCATGTCATGCAGCAGCGTGTAGGGTTTCGTATTCGACAGGAGTAAGGTAATCGATCGACATGAGCATGCACTGTCGATTGTAATAGCCCTCGATCCAATCGACGATGTCCAGGCGAGCCTGAGCGCGGGTTTTGCATACATAAAGCGCCAACTTCAAAACTATTTTATTAAAGCACTTGCATGAACAGGAATTAACCATGCTATTCGTACCGTTCGTTATCACACTAGTCGCTTGCGTCACCGCACTACGCAAACAAGAAAGCTACAGCCTGGCGCTCTTTGGCCTAGCTGCCATTGGCGAGTTGATACTTATCATTGTTAATGCCACAGACCCAATCAACGCAGTATTCTGATGAATATATGAACATCACAAAACCACTTAATTCTGTTGCCCTTTTCGGCACCAGCGCAGTCCTACTCGCAGCATTCAAATACCAATTTGTCGATGGGGAACTGCCTTGCACCTTATGCACCCTAATCCGCGGAGGCGTATCCTAATGGGCATGGGCTTCCTGTTCAACCTGATATTCGGTGTCAAGCGACGAAACTACGCGGTGACGCTGATTGGCGCTCTGATACTGGGCGCGGTATCCAGTCGCTTCATGCTTATCCATATCGTCCCTGGCGGGCCCGCTACCACGGCCGGTGTGTTTATGGGCATGCACCAATACACGGTTACAGCGCTAGGTGCAGTGGCCGCGGTGGTCTACACGGCGTTCCTGATGATGTTGCCTGTCGAGACTGAGTCACTTTCCACCACTTGCATTGTCCACAAAGCCGTTATCTGGTTGTTTGTTGCGATGGTGGCCGCTAATACGGGGAGCATTGTTATTGAAGCGGGCTGGAATGCTGATATCACGGATCCTCACGCCTATTACATGATTTCAGGACATGTTTAGGAGTTAATGTCAATAGGACGCTTGAACATTTTGATTGGCTGTGTTCGGAAGGGGGGTGATTTTCGGATTTGCGTTGCTCTATGATCAAGCGGAATTAAGTGGGGGGCATCCTACGACCGAACAATCATTGACAACTCCGGCGCCACAAAGGATCCAAACTAAGTTCTTTTCTTCAGTATTAAGCCTTCGACATGAAATGTCTCTACAATCATGGTTCGAACTGGACGGGACGAGCAACGAAGCTGATGGCATTGAAAGCGCTGGAACTGACGCAGGAAGAACGTACAAAGCTTGAAGCGATGGCGAGAAGCCGTCGTGATTGGCGAATACGAGACCGGTCGCGGACGATTCTGATGTTCAGCGACGGCGTGCGAGCGAAAGAGATCGCCAGACGACAGGAACTGACGTTGGAGGCGGTGTATGAG
>NZ_NKFM01000087.1:0-7727 GCF_002223085.1 Burkholderia sp. HI2714 | reverse complement strand
TACAGCCCGGAGCTCAATCGCATCGAGAAACTGTGGCACAAGATGAAATATGAGTGGCTGGCCTTCAAGGCGCGTGACATCCAAACCCTTGAAGAAGACGTCGATACGGTCCTTCAAGGATTCGGATCAAATTATAGATTTACTTTCTGTTGAGAGCTTATTTAGAGATTTTTTAACTTGGGATACGTAATGCCGAGAGAAATTTTGCAACCATCAACGCTGTTTTCCAGTAAACCTTGGGGCTTCTCTCAGGTAGTTATCTCAGAGCCCGGGCGGATTGTGAATGTCGCTGGTCAGGTGGCTTGGGACGCAGATGGAAATCAGAACGCGCAGGGACTTGAAGGTCAGTTTCGGCAGACGCTCAAGCAGGTTTTCATTGCTGTGGAAGCCGCAGGAGGAACGCAGGAGGATATCCAGATATTGCGTTTCTATATCCCACATTTCAAGACGGGAGAGGATGCCGACCTCATTGCCAAAATTCTGGTCGAAATTTTTGGAGATATTAATCCACCGGCATCTTCCTGGATTGGTGTCAAGGCGCTTGCACGGCCAGAATTCCTGATAGAGGTCGAGGCGATGGCCGTTATTCCGGCCAAGTGAATTTTGAGGCGAATTTGTTTCATATATTCGTTTCCCGACTGAGACTGCCTGTCTAGCAAGCCATCCAATTCCCAAATCTAACCTATGACTGCTCCCAAATCGTTACCGTTTGATCTTTCGAAGTTCCCGCGTAGTCCTTTACTGGAAGCGGTCACTCCCATTCAGCCCCTTCCTCGACTTAGTGCTCGCCTCGGCGGCCCAGACATCTTTGTCAAGCGCGAGGATCTCAACGGGATTGGTGCTGGTGGCAACAAGTTGAGGAAGCTGGAGTTTATTATCGGAGAGGCGTTGGCGGCGGGCGCAGACACCATTATTACCGTTGGTGCTCGACAGTCCAACCATGCACGTCTTACTGCGGCTTCAGCAGCGCGCGTTGGCCTGAAGTGCGAACTTGTCTTGACGCGGGCCGTGCCCCGATTTGACGACGACTACACTAATAATGGAAACATCTTGCTTGACACGCTGTTTGATGCGCACCTGCATGATCTACCGGGCTCGACAAACGCGCTCGAATTCGCCGAAGACCGTGCCAATGAGCTGCGTAGGCAGGGCCGGCGCGTATATGTGTGTCCATTGGGCGGCTCAAGCCCTATCGGCTGCCTAGGATATGCTGACTGTGCGAGGGAGATCGTGGCCCAATCCGACGCCTCTGGATTGATGTTTGATCGCATCATGCTCGCTAACGGGAGTGGCGGCATGCACGCGGGGCTCGTCGCCGGATATGTAGCGCTTGGGCTAGACCCTGCTCTAATAATCGGCTTCGCTGTTTTCGGAAGTGCCATAAAGTCAACTGAGATTACGGTCGACAAGGCCAATCAGACTGCGCGCCTAATCGATGATGGGCTGAAAGTGGAGGCCAGTGCCATTTCAATCGATGACTCGCAATTGGGTCCCGGTTACGGTGTACCAACGAAAAGTATGCTGGCGGCTGTTCGCCTAATGGCGTCAACAGAAGGAATTTTGCTTGATCCGGTTTATAGCGGGAAGGCGTTTGCCGGCCTCGTAGATAGCGTTAGGGTGGGAAAGTACATTGCAGGTCAGAAGTTACTATTCGTGATGTCAGGCGGACTCCCGGGGCTGTTCGCGTACCGAGCCGAATTTTAAGTTTACAACATCGCCCATAGGCTGGCCGCCGCTCCGATCACCAGAGACAAGCGGCAATTGAATTGGGCGCGCCTGCCGGTGAGGCAGCATGATGAGCAGTGAATCCGTTATGAAGCCGGAGATACAGGTTCTATTGCAACAGAGAGCGAATGTCGTGGCGACGGATTATGGAGTTCGAAATCGTCCGTTCGAAATGGCGGATCGTCGAACCGGTCGTCTCACCATGTCGTAATCAATTATTCTTGTCGCAGAGTTATACATGAATATCAAACATGAGTTTTCTGTCGTAGTAGTCTCGGTCATGACCAAATGTTGGCGAAGCGTCAATCAACGTGATCATTGGAATTGGCTTTCGTTTGGCGACGGCAAATCGTGTGCGTCGTTCAGCGCACACAGAGCCAGGAAATCTGGTATATGAGAAAGCCGATTCCCCCCTTGTTCGCGGGGATTCACCGCGGGCGACTTGTGATTGGAGTGTGCGTTGCGGCCGGATTGTCGCTGAGCGTGCATGCGGTGATGCTGCAACTGTTCCATGCGCCGTATCCGGGTGCGTCTCTGGGTTCAAAACTGCCGGCAGTCGTCAACGACGCGGTGATGATCTACGCGGCGTCGTGGCTCTATCGGTCGCTGTGCCTGTCGCTCCCATTGCGCTCGCGGCTTTGCCGCATCACCGTACTTTTCGTGATTCTCGCCGGCCTCAACGAGACTTTGCGCGGCTGGTTCATGAATGGATACTGCTCGACGCCTTGGACGACGAGCTGGCTCTACGAGACATTTACGAGCCTTCGAGGAATCGCGTACTACGCCGCTGCCTCAATCATGAGCGCCTCCATCTGCCGCTGCCGGCAACACAGCGGGAGGATTGTCGCCGCAGTGTTGCTTGCGTTGCTATTGAATTTCGTTTTGATGTCGCGGTTTTCGTCCGTCCTCTCGATCGTCCTCGCCTACGTTGAAAGTTTGGCGCCGACGGGTGGCCGATGTCAGATGCCGTATGGGCTGGACATCCTGATTCCAGCCTACCTAAGCTTCGTCGAACCAGCTATTGCCTGCCTCTTTTGCGTTGCGTTCACCTGGCGACATTCGAGTGCGCGGCGATGCGCGTTCGCGTGGCAATTCGCGGTGCTTGTGCTCGCGCTCAAGAAGCAGCTATTGATGGCGTTCGTCTACGCAATTTACGCGCCAATGCCCGCTTGGACTGCTCTCGCAAGCATGGGGCAATTCACGTTGGAGGCGGCGGTGCTGGGGCTCCTGACTGCGGTGGCGTGGCAGTGTGCAAAGGACGGCCTGCCTTGCGGATGAAAGGGCGCGCAGGAAATTCGGGGGTGCCGGAGTATCCGCTGACGATCGTCCGGAATGGGGTGACCCAGCCTCGTTTTCACGTACAGCCTGTCATGCCGTGGCGCGTAGGGTTTCATATTCGACGAGAGTGCAGTAGTCGATCGACGTGTGCATGCGCTGTCGTAGACAAAAATAAAGTCGTCACCATTTGCGAAGTAAAGACATCGACTCGTCGGACGACAACGATGACGGGGGGCGAAACCTCTTGGAATTCAGTCGGTTACGCGTTGCGCATTAAAATTGTCACTGGCCGCGGCGTCGCGAAGGCCGGTGTCAATTCCCCCGGGCGCCGGCAGTTCCTGTCGCGCGTCGTGCGACACCCGAGTGTGAGCGGGCAATCGTGCGGTCGTGATAAGAGGCTTATTTCGCCACTTCTATCAAATTGTTGGTAGCCGCCCTTCGATCGTTGCGGTCAGGTGTTCACTACGGTTGCAATCGGCGAGCGCTTGCAGCCCACGATGTAATGTTGCAGCCGTTGACTGCTATGACAGATGCGTGCGGCGGGTCGCGTCGTGGCAATTAATTTGCACAAACCAATAATGGTGTGTGGATCCACTCTATTTCGGAATGGGGGTGTTCTAGTTGAGATACTCATCGCTGCCGCAAGAGATTCAATCCGAGATTCTGGGCGGCAGGCAAGTGCAACATCAATCCCCGACGCGAGAAGCGATTGCATTTGGAGCAGCAATTGCCTTTCTTGGCCATCGATGTTGGGTGGGATTTCAGTGGAAATCCCACTGCCAATTTTTTCAGGATGTTGGCCTTTCACAATTTACACTAGAAATCTATTGAAATGCAAATCTCGCCGCGCACCGAAGAGGATATTTATCTTTGGATCGCAGAACAACAATACGATTAACTCAAGTGCGAATCAATAGGCTATATTTAGGCAAGGTCATGTTTGGAGGCGCGGGTGTAATTGCTGAGAGCGTCGTGCACGAGACACGCGAGACTACCAAGTACAATCACCTCGCCGCAAACACGGCGATCTTGAACTACATGCAGCGGATGTCGTGCAAACTGACGGCATTGTTGCGAAAAGGAGCGCCCGGTCGACGCTCATGCCCCGCCGCCATATCGGCTCGGCGAAAATCCACTAGATTTCCAACGTCCCGTGCCATCACTCACCCAGACCATGGATTCTTCGTAAAGGCGGATTCAACCGGTCGTCGCAACACTGCATTTTTGAATAGATTTCAGGTACTCGTCCAGAGCTTCAGTAGGCGTCTTCCAGCCAAGCGTTTTCCGGGGCCTGGTGTTCAACGTATTAGCAACGGCCTGAATCTCTCGAGCGCTCCACCGGGACAGATCCGTGCCCTTTGGGAAGTATTGCCGTCTCGGCACTACCTTCTCTGTCATGCTTTCGTCCATACAGTCAAAAGTCATCAAACTTCTTGCTGTATGTGGAATCGAGGCAGGATTAAGGTCTACTGCCGTGACCTGATGGCCGCCGGTCGGCTTGCGTCCGTGAATCGCACACATGAATCGATGCCGGACGCCTTGATGGGGCGTCCTCGGTCCCATCACGTCAGCGGCTGCTTTCGAACTCGCTGGAGGCGTCGGGACGATCGGCTTCCGTACCGGCCTCGTCGTGAGCCGCAAACAGCACGACGGCAACCACGAGCCAAAATCCAGTGAGTGCCAGCGGGCTGTCAAGCGGTACCGTCGAAGTCACCGAAAGCATGGCGCCGAGCAGCGCATAATAAGCAACACCAAACAACGCCCCTGCCCGTCCCAGACAATTGGCGTAGCTGCGCAGCGCAGGCGCCAGGATGTTGGGTATCGCGAGGCCGAAGCCGATGAAGATCGGTAGCGCAGCGAGCGCCCACAGCAGTCCGGCCCGCCCCGTCGTCAGCACCAGCACGATCTGCATGAGCACGCCGGCAAGCACGCTCGCGAGCCCCAGGCGGACTCGGCGGTCATGGCCGATTCCCCGATCGAGGTGGCGGTTCAGCGCTGCGCCGAGACTGCCAGCGAGCGCTACTGCAAGGCCGATCCAGCCGAAGCCGAGGATCGGCAAATCGTCCACTAGGAAGGGGCCGGCCGCGTAAAACGAAAACACCAGCGCGTTCAAGCCCGCGACCAGCAGCGCCGAACGCATCAACCGCGAATCCGTCAGCATTCGCCAGGCGAGTTTGTGTGTGGATATCGCTTGCGTGCGAGCGCCGCGTGTTTCGCGCAGATAGCGCGTCGCTGCCAGACACAGCATGGCGATGGCGACAATGATGAGCCAGAGAACGGCCTGGTAGCCATGCCAATCCGACAACTTCTGCCCAACCAGTGGGCCCACTGCGGGCGACCACGCGAGCACCATGCCGATGGTCACGAAACAGCGAGACAGCGCTGCGCCGTCCAAGCAATCCCGGAGTATTGTCTGCGTGGTAACCGAACACGTCGCGAGGCCCACCGCCTGGATGAAACGGCCCACGAGAACGAGTTCGAAACTGGACGCGCGAGCCGCGACGAGTGTGCCGACCAGCCCGATTGCGAGTCCGCCCAGTATCGCTGGACGTCGTCCGACGGCGTCGGACACGCGGCCCCAAACGAAAACACCGACGGCGAAGCCCAGAAAGAAAATACTCATTGCCCATTGAGTTTGGGCAGCGCTCAGGCTAAAGGCATGGGCAATGTTCGGCAGGCTTGGGGCAAGCACCGTTTCGGCAATCTGCGGCAGTGCCACCAGTGCCAGCAAAAGGCAGATTGGCGGCAGCCTCGTTTCGCCCGGAGTCGAGATCTGTTGATGCGTCATGGTTTCCTCCGAATTGACGTGAGGTAGCATACTGATGCATGAGCGAAGACAATCGCGCTGTCCTGACATAAAACATCGCAAACCAGACATGGCACATCATGAATCGAACCGTGTGATCGACCCCGACGCCGCGTCGTGCCCCATCGTCGGCATCGCGTACGAATCCAGGGAACACGATTCCGAATGGCACGCCCATCGTCGAACGCAGCTGCTGTATCTGACTGAAGGCGCGGTGACGCTGCAAACGGCAGACCGGATCGGACACCTCGCACCGCTGCAGGCGATCTGGTTGCCTGCAGGGCTACAGCATCGCGCGATCATGCAAGGCCGCTTCGCGTATCGCAGCCTCTATTTCGATGTGCATGCATACCGAGATCTGCCGCAGACGGCCGTCATCGTCGAGGTGAGCCCGTTGTTGCGCGAGCTTGTCGTGCGCGTCACAGAGTGGCCGGCCGATGGCGCGCTGACCGATGCCCGGACACGGCTGGCAACCGTCCTGCTCGACGAACTCGAGGCGGCGGCCGCCTCGCCGTTGTATTTGCCGATGCCGCGTGATCGGCGCCTCGGTACGATAGCGAATGCGCTTGTCGACGATCCGTCGGAACCGCGCACGCTCGACGAATGGGCCGACCGGGTCGGTGCGAGCGCTCGAACGCTCGCACGACTGTTCGTACGCGAAACAGGGTTGACCTATATGCAATGGCGCACGCGGTGTCGCTTGCTCGTTGCGCAGACTCGATTGGCGGAGGGCGCTTCGATTACCGAGGTTGCGCACGCCGTCGGGTATGCAAGCGACAGCGCGTTCATCGCGATGTATCGCCGTCTTTACGGCGAGCCGCCGGGCAGGCGAAATCGTATCAGGCACCCCGGCTGACACGTTCGGGGCCGTTACGGTGACGGTACGAGAATCTCGCGCACGTCCCCGTGATCTAGACAGCGCCTACCGAGCTGCTCCCCATTGACTCTGACGCGAAAAATAGTCCGGCTCAAAAGTCGAGAAATTCGGCATGATGTTTCCGACCTGACATGAAGGCCATGCCATGAAGACGAGCAAGTTTACGGAACAGCAGATCGCATTTGCACTGAAGCAAGCGGAGCTGGGTACGAAAGTCGAAGAAGTCGGCGAGGCTTTAGAAAACGGAAAATAAGCAAGTTTAAACTACAGAGAGTGCCGCCCCTTTGAGAGCCTTTAGTCTTGGCGAGACACACTCCGAGAATGCGGGATGTGTGGCATCACCACTGGCACCCGGACCTGTTCATCGCGTCGACTGCGAGCATCGGGATCGCCAGAAGTCCCATCTGGAAATATCTGTTTCGGCAGTCGCTGCGAATGGCCTTTGATATTTCGCGATTGAGCAGCACGGTTGTTTCTTGTGTGTGGTTGTTAGATTCCCGCGAGGCATGGTGGGGCGTGTTGCCATAACGCGCTGATCGGTGGGTGTCGATGCTCAGGAGGTCATTCTGCCAGTCAATACTTTCGCCCAGAGATTTGCCCACTCCAGCATTGCCAACAGCAAGGGCTACCAGCTTACTCACACTTTTGCGGGACACCGAGATCGTTTCACGATCCCGCAGTTGTTGAGCGGGACCAGGAATCGTCGCCGTACGCAAACGTGATTGCTTGGTGGCCTGGGAAATAATGATAGTGTTGTTCGACTGTTCAGAGCCTGACCGCCGCGTTTCCGAAGGTATCAGCATCACTGTAAGCGTACGGCGCTCTGGCCGAGGATAATCTGGTTGGGGCCGCAGAGAGTCTTGCAACGCAAGCAACCCTAGCGGTAAGCGAGTCTCCAGCACCGTCTCGACGGAGTGACCGGAAATTGCCAGAGTAGTTCCCACCACTTCAAGTAGCGGGGACTACTTTGACAACAGAAGCACCAAAGAGGATTGGCCGCAAAGGCATCCCGAATCACCCACTCGAATTCCGGCGCGAGAT
>NZ_NKFM01000086.1:0-8350 GCF_002223085.1 Burkholderia sp. HI2714 | reverse complement strand
TACAGCCCGGAGCTCAATCGCATCGAGAAACTGTGGCACAAGATGAAATATGAGTGGCTGGCCTTCAAGGCGCGTGACATCCAAACCCTTGAAGAAGACGTCGATACGGTCCTTCAAGGATTCGGATCAAATTATAGATTTACTTTCTGTTGAGAGCTTAGCTCCTTCGGCGGGCTCAACCATCTTCATGATTGCCGCCGCCGCGATCGTCGTTGCCAGCAGTTCCTCGACGCCGGCTTCGCCGAGCACCTGGCGAAAACGCCCTAGATTGGTCGGATCGCACGGCAGCCGCGGCTGGAAGTACTCCTCGCCGCAGAAGTACTGAAAGTACACGTTCTCCGCCCAGCGCTCGCACACCGACTCGTCGCTCTCATTGAACGCGTGCTTCAAGTAGAGCAACCCGAGCATCCGGCGAATCGGCAACCGCGGTCGACCCGCTGCGCTCACGCCCGCGCCGGCAAGTTGCGCTGTCGCGCCGAACAGATCGATCACTTCTGCAGCAATGCCTTCACGATTACGATGCGCGAACAGCGGCGCCATCGTCGCTTCGAGCTGCGCCCACGGCATGCGCGTCGCGAGCACCGCAAGCGGGTGGCGCAGGTCGATCATCGAATCAAGGCGGCTTCGGAAGAAATCGTCGGTCATGTCGGCGCGCTCCAGCTCCCAGGTTTTAAATCAGATCGATATTCGCTCTGGGAGTTCGCAGCACATCCGACTCCCTGCAATCCCTTGCCGGGCTTGGCTCAACTACGTTTTGCAGGTCCGACGAAGTCAGCGAGGGTTTCGTCGAAGGCGCTGTAGCGCCGCGCTGGCACGGCAAGAATGAATTCGAGCGGCCGGTCGTGAACCTGAATCGCCTGGATGGCCGTCCAACTCGCACCGAGAATTCATCGGCTTTCCATCAGGAAGATCGGAAGGCTTGTACGTAGAGTAAGGGAGTCAATGCAACGCGCACTTATCGATAAATACAATGGCCGCTGAAGACAGCACGCTCTCCATCGAGAAACGCATCGTCATCCGATTGCTCAATAGCCCCTTACGCGGCTGCGAATTCCTGTTGTCTCCAGGCCGCACGCTATTCCTTGTGGGCCCAAGCTCCGACCTGGCCGCCCCAGATCAATTGCCGGAGTTGCCCGCCGACACGCTGTATATTCCGCTAGATGAAGGCGGCGTGAATTTCGAATTGCTGATCGATGAAACCGATCTCGAACACGTCATCCTACGGGAACTGAGCGATGGCTCACCAGAAGAACGTCGAGCAGCCTTCAACTTGCCGTTGCGTGTTGGCGCATTAGCGTTGGCACTGCGTCCGGAACATCTGCCATGGTCGCCAGAAGCGCTGGGCTGCCCGAGCAGCGGGTCCACAGTCAATCCCACCCCGGCCCGCCGCCGTCCATGGGCCGCGATCGCGCTGGCCTCTCTCACGCTGATTCTGCTGGCGGGAGGCGGCTATTGGCTGTGGCACAGCCCACAACGCCAGGCTTCCGAGTTGAATGCCTTGCTTGGGCGCGACACCCAGCGCTTTCAGGTATTGCCCGGTCGTGACGATGTGTTCTATGTAGCAGCAGCGAATGAACGAGACAGCGCCTGGGCCCGCCAGGTGATCGCGCGTGGGGACTACAATCGTCCGGCGAAGGTTATCAATTCGACACAGGAGAACGAACGCGTTGCCAGCTGGCTGGCCGACCACTACCCCAATCTAGCCTATTACCGACTGCAATTTGACAATATGCGTCGCCCGCAGCTTTGGGTCAGTCGCCAGCGCGCCGTGATGAGCGATAGCGCACGCCAGCAACTGGCCCACAGCCTGAAGGCGATCATGCCTTATGCCGAGCGGGTGGATATCATAGGACTGGACGATGCCACCGCCGCCGATCAAGCCGAGGCCGGGTTGAAGCGCCAAGCACTACCGTACACCCGGACCAACCACGCCGATGGCGTCACCTTCGTGATCCAGGGAGCGCTCGACGATGGCGAACTGCTACGCGCGCGCCGCTTCGTCGAAGTCTACTACCGACAATGGGGCGGACGCTATGTGCAGTTCGCTGTCGAGTTGAAAGATGACTGGCTTAGGGGCCGCTCCTTTCGCTACGGCGATCAGGGCTATGTCAAGGTGAGTCCCGGTCATTGGTACTTTCCCAGCCCCCTGTAACTCAGTGAGGTAAGCCTTTCGCTTTGCTGGCGGACTCGCAAAGATTTGGCCTTGCGATGGTCGGCGTGAATTTCCTGTCTCGGCCAAGAAAAGGATATATACGATGAAAGAGTACCAAAGCTTGAACCATATCAGATCGGACTACTAGTAGCGGACGCTGGCATGATGCTGCTGAGGGGGAACGCATGAGGATGGGTAGATGATCAAGGTGAGTCTGTTCGCAGAGCAGGAACGTGAGAGCAAGCTGGACAAGATAGGCGATGCGCTGAGCAAGCTGGGCGAGCACGTGGATTTTGCGGCGCTGGCCGAGGGGGTCGACGAGGCGGCGCCGCGGCCGGGCCGAGAGCGCGGTGGTCGCCCGCCGTTTCCGACCGAACTGATGGTGAGGGTGCTGGTGGTGCAGCAGCTCTACAACCTCAGCGACGAGCAGATGGAGTTCCAGCTGCTGGACCGGCTGAGTTTTCAGCGCTTTGTGGGACTGAGGCAGAGCTCGCAGGCGCCCGATCGCACAACGATCTGGACGTTCAAGGAAAGGCTGATCAGGGCCGGCGCCAGCGAGCGAATCTTCGAGGCGGTGAACCGGCAGCTCGACTGCCACGGTTACATCGCGCGGGGCGGGCAGATGATCGACGCGAGCATCGTGCCGGTACCCAAGCAGACACTGACCAAGGACGAGAAGGGCATGGTTCAGCAGGACGCGATGCCGGCCGAGTGGTCGCCCTCGAAGCGGCGACAGAAGGACGTGCAGGCGCGCTGGACCAAGAAGCACGGCAAAAGTTATTTCGGTTACAAGCTCTCCGGCAGCGTGGACCGGCGCCACAAGCTGATCCGGCGTGTGCACGTGAGCACGGCCAGCGAACACGACACCTTGCACTTCGAGCGGGTGCTTGACGCCGGCAACACCAGCCGCGATGTCTGGGCCGACAAGGGCTACGTCGACAGCGAGCGTGAACAGCGCCTGGGCAAAACGGGATGGCGGCTGCACATCCAGCGCGAGGGTAGGCCCGGCAAGCCGTTGTCGGAATGCCAAGCGCGGCGCAACCGGCGCATCGCCAAGCCGCGCGCCCGTGTCGAGCATGTGTTCGCTGCCTTGGAGCAGATGGGTGGCAAAGTGCTGCGCTCGATCGGCCTGGCGCGGGCGACGCTGCACCTGAACTGGAAGGCCGCCGCGTACAACCTGCGGCGCCTGTGCTCGCTGATGGAGGTAGGCCCCCGGCCGTTCTGACGCCCGAAATGGGCCTGGGCCAGCCGGACGCGACCGGATCCGGCTGGCAGCGGGCGGAAAGATCGCCTCACCGCCTGTCGTGTGGGCCGCGAATCGGCCAAGTCGCGGCGTGTCATGGCAGAGTCAGCTCAAAAGAGCGGTAATTCGAGGTGCCCATCAATTTTGAGATTCGCGCGAGCGCACGGAGCAATCCTCTAACAAAAGAGACCCGTGTGTGGCGTGCACATTTGGAGGTAGCAGGACATGAACCGCACATACCGCTCGATCTGGAACGAAGCTCTTGGCGCCTGGGTCGCGGCATCGGAACACGATTCGGCACGGGGCAAGCCGAACAAGTCGGCCGTCGTGAAGGCCGTTGCAACCACAGTCCTCGCAGCGGGGTCGCTGGCCAGCAACATGGCCCATGCGCAGTACTATTCGGCCGGCGGCGGGTCGACCACGAGTCCCAATGCGGTCGCTATCGGCCCCTCCTCGACGGTTTCGTCCAACAACTCCACGGCGATCGGGGCGGGTGCGACCTCTTCCGACGCCTATGCAACCGCCATCGGTAGTAACGCAACGGCCGGCAACAACAGCAGTACGGCCATTGGCGCCAATGCAGTGGCGACCGGCGGCAATTCGCTGGCGATGGGCCGCTCCGCGACTGCTTCCGGCGCGGCCGGGGTCGCACTGGGCCAGACAGCGACTGCCAACAGCAATTTCGCCACTGCGGTCGGCAGCCAAGCCCTTGCCTCCGGAACCAACTCGGTCGCCATCGGCGGTTCGACGGCAACCGGCACGCCGAGTACTACCCAGACGCTTGCCAATGCCGCCGGCGCCATCGCCATCGGGAACAACGGTGTAGCGGGCGCGTCGGCTACCGCGACCAATTCGATCGCGCTCGGCGGTCAATCGCTCATCGCTTCGACCGCAACCTCGGGGATCGCGCTCGGTCGCGGTGCGACCGTCAGCGGCGCATACGGCATCGCGCAAGGCGACGGCGCGGTGGCGGGTGTCGCGGGGAACACCTCGATAACGAATAGCGTCGCAGTCGGGGCTGCAGCATCTGCGACAGGTGTCAATGCGGTTGCACTGGGTGGGGGAGCCAAGGCAACCGGGTCCAACAGCATGGCAACCGGCTCCAACGCAAGCGCCACCGGGCCCACAAGTTACGCGGCCGGCTTTAGTGCGGTTGCGTCGAACACCGATGCAACGGCTATCGGCAATCAAGCCACTGCCAGTGGTGCACAAGATACCGCCATCGGTGTGACGGCCGTTGCGTCGGGGGGGAACGGGGTCGCGCTCGGCAACAAGGCGGCCGCTACGGCCGCTAATGCAACTGCCGTTGGTGCGACATCTACCGCGTCGACCGGACAAGCATCGGCATTTGGCCTGGGCGCCACTGCAAGCGGAACGAACGCAACCGCGCTGGGTATGGGGTCTGTCGCGTCGAATTTCGCTACGCTGGCCGCCGGCAATCAGTCGACCGCCGCGGGTTCCGCCGCCGTGGCACTGGGAAATACTTCAACAGCGGGGGCGAATTCGACGGTTGCAATCGGCGATACGTCGAGCGTTTCGTCAACGGCCGGTTTGGGTTCAACGGCGATTGGTTACCGTTCGACGGTCAAGTCCGGGATCGGTGCCGTTGCGATCGGCAGTCAACAGACCGTGAGCGGTAACGGCGCGGTGGCGATCGGCGATCCGAACGTTTCGAACGGCACGGGTGCCGTGACGATGGGCGCAAATAACGTCGCCGCAGGCAATGCGGCGGGGACGACAGCTGCGAACGGTGCCGTGGCAATCGGCAACAGCAACAGTGCGATCGGCCAGGGCTCGGTTGCACTAGGCAATAGCAGTACGACTACGGCGGCCGGGGGCATCGCGATCGGCGATACCGCGATCTCCGGCGCGACGAATGCACTGGCATTCGGGGCTGGTGCCACCGCGAACGTGGCGGGCTCGGTTGCGCTCGGCTCAGGTGCGACCGCGACCGCTGCCGCGACTACGGCGACGGGCGGCACCGGTATTGTCAGCAGCACGACGATCGGAGGTCAGACATTCGGTACTTATGCGGGCGCGAATTCGGCCACTGGCGTCGTGAGTGTTGGCGCCGGGGGCACCGAGCGTCGCATCCAAAATGTGGCGGCCGGCTTGGTCAGTGGAACCAGCACGGACGCAATCAACGGTAGCCAGCTTTACGCGGTGGCCAGCACCACGACGTCGAGCATCGTCAGCTTGTCGACTTCCACGTCGACCGGCCTCTCGTCGGCCAACAGCTCGATCGGTTCGCTGTCGACCTCGACCTCGACCGGGATCAACTCGCTGTCCACCGGCCTGAGCTCGGCAAATAGCTCGGTCGCGTCGCTTTCGACTTCCACGTCGACGGGTCTGTCGTCGGCTAACAGCTCGATTGGTTCGCTGTCGACGTCGCTGTCGACCGGCATCAACTCGCTGTCGACCGGCCTCTCGTCGGCTAACAGCTCGATCGGTTCGCTGTCGACCTCGACCTCGACCGGGATCAACTCGCTGTCGACCGGCCTGAGCACGACCAACAGCTCGGTCACGTCGCTGTCGACTTCCACGTCGACGGGTCTGTCGTCGGCCAACAGCTCGATCGGTTCGCTGTCGACCTCGACCTCGACCGGGATCAACTCGCTGTCCACCGGCCTGAGCACGACCAAAAGCTCGGTCACGTCGCTGTCGACTTCCACGTCGACGGGTCTGTCGTCGGCAAACAGCTCGATCACGTCACTGTCCACCTCGGCCTCGACCGGCATCAACTCGTTGTCGACCGGCCTGAGCAGCACGAACAGCTCGGTGTCGTCGCTGTCGACCTCCACGTCGACGGGCCTGTCGTCCGCCAACAGCTCGATCAGCTCGCTGTCGACCTCGACCTCGACCGGCCTTTCCTCGGCCAACAGCTCGATCACGTCCCTGTCGACCTCGACGTCGACCGGCATCGGCTCGCTGTCCACCGGCCTGAGCAGCACGAACAGCTCGGTGTCGTCGCTGTCCACGTCGACCTCGACCACGATCAACGCCGCGAAGACGCACTACTACAGCGTCAACGACAACGGCGTGCAGCAAGCCAACTACGACAACACGGGCGCAACGGGCACCAACGCCCTCGCCGCCGGCGTGAACGCCAGCGCGGCAGGCGCCAGCAGCGTGGCAGTCGGCGACGGCTCGAACGCGCAGTCGGCAGGCGCGGTCGCGATCGGCCAGAACGCATCGGCAACGGGCGGCAAGGCGGTATCGATCGGCTCCGGCAACACGGCATCCGGCGACGGCGCGGTCGCGATCGGCGACCCGAGCATCGCGACGGGTACCGGCGCGGTGGCGTTGGGCGCGAACGACACGGCGACCGGCAACGGCGCAGTGGCGCTCGGCAACGCAAACACCGCCAACGGCGCCAGCGCGCTCGCCCTCGGCAGCTCGAACCAGGCCACCGCGGACAACACGATCGCGCTGGGCAGCCAGGCCACGGCCAGCGCCACCGGCGCACAGGCCTACGGCTCGGCCGCCAAGGCCACGGCCGCCGACGCGCTCGCCTTCGGTACGAACGCGCAAGCGAACGTCGCGAACTCGATCGCACTCGGCGCCAACTCGGTCACGGCCGCGGCAGTCGGCACGTCGAGCGCCACGATCGGCGGCGTCACGTACTCCTTCGCGGGCAGCTCGCCGGTTGGCGTGGTCAGCGTCGGCGCACCGGGCCAGGAACGCCAGGTCACGAACGTCGCCGCGGGCCGGATCTCGGCCTCGAGCACGGACGCGATCAACGGCAGCCAGCTGAACGCGACGAACAACGCGATCAACACGCTGTCGACGTCCACCGCGTCGAACGTCGCGTCGCTGTCGACCGGCATCAACTCGCTGTCGACGGGCCTCAGCACGACGAACAGCAACGTCAACTCGCTGTCGACGTCGACCTCGACGGGCATCGGTTCGCTGTCCACCGGCCTGAGCACGACGAACAGCAACGTGGCGTCGCTGTCGACCGGCGTGACGAATATCAACAACACGCTGAACTCGCTGTCGACGACGATCAACAACAACACGACGCGTACGGCGAACAACAACGGCGTCGCGGCCGACCTGAACGGCAAGGGCAACGACCTTCCGGTGGTCACCGCCGGGTCGAACTCGGTGGCGATCGGTGCGGGTTCGAACGACGGCGGCCGCTCGAACGTGGTGTCGGTCGGCAGCGACCAGCAGCAGCGCCAGATCACGAACGTCGCGCCGGGTACGCAAGGCACCGACGCGGTGAACGTGAACCAGCTGACGCAGGTGCAGACGACGCTGTCGACGGCACTGTCGGGCCAGCAGACGCAGATCAACTCGCTGGGTTCGCAACTGCAGCAGACCGACCAGATGGCGAAGCAGGGTATCGCGGCCGTCGGCGCGATGGCGTCGATCCCGCAGCTCGATCGCGACGCCAACTTCGGGATGGGCGTGGGCACGTCGACCTTCCTCGGCCAGAAGGCGATGGCGGTCAACATGCAGGCGCGCATCACGGAGAACCTGAAGGCGTCGATCAACGGCGGCTTCAGCGGCGGTCAGAAGGTGATCGGCGCCGGCATGCTGTACCAGTGGAAGTAACGCGTCGCGCCGCGGCTTTGTTCGGAAGGGGGTGGTTGCGCGGCAGCGTGAGGTCGAGTAGAAAGGGCAATTGATCTATGCCTCGTGAACGTTCATTGCCATACAAAGCCAGCCTGAAATCCGGAGCGCCGCGCAAACGCCCGAAACCGACGTATCGGGTCGCGAACGCCCGCGCCTACAATCAGAGCCTGAAGCGGCGAGGCCAGCTCAGCCTCTACTGCCCGGAGGGCGACCTGAAGGCGCTGTTCATCAACACCCAGCCGTATGGGCCGGGTGTGTCCGGGCGTGCCCCAACCTACACGAACGCCTACATCGAGCTGATCTATACGTTTTACCGGTTGTTTCGTTGGGCGATGCGTCAGATCACCGGCTTCATGGAAGAGTACTGGCGGCTG
>NZ_NKFM01000085.1:0-8533 GCF_002223085.1 Burkholderia sp. HI2714 | reverse complement strand
CCCTGCTGCACGATCACCCGCTTCGCGTAGCGATCCGTGCTCCGCTGGCCCGACTCCGCCTCATCCTGCTCGACCCGCGCCACCTGCCCGGGCTTGACCACCCGTTGCGCCGACACACCCTCATCGTCCAACGCCGCCTCACCCACCCGCTTCGGCCCGCTGCTCAACCCCTCGTCCGACGCCACCTCCGCTGCCCCCGACTTCGACTTGAGCCGCGCCCTGATATTCATCACCAGGTCACCCACCTCCACCGTCATCTTCGAGCCCGCTATCTTCCGGTCATCGGTCACCACCGACATCTGCCCCGCGTCCCGATTCAGCGACCCCGATATCCCACCCGCACTCTGCAGCTCATTCACCGCGATCGTGCTGCGCTGCGTCTGCGAGCGGTGTACCTGATCGTCCTTGCTGTAATTGAACTCCAGCGTCGCCATCGCGTCCGGCTTCACCGCAAGCTTGCCACCACCCGAGTTCCCGTCCTTGTGCCGGGCATCCACCACGTCCGTCGAATTCACCTGCCCGCCTACCTTCACCGAACCCGCGCCGCTTCGCGAGACCAGATAGCCGCCCACCAGATTGACGTCACCCTTGACATCGGCCGTCAACTTCTGCGTCGCCTCGATCCCCGCCTGCTTCACCGTCGTACGGCTGTCATCCCAGCTACGGCCACCGTTCGCGCCAATCGTCAGCGTCGGATTGGCCGTCACCCCGAACACCGGATCCACCGTCTGGTTCAGACCCACTCCCATACCCGCGGACAGCGTCGCATCCCACGTCTGCGTATCCTCGCGATGATGGTCCTGCATGCTCGTCACGTTCGTGTCGCCTCCCACCTTCAGCGCGACCGTCTCGCCTTTCACATTCGCCCCGCGCAGCGTCAAGTCCCGGCCCGAGCGGATCGACACCTGCCCCGCATTGAGCTCCGTGTTCGTGTAATTCACGTCGCTGCTCTTTTGCTCGTGGTGGCCCACGTTCATACTCACATGCCTGCCCACTCCCGCTGAACGAAACACCGCGTTGCTCGAGAAGCTGCCACCTTCGTTATAGCCCGCGTTGTACGTCTCGCTGCGGCCTTCGCCCGTCGCCTTGGCCGCCGCAAGATTCACGCTACCCGCCGCATCCAGCGATACCTGCGCACCCTCCACCTTCACCCCGGCCAGGTTCAGATCCCCCGTGCGACTCGTGATGTTCACCCGATTGCCACTTATCTCCGTGCGGTTCTCCGTCGTGCCGCGTTTCGAACCCGACGTATGCTGCCCCTCCGCCGCCAGATTGACGCTGGCCCCATAGCTGTCACTGAACGCGATGTTGAGCGCATCGCCCACGTACGTCCCCGCCTGCAGCGCAGCGGTGCCCGCATCCTTCGTCTGGCCGCCCGTCTGCTTCTGCACCTGCTCCATCACATCGTCGGCCAGCTGCTTGAACGAGCTGTGCTGCTCCGCCTTGACCCCAATGAACAGGGACTGGTCCTCGTGCGTCTCGTCACGCTCGTTCCGATACTTCGTGCTCGTCACCCGGGCGCCATCGATATCGATGGCGCCCGACGCCGCATCCGTACGCAGGTCCGCCCCACCGATATCCACCGCCTTCTTGCTCTTGAGCGTCAACGCCTCACTCAAATCCAGTTGCGCATTGCGGTTCGTCTTCGTGCTCGCCGCATCCGTGCTGCTGGCTAACTGCAGACCGAATTTCCCATTGCCCAGCGACCCGCTCGCGTGGTTCTCGCCCTGCTGCACGGCCTGGGTCCGGGTCTCTCCCGGCACCGTACTGAAGTTCGCCTGCGCGCTGGCTAAGCCCATTCCCACACCGGCCCCCGCCACAAAACCCACGCTCGATTGCTCCGTCTTCTCGTAGCTGTGGTCTTGCGAGGTCGCCAGCACCAGATTGCCCTCCTTCGCATCCAGCGTCGCTCGCGCACCCTGATAGGCGCCCCCCTCCAGTCGGATCCCCTCACCCGACATCGACAGGCTCCCCGTGCGCCCTGCATCGATCGTGCTGCCTACCGCATTGGACACACCTCGCGTCGTCTCACGGTGCGTCGTGTACAGTATCCCCTGCCGGGTTTCCGTCTCATAGCTCGAGTCGACCACGTTCATCGTGTTGCTCACCAGCGCGCGCTGCCCCGCATCCAGCTTGACCGTGTGCCCACTCACTTGCGCCGCGCTCAGCTCAATGCCCTTGTCCGCCTGGATCTCCAGCTTGCCCGCCTCACCGTCAGCCCGAACCTGCCCGCTCGTCAACGCTGAGCGTCCCTGGCCGTCGTAACCAAAGCTCGCCGTGTCGCTAAACTTGCCCTGCGTCTTGACGCTGACGTCGCGCCCGCTGATCGTCGCGCCCTGGTTCGCGACGTCGCCCCGGGCCTCCACCTGAACCGCCTGATTGCTCGTGATGCCGCCTTGCACCCCGCCATACGCCACGTTCGTCACCGCCCCGTCGGACTTCACCGAGGTGCCCGTGCCGCCATGAATCAACCCGTTCACGTTCGCCACACCCGTTGCGTCCGCCGCAAGGCTCACTTTCCCCTTCGCAGCAATCGCCGCCACGCCTTCGCGCGAACGCCCCGTCAGCACCGCCGCATACGTCGCCGGCGACAGGTAGACGTTGGGCACCAGCACCGCCTTGCCATCCACCCGCGCCGTCACATACCACACAATATCGTGCTCAAGCCTGGCCAACTGCTCGGCACTCGGCTCCTCTCCCACCACCAGGCCCAGTTTGGCCCCCTCCTGCCCGGCGTTGTCCATCAGCGTCGTCACCAGCGCCACTTCCGGCGTCGCATAGAAGTTGCCGATCGCCGTACGGATCTGCCGCACAATCTGTTCGGTCGTAAAGTAGCTGTCGCCCAACACCGCCACGGTCTTCAGCGGTGCATAGCCCACTTGTTTGAAGAAGTAGCCCGACCCCTTGAACTTGCTCTGATCGATATACGCAATGTTCGTCTCATACAGCGGCTGGATCGCGAACCGCGGCGCACCGCCTGCCGGTACCGCAATCGGCGCGGCTTCCTTGAACAGGCCATGGACCGCCAGCAGCTTCGCCGCCTCCCCCAGCGTGTCGATGCGCTGCGAGAGCAGGGCCAGATTCGTCTTGACCGCAAAATCCCCCTTGAAGGTCTCCACCGAATATTTGCCGATCGTCGCCGTCACCGCAGTTTGAGCGTGCTTTTCTGCACCCGTGCCATTGATCACCTGACCATTGGCTTGATTGATATCCCCGCTTGCCTGGATGAGCGCCGCATGGGCCGGCGTGAACGTGAGCGCCGAACCCGCCAGGTTCGCAGCCTTCAGCGCATTCCAGCGTGCGACCAAGGTGTCGTAGTTGTCCTTTACCAGCGCCTTCCAATCGGCGCCCAGCACCTGATTGAGCACCTGCGCCAACTGCGGCTGGGCTGACAGGTTCGCCAGCGTTTGCGCCACACCCGGGGTGTTGTACTTGTACGCCCCCCAAATCTGATACCACTGCTCTCCTGACCCGAACGTGAAGTCCAGCAGCTCGTACAAGCTCCCGAAGCTCCGGTTGGTGGGGTTCAGCGACGCCGCGGTATCGGTCACCGTCAGACTAATGCTGGCAGGCCGCTTCAGATAGTCGCCCAGCGACACCGTCTGCATCAGCCCCACATTATTCACATCCCCCGTCACGTTGATGTCGCCGCCCGCCAGAATCCGCCCGTTATTCGTCGTGCTTGCCGCGCCATACACGGAGCGCCCTTGCGCATCCTTCTCCTGGTTCAGATTGACGTGGCGCCCTGCCTGCAGCATCCCCTGGTTCACATCCAGATTCGAATCCAGTGAATCCACATCGATCGACAAATGGAAGTTGTCATAGCGCGACGGCCCGAATACCGTATAGCCCGCACCCAGCGACGCGTCACCCTGCGATGTCTCTCGACCACGGGTCGATACCCCGCCCGTGAGCTGCGCCGCGTTGGTCAGCTTGAGTGCATCGATATTCAGATCTCGGGCCGCTTGCACCGTACCGAGATCGTTCGTGACGGACAGCGACTGCAACGTGACGTCACCGTCCTTGCCCGCGCCGCTACCGGCCGCGATGATCTGCGCATTGCGGCCGTTGCGGATCGATTGCACCCCGATCAACTCCACATCCTTGCCCGCCCACATCAGCCCATTCGTCTCGTTGACGATGTGCTGGGCCATCCCGCCCAGGTGACCACCCGCTACCACACTGCCGCGATTGGTGATCGAGCCGCCCGATTGCAGCAGCACATCCCCCGCACTTTGCACGCTGTTCTTGACCGTGATATCGCCCTGGGCTTTGAGCTCAAGCAGCCCGTCCTTGCCCGTCGTCGGCGCCAGCGCGGTCTCGTCCAGAGTCAGTGCGCCCGGCACATACAGCGTCGCACGACCCTCGCTGGCGATGGTCCCTTGATTCTGGTAGGACGCCTGGGTCAAGTTAACCGTGGCCGCGTTGCGACCGTAAATGACACCCGTATCCGCATTGGCAAGCTTCGCTGTCGTCACGCTCAGCTGGTTGGCCCCCGTCACCTCACCGCGGTTGCTCAACCGATTATCAGCCACCAGCTTGACCTGCGCTGCGCCCAGATGGGCACCCTTGGCGCCTGCCCCATCCGCCCGTCCATTGACCACGTTCGTCGCGTGCACGTCCAGCTTGCCCTGCGCGTCGATCGTCCCGCTATTGAGCAAGCCGCGCCCAACATTCAGGCTCGCCTCACCCGCACCTATCTTGCCCGCGTTCACGACATTATTCGTGTTCGCCGTCAGCTTGCCCTGGGCCGTGATCTGACCACCCGTCGCATTATTCACACCATCGGCCACCACCTCGGCCGTCGTGCCCGCACCAATGGCCCCCGTGTTGCTCAGCTTCTTCACATTGATACTCAGGTCCTGCCCAGCCTGGAGCTTGCCGCTGTTCGTCAACGAGGCCGCCCCAACCTGTGTCACGCCCTTCACGCTCGCGCCCACCGTCGGCGCAGACGGGCTCGTCGACACCCCGGCCGCGCCCGCTATGGCCGCCGCCGCCGCCGCCGCCTTCGCCGCCTGCGCCGCGCGAGCGCGCTCAGCCTGCGCGGCCGCCGCCACCGCATCGGCCGCCCGGTTCTGGGCGTCCGTCACCACTTGGGCCGCCGCCTGCTGCGCCGCCAGCATATCGTCCACACTCAGCGCCGCCAGCTTCGGCGGCTTCTCGCCAGGCTTCGTCGCCGGGACATCGATCCAACTCACCGCACCCAGACGCGGCGTCATATTGCCTTGCGCATCAAAGCTCACGTCAATCGACGTGTATCGGATGTTCTTTTGCTCCGCTGACGCTTGCAGCGACTGCACCGCCGCGCTTCTGAGCGCCGCCAGTTGACCCGGCGTGGCCTGCACTATCAGCTTGGCCGCCGCCTGCTGCGCTTGCTGCGCCGCCTGTTGCGCCGCTTGCTGTGCCTGCGCTTGCGCCTGCTGCGCCGCCGCCTGCTGCGCCTGAAGCTCGGCTTGCGCACGTGCAATCACCATCGGATCACTCGACGGCGTCTTCGGCACCAGTGCCGAGATTTGCGGGCTCCCATCATTGCCGATCACCGCCTTCAAATCCGCCGCCGCATACACCATCCCGTGCGCCGCCGCATCCGCAATATAGGCCTCGCGTGCCGCATCCAGCGCCGCCGTCTGCGACGCCTTCACCTGCTGCGCGCGCAACGCCGCGCGCTGCACCGTCGATTGCATGACCGTCAGCTCCAGCACCGGCAAGCTTGCCCCCGCCGCAGGCGCGATCCGCATCGCGCCTGTCGTCGGGTCGATGCTCACCACCACGTCACTCGCCTTGTACTTGGCAGGCGTCTTTTCGTTCAACGCATCAGCTACCGCCTGAGCCGCCTCCCGCTGCGCAGCCTGCAACATCGGCGTATTCGCCCCCGCCAAGGCCTGCTCCGACTTCGCAATCGCCCGCTCCTGCGTAAGCGCCTGCTGGCCCGCCGCTTGCCCCGCACGCAGCGCCACAATCTGCGCCTCCGCACTCACCGCCTGCGTCGTCGAGGCCACCGTATACGTCAGCTTGCCCGTCTTCGCATCAATTACCACCTTAACGCTGTCCGCCGCCACGCCCAGCACGGCCGCAATCTCTCGGGCCGCCGCCGCTTGCGCCGTACTTTGCGCTCGCCCGGTCTTACCCGTGTCCTCGCCCAGCGTCTTCACCATATCCGCCTGCGCACGCTCCAGCGCCGCCTGGATGCTCGCCGCACGCGCAGCCGTGCTCTGCCCATCCACCGAGACCGTGCTCGTCAAAGTCGGCACATGACTCAGGCCACTGGACCCCGTCTTCTGCACCAGCGCCACGTCCTGCTGACCATCGGTCACATCATCCGTCGCCCCCGATACATCAGCCGTGTCCTTGCTCCGGATCACAATATGCGTCGCCTGCATCGAACCGCTGTTCTCCGACGTCTTTGCACCCAGCGTCAGCGTCAAGGTCCCGTCACCACCGGTCACCGTCACCGCCCCAGCATTGCTCAAGCGATCCAGGTTCAACGTGATCGCGCGCTCAGCACGAAGGTCCCCATCCGGGTTCGTCAGCTCCCGCGCCGTAATCCCCAGCGCCTCGCTGCCACCATCGAGCGAGCCCGTATTGTTCAACGCCCCCAGGCTGCCATCCGCGCCAATCGTCAGCCCCTGCACACCCCGAATGCTGCCCGCGTTCGTCAGCGCCGGCGTGCCGATCGTCAAGCGCCCTGCGCTCGACAGCACGCCCTGGTTCACCAACTGTCCGCCCACGGTCACCGTCGACGACCCACCCAGCTGAATCACCCCCTGCTCATTAACCACGTCACCGCTTGCCACCAGCGTCGCCGAACCCGCACTCTGCGTCAGCGCGCTCGACACGATCTGCGCACCCGCCAGACGCTGACCGTTCGCATCCTGCACCTGCATGACCCCATGCGAGAGCACGATTCGGGCACCCGCAATCGGCTGCCCCTGCGCATCCACCGCCGACAACGTCCCCTTCAGCCGGTAGCCACCCGCTTCAATCTCCAGCGTCGGCTCGGTCAGCGTCACCGCCTGACCACCCGTGGCCAGCAGCTTCGCCGCCTGCTGCAACAACCCGCGCGTGTTCAACGTCACCTTGGCCGCCTGAACATCTCCGTTGAGCGTCACGTCCCGACTCGCCTGGATACCCAGCGCACCGCCCGCAGCCATCCCACCGCCCGAGCCCACCGTCACCGCCCCCACCCGGCTCGCCGACGTGCCAATCTGCACGTTGCGTGCAGCCTTGAGCGTCCCGTTGAGTGCAACATCACCTTGCGCCGCCACCACAACGTCGCGTTGCGTAACCACCGCGCCATTGAGCGTCACGTCACCCGTGGCCGTTGCCAGCACATCGCGCTGCGCGCTCACCGGGCCAGCCGTCACGCTGCCGCCCTGCAGCACCACATCCTGCCCCGCGCTCGTCTGTCCACTCAGCTTCACGCTGCCCGGCGTGGCGACACTCACCGTGCCCTGCATCGCCCGCACCGGGCCGCCCAGCTTCACCTCGCCATTCGCACTCACTCGGATATCGTTGGCCGAGGTGATCGCCCCGTCATGCCGCACCCCCACGCCCGACTCCGTGCTCGCCAGCACAATGTGGCGCCCGTACATCGCCCCCAGCGCCCCACCGCTGATGCCCACCGCCGGCGCCGTCGAACCGTTCGCCGCGTTCACCTCATACTGCCCCGTGCGCGGATCGTAGGTCGTCAGGCCCGCCACCATGTTCACGTCAGCCTTCGCCCCGCCCACGCTCGAGTCACTGACCGGCCCGTTGATCGCAATACTGCGGCTCACCACGTCAAACGCACTCAGCCCTTTCGTATCCATACCACCACGATCAATCAGCACGTCGCCCTGCGTCACTCCCAGGCGTACACTCCCGTCCGCCTGCGGCAGCACTTGCCCCGTGCTCACCCCAAACCGACCCACGTTCAACGTCGTCAACCCGTTGATCGTCACCCCGTGCGGGTTCGCCACCAGCACATCCAGCTTGCCCCCCAACGACTCCAGCGTGCCCTGCAGCGCACTACGCTGCTGCGTCACCTCCAGCAGTGCCGCCTTGGCCGGCGCACTCAGGTTCGGGTTGCCCATCGCAAACCCACCAATCTGCGACACCCCGCTTTGCGCACTGTTGTTCAACACCACCCCGCGTCCCACCGGGCTAAACTCGCTGAACTTGTTGTGCGACAAACCCGCCGCGTTCGGCGCCACAATGTGCACCAGGTCCGTGCCGTTCGCCGTCGTCGTCAACCCCGGGCGATTCGCCCCGGCACCCGGGTCCGGCACCACCTGCGCCCACATCGACCCAGGTACCATCCCGCCCAGCACCAGCGCCGCCACTAAGCGCTTGAGCCCCACCACCCGGCACCAGCCCACCACCGAGCCACTTGCGCTCCCGCCCGTGCCATCGCCGCTGCCCTTGCTCGCCCCGCGCGTGAGCTCCGACACCGCCACCCACGTGCCCAACCGACGGCTGAACTTGATCTTGTACGCTTGCTGGTTCATCGCTTCGTTCCCCCAATACTGTTCGGGCGCAACTCGCCCATTCCGAT
>NZ_NKFM01000084.1:0-8619 GCF_002223085.1 Burkholderia sp. HI2714 | reverse complement strand
TGAGGGTCGGCCGGGATTCGTGAAATTTTCGCCAAAATGACCTTAAATCGATGATTTGAAATAGAAATTTCAAATTTCGACCAAGGCCATAGGGCGCGAAGCTTTTTCAGATCCGTGTGTGCGGTTGCGCTCGAGTCGAGGAGACTCCAGTACCGTCGCGGAGCTTGGCTGGCCGCGGCGCGGATATGTGGTGGCGTCATCACCGTTGAAACTGTAGAGTGCGTCACCAACAGGTTATTGCCGCGGCGCTTCCCGAGCGTCGCAGAAAAAACTCAGGGTATCGTCGTCTTTGATTTTGACGTGCCAATGGCCAACACAGTACTTGGCGTTGGTAAATTTTTCGCGCCAACGATTCGAAAGCCTCTCAATCCACGCACGCCCTTCCGAGGGCATCTGCGGCGAAGCGGCCAACTGCTGCAACATCTGGAGATAACTGGAGTCGCCCCAGTGGGCGGACGCGGCGACGTGCGCGTTCCACACCAGCACCACTAGCTTATATACCTCGCGCACCACGGCGATCGGTGTTTCTTCGGTAACGGCCTCCGATAAAAGTGGCTCGCCGAAGTCCAGGATCGTCTTCGATATCTTTTCGGTCGTGTCCAAGCTTGCCTTACTCATCGTGATGTTCCGTTAGCTTGAATCAGGACACAAGGTAGAGATGCCCATCCTCAGGTTCAGCTGTGCCTGGTTTCGAGCCCACGACGACGGGCATCAACCAGATCAGCTTCCGCAAAGACCGGCCTGGACCATGGACCTGATTGCGCCAGTGGCCTCGACGCCAGTGGGTTGCCACCTGGCCGTGTCCCGAAGGATGAATGCCGAGGGCGTTGCGCTGTTCCACGATACGTTTGCCACAGACGTGAACGGGAACGTAGCCCAGCGACGCCAGTTTGGACTTGGCTCGCATCTTCTCCTTGTCCTTCCCTGATAGTACCTTCTGCTTGAGCGACTCCGGCGTCCCCAGTGGCCAGACCGTATCGATATCATTGGGATAAGCAGCGACGTAGCACAACGCGTTGACCACCAATTGCAACGCTGCTTTATAAATCGGAAATCGACGGTTGTTGATGTCCTCGCGTACCGCTGCCATCTCTGGCCCGACATCCACGATTCGCAGTCCTTCCGGTATGGTTGTACCCATGCTGGCAAGTCCGATCTGCATGGCTGCTGTGATATCGCCTCCGGCTTTTGCTTGCTGATGTTGCAAACCGGCGAGTCGATCCGACAGGACGGTATCGATGGCTGTGGCCAGATCAGTCGATCCGAAGTTGCCAGCGAAGTCTTGGGTGTATTGCGCCTCCGGAAACAGATACCACTGATTCGACAACCCTCGATCGGCAGGAGCTGCCGTCACGGTGAAGCGCAATTCTCCACTGTGGCCTCGCTGTTCCACATACGCGCCGTCCACCAGCCATCCCGGTTCAAGCTCGAGTTCCGCCTGCGGCCCAAAGTGCAAGTATTGCGAGGCGTAGGGCAGTTTGATGTTGGTCAGTGGAATGTCGTCGATATCAGTTCGCGCAAGCATTTCCGTCAATTCGACCGGGAAATCCATGATCTGCCTGCCGGCCTGAACGAACCGGCCATAGGCCGTGGCGAGCGTCATCTCAGATTCGGAGACCAGCGAAGGCGATGGGTGGGAGTCCTTCTGCTTGCGGGGGAACCGCATCGATCGGACGTTCAGCTCGAGCATCACGAAGCGTACGATCTCGTTGAGCTGTTCCAGTATCAACATACCCGATACCGGTTCCACCTTGTGACGGTAGAACTTGCCAATGGATTCGGCATATTCCCGGTAGGATTTGAATCGCTCAGGATGGTATCGATACAGTGGCGGCTCGGGTTTCTCGGCTGCTTTAGGCCCGCAGCGGTATTGCTTGTCATCGAACAGGAAGCCGATATCCGCGAACGCAATCACTGGATCGTCAACCTCGACGGTCCAACGATCCCACACGACGGGACCGGCTCGCATATCATGCCAGCCGATTTCAATCGTGACTTCGCGCCCGTGGTTGGTCACCGCAACATAGCTCTCAAAGACGTCCATTCCCTCCAGGAACGTACACATTTCTTCGAGACTGTTTTCGACCCGCACCATTGAAGCTTCCTGCGAGGGCGTACCCACCCAGTTGATCAATCCCTCCGTGTTCAACTGATCGAATGCCTCTTCGAAGTCGAGCACTTCGTCCACGTTGGTTTGGATACTTTTCGTCAACAATCGGACTTCGTCCGTGTACCCGTTGGCCAACAGGGCAATCAAGACATCCATGTAGGTATCGGTCGAGATTTTTCCTGTGGGTTTGTGTGCCATACGTTACGCTCCGTTCGCGATAAGGCTCGCGCTCGCTCCGACTGCACGCACCGACTCCGTCGTTGGTCCAGCGCGACATCGAGACCTTGGGCAGTCTATGCCTTTCGTGCCTCAAACGCTTGATCAAACTGCCGTGCCCGCTGTACCTCGTCGCTATGTAGATAGGTCGAGGTTGTCGAGATCGAGGCGTGCCGCAGGTTGTCACGCACCATGATCAACTCGGCGCCCCGCGCCAGCGCGTGCGACGCGTGCGTGTGACGCATCCAGTGCGGGCTTGCGCGGCGCAGCTTCTCAGCGGTCGCTGGCCGTTCGCCCTGGATCGCGTCGGCCACCAGCACGAAAAACCGGCGAAGCACGCGCCAGAGCCGCCTGGGTTCGATGCCCGCGTCGTCCTCCTCGAGGCTGCCGACGAGCGGCGTCGCCGGATTCCAGCGTGTTGGCGTGACCGGCAGTCCGCGCTCCACGAGATACTGATCCAGTGCGGTTCGGGCGAGCGCCGGCAGCGTCACCTTACCGAGCTTGCCACCCTTGCCGAGCACGTGTAACCAATGACCGCCACGCTCGTCGCGACGGATGTCGCCAAGTGTCGAGCCGACCAGCTCGCGCGCGCGCAGGCCGGTCGCATAGCCGAAGTCCAGCAGAAAGCGGAGGCGTTGCGCAGCGGGCGTGCTCCAGCCGTACGACCATTCGAGCCCATCGGCGAGCGTGCGGATCAGCAGCCACTCGCCTTCGGAGAAGCCCCGGGACACATCCAGTCCAGCACGTTGCGCTTGGCTCTTCACCTTGACGCCGGCAAACGGATTCGCGAGGACGTAGCGTTGCTCGACCAACCAGCGAAACAACGCCGACAGGACGTTCAAGGCGTACGCGGCGGAGCGGGCGGACAGCGGGCCCGTGAACGGCCGCCACTCGATGCTGTGCCGTGGCCGCGATGGGCCGACCCAGCGCTCGCGAGGCGTTGGTCGCCGCAGGAAGCCGCGGTACGCGATCGCGTCGTCGGTGGTCAGCGACGACAGGGCGCGGCCGCGTTCGACGATGGCCCACAAGATCAGGCGTTCCGCCTCTTTTCGGTACGCGCGCTGTGTGGCTGCGGACTCATGCAGCGATAGCCACGACTGGATCGCCTCGTAATCGTTTGACGCGTTCAGCAGGCAGGTGTTTAGCGGCGCGCGGAACTGGCCGCCTGAACCGTCGACCTCGTGCGGTATGCGCAGTTGCTCCCACGGCACGATATCGCCGACAGGCGCCGCAATGATCAGCGCTCGGGCGCGTTCAGTCAGCGCTGGATGGGCTGCGAAGAACGCCTCGATGCGGCGTGCGCCGGCAGCACCGAGTCCGGCGATCGCCGACCACCAGCGGCGTCGCCGCGGGATCCGCACGGTCAGATCGGCCAGGGTTCGCACACCGTGCGCGTGCAGCGCCTCGACAATGCGCGGCGGCAGCCACTGCTCGACCGTGTCGGTGATCAGCGGCTCCGGCACGGGCAGATTGCGAAGTACCTCGATCGCGCGGGTCACGCTGTCGGCCGATGTTCGTGTAGGGCGAACGACGAATGCGGCGGCCAAGTCGGCACGGTGCCGGGCTTGTGCATACGCGACGAGTCGCCGGCGAATCTGGCCGAGGATACCGCGCGACGATGCTCCTGCTTCCCGGCGAACGCCGAGGTAATGTGCAACGGCGGCCCGCGCGTCCAACCCAGCGTACCAGGCGCGCAGTGCGGCGAGTTCGGCTTCGTCCGGAGCGTCGGGGGCAGTGTCGTCGACGGGAAGGATCTCGCGCGTTTTCATGACCGCCAGTTTAGAACAATTTTGTTGATAGACGGATAATAAGCCTTATCTCTCCATCGTCACGTAGAGGCTGACATTCCTCTTTCCGTTGTTGTGATCAGGTGCCCGCAGCGGCCGCAATCGGCGAGCGTTTGCCAGCCACAATGTAGTGTTGCAGCCGTTTCCAGGCGTCCAAGTAGCGATGCCACGGGACAGCGGCCAACTGTTCGTCGTGAACAACGAGAATTCGCTCGACGATCGCAAGTTCGTGGTCGAGCAGCAGGCAGCGCTCACCTTGTTCCGCCCGCGTGACGCACGCATTGAGCGCCGCTTCGGCGCGCCGGTACAGATCAAAATCCGCGCCAGCCGAAGTTGTCTCCCGCAGATAAAACGCGAGGTACACCACCCGCACCAGGCAACTGACCTGATCGAGATCGCCGTGTCCGCCTCGCACGGTGGCGAGCGCGAGATGGTTCTCCAGCGACAGCGCGCGAACCTTTTCCGTCGGCAGCGGCAACAACATTTCTCTCGTCAGGCCCGAGCGGCTAGTTCGTTGCGAAGAACGCTTCCTGCTTTCCATCTTATTCATTCGTGACTCAATATTGACCACCGCATCATGCCAGACCCAGACGATCCGCTCGAACGAGCGTCGGGCCGATGAAGACCAGTTTACGCTACGCCTGCTGTGAGCCCTGCGCTGCATTTTGAAGTGTGACGGCGACTACCAGTGTTCCCAGATCTCCCAATGCGTGCAGTCCGATGGAGACGTCGGGGCGGGCATCGCGTCGAGTATGGCGCCCCGATGACAGGGCGGTCGTACAGCATTTCGATTTATGCCACGGCATTCAGCAATGCATCTATGCTGTTTTGCCGGCTCAATCTGACCAAAATTGACGAAATTCAACCAGGAACGGACGCGCCGGTTCCCGAGGCAGTCGGCACCAGGCCACCGCCGCTGCGCGCTACAATCGTCTTCCCCGAGGCGTTGCTCTGCCGCAAACCGATTTCTGTCAAGTTTATCCGCTCCGACTGGAGGTCCGCTCCATGAACTCGAACCAACCGCCAACGCCGGTCTGGCGGCCAATCAGCTACTTGCTGATCGTCTTCGACCTGTTCGGCGGGCAAGTGGAAGAGGCGCAGGCGCTTCACGGCCAGTTGGTGTCGTGCCGCCTCCATCCCCAAGTGTTTGACGACGCGACGCTCGCACGCATCCGGCAGATGTACAGCGAGCAACGGGATTTTCTGCCGGCTCAACGAGAACAGTTCAAGCGTTGGCAGTCCGAGGTGTCGACGCCCAAACAGCGCGACATGCTCGCGCATCTGACGGCACGGGCCGATCAATTGTCGGCGTTGCAGGATCAGATTCTCGCACTGGTTGACGAACTGTCTCAGAACACCATCGACCGGATCATGGGCATGAGCGATGCCGACCTCGCCGCGGCGGTGCTATCGGGGCACCTCAAGCCTCCGAGGCGCTGATAGGTCAGCAATGCGGAGATTTCGAGGACCGAGGCTGCATCGATGACCAAAATTCACGAACCCGCGTACCCGGTACTCCCGGCAGAGCTGGAGGAAGCGGAATTGCGGACGGTCTATACGCCCAGCGCGGCAGAGATCCGGTTCGTGTTCGGCCAGTTCCGTCAGGCGCCTACGCGCGTGCTGATCCTCGCGCAGCTAAAGCTGCTGCAGCGTCTCGGCTACATGCCGGTCATCTCTGATGTGCCGCCGGCCATCATCGAACACGTGTGCACCGTGCTCGGCGTCCGCCTGCTGCCGCGCACAACCCTCGCGCGCTACGATCGCTCAGGCAGCAAATCCCGGCACCAGAAAATCCTCCGTGAGTTCGTCCGGATTCTCCCCGTCGACAGCACCACCCACGCATGGCTGGCCGATATCGCCGCACACGCAGCCCGGACCAAGGCGGAATTGCCCGACATCGTCAACGTGATGCTGGAAGAGTTGGTCCGGCGTCGCTACGAGCTGCCGCCCCTCGCGACGCTCACGCGGATCGCTGGTCACGCCCGTAGTCAGCTCCACGAATCGATTTATCGCGCGTTCGTCGACTCGCTCGACGACACGCTGAAGGAGCGCGTCGATGCACTGTTTCTGGTCAAACACGGTCGAACCCAGTGGGACGAACTCAAGCGCGAACCGAAGCGGCCCGGACCACGGGAGATCGCGAGTTTCCTCGAGCACATCCAGTCCATGAACGCGTTGGCGAACGGCTTGCCGCCCGTGCCGAGTATGCTCTCGGTTGCGAAGCGCATGCAGTTCGTCACCGAGGCACGCGCGCTTGACGTGCATGAAATGCGGGCACTGAAGCCTGCCAAGCGCTACACGCTTGCGCTGCTGTTCATGCTCGCGCAACGCCAGAAAGCGCTCGACGACGTCGCCGAGATTTTTATCAAGACAGTGCGCAACCTCGAGCACACCGCCAAGCTGCGACTTCAGCAGTACCAGCTCGCGCATGCCGACCAGTTGCAGTCGCTCGTCAGCCAGTTCCGCGACGTCCTGAACGTGCTGCAGGATGACGAAACGCCTGCGGCCATGCGTATCGCGCAGATGCGCGCCGCATTGAACAACGACCCCGACACTGTCCTGATCCGCTGCAACGAGCATATCGCGCAGGCCGGCAATCACATCTTTCCATTTCTGCTCGCGCCGTATAAAAACCTGCGCTCGTTGTTGTTCCAGTGCGTCGAACAACTCTCGATGAAACCCAGCTCGCAGGACGACGCATTACTTCGGGCGCTCGAGTGGATCAAGCAACTGCGTACGTCGCGACGCGAATATCTGTTGCTCAGCAATGGCGATCTCGCGCAATTGCCGCTCGACTGGCTCCCAGAGAAGTGGGAGCGATGCGTGTTGCCGGACGGCCGATCGGCGCGTCTGCTGCACCGGAAGTACTTCGAGCTCTGCGTGTTCAGTCAGGTCATGCGGGAACTCAACTCCGGCGACATCTTCGTCGAGGGCAGCGATCAATATGACGACCCGCGCGAACACCAGGTGTCATGGGACGAATTCCGCGAGGAATTGCCGCGCTACAGCGAGCTCGTCGACTTCCCAGTCGACAGCCGGGCCTTCGTCCAGAAACTGAAGGACGAGCTCGGCGCGCTGGCCGACAAGGTCGACGCGGGTTTTCCGGAAAACGATCACGTCGAGATCGGCGCGCAGGGCCTCATTCTCCACCGGCTCGACAAGAAGCCAGACCCGTCCAACCGGTCCTTGATCGACCAGGCGATCACGGCTTCGATGCGGCCGGTTAGCATCCTGGATATCCTCACCGAAACCGAGCAATGGCTCGATTTGCACCGGCTCTTCGGGCCGCTCTCGGGATTCGAGGCGAAGGTCGACGATCCGCGCAAGCGCTTCATCACGACACTGTTCTGCTACGGCTGCAATCTCGGGCCGACGCAGACCGCGCGCTCGGTCAAGAACCTGAGCCGCAAGCAGGTCGCATGGCTGAACCTGAAGCACGTCACCGAGGAACGGCTCGACAAGGCGATCGTCAAGGTGATCAATGCGTACAACCAGTTCGCGTTGCCGAAATTCTGGGGTTCGGGCAAGCGAGTGTCAGCCGACGGCACGAAGTGGAATCTGTACGAGCAGAACCTGCTGTCGGAATACCATATTCGGTACGGCGGCTATGGCGGGATCGGCTACTACCACGTGTCCGACATGTACATCGCGCTGTTCAGCCACTTCATCCCGTGCGGCGTGCACGAGGCCGTGTACATCCTCGACGGGCTGATCAAGAACGCCTCCGATGTGCAGCCGGACACCGTGCATGGCGACACGCACGCGCAAAGCGCGCCGGTGTTCGCACTCGCGCATCTGCTCGGGATCAATCTGATGCCGCGTATCCGCGATATCAAGGAACTGGTGTTCTATAAGGCCGACCGGCGTCGGCGCTACAAGAACATCGAGTCGCTGTTCCGGGCCAGCATCGACTGGGGGCTGATCGAACGGCATTTCCCCGACATGCTGCGTGTCGCGGTCTCGATCAAAGCAGGACGGATGACGCCGTCGACGATCCTGCGTCGCCTCGGTTCCGAGAGCGTCAAGAACAAACTGTACTTTGCTTTCCGCGAACTCGGCCGGGTGATCCGCACGATGTTCCTGCTGCGCTACATCGACGATCCGGAAATGCGCCAGACCATTCACGCGGCGACGAACAAGAGCGAGCAGTTCAACGACTTCGCGAAGTGGCTGATGTTCGGCGGGGAAGTGATCGCCGAAAATCTCCGGCACGAGCAGCGCAAGGTCATCAAATACAACCAGCTCGTCGCGAACATGGTGATTCTGTACAACGTGCAGTGGATGTCGCGCAAACTCAAAGCGTTGCAGGACAAGGGCCTGCCGATCGACGCCGAAGTATTGCAGGTGCTCTCGCCATATCGACGCGAGCACATCAACCGACTCGGCTCCTATTTGCTGGATCTCCAGCGAAGGGCATTGCCGCTCGACCCAAGTATAGATTTTTCTTTCCAATCAGTAGCTTAAGGTAATTTTGGCGAAAATTTCGCGAATCCCGGCCGACCCTGA
>NZ_NKFM01000037.1:0-311596 GCF_002223085.1 Burkholderia sp. HI2714 | reverse complement strand
CTCATACACCGCCTCCAACGTCAGTTCCTGTCGTCTGGCGATCTCTTTCGCTCGCACGCCGTCGCTGAACATCAGAATCGTCCGCGACCGGTCTCGTATTCGCCAATCACGACGGCTTCTCGCCATCGCTTCAAGCTTTGTACGTTCTTCCTGCGTCAGTTCCAGCGCTTTCAATGCCATCAGCTTCGTTGCTCGTCCCGTCCAGTTCGAACCACGATTGTAGAGACATTTCATGTCGAAGGCTTATCATGCTTGCTTCGGGATTTTTATCGAATAACGGCGGTTTCATTCGCACTTTATGCCCGAAGACTTTAAATCATCCAACTACCAATCAAACTTTGCTTGACGATATTAATGGATTTATCGATTTCGTGACAAGCAGAAACCCTCCCCCACCACCTCAAAATCCGGAAATTATTATTGATATTTTCATCTATTCCGGGCAGTTGTGATTTCACGCAGCGGATGGTAGCGCGCGTTACCGCATGCACGGCACTGGATGCGCGCCGACCTCAAAAAAAAAACGGCGCATGCCGAAGCCTGCGCCGCCTTGCAGGTTGCCGGCCCCGCGCCGGTGGTTCAATCCGCGCCCAGCGCCGCCAGCGGATGCGCAAACAGCTTCCACGGTGACGTAAGGAAATGCCGCACGCGTTCGGCGCGCAGTTCGACGAGCGACGCGGGCGCCCAGCGAGGCTTGCGATCCTTGTCGACGAGATGCGCACGCACGCCTTCGCAGAAGTCGCCTTCCTCGATCGCCCGCGCGACGATGCCGAGCTCCATCCGGAACGATTCGGCCAGCGTCATCTGGCGGCCGCGCAGCAGCGCCTCGCGCGTCACGCACAGCATCGTCGGCGAATGGCCGATGAGCGCATCGAGCGTCGCCTGCAGCCATTGACGGTGCTCGCGCGACAGCTCCTCGCGTGCGAGATCCTGCGTCAGCGTCGCGACGATCCGCTCGACGGTCGAGCGCTTGTCGAAGTGACGCACGATCCACGGCATCTGGCTGTCGAGCGCCGCGTGCGGCACGACGTTGCACGGCGGCTCGAACACCTTGCGCAGCAACGGCAGCGCATCGCCTTCCCACTTGACGCTTTCGATGCGCGTCTCGAACGTGTCGAGCCACGCGGACGGCACGCACAGATCCGCGAGCTTTGCGGTCAGCGCGTCGGCGCCCGACAGCATCGCGCCGGTCAGCCCGACGTACAGCTCGAGCTCGGCCGGCATGCGCGACAGGAAATGCGTCGCGCCGACGTCGGGCACGAGGCCGATGCGCGTCTCCGGCATCGCGATCTTGCTGCGCTCGGTCGCGACGCGCAGCGCCGCGCCCTGCGCGAGGCCCATGCCGCCGCCCATCGTCACGCCGTCCATCAGCGCGACCACCGGCTTCGGGAACGTATGGATTGCGTAGTCGAGCCGGTATTCGTCGACGAAGAACGGCAGCCAGGTTTCGCGCTGCGCGACCATCCTGTACAGCGCACGCACGTCGCCGCCCGCGCAGAAACCCTTCTCGCCGGCGCCGCGCAGCACGACCGCGACGATCTGGTCGTCGTTACGGCAGCGCTCGAGGAGCGCGGCCAGTTCGCCGATCATCGCGTACGACAGCGCATTGAGCGCCGCCGACCGGTTCAGCGTGATCAGTGCCACGCGGTTCACCACGCGGAACAGCACCTCGGGTGCGTGCTCCACGAAAGCGTCGTGATTCGTCACCGGCGTGCTCATCGTTGCGGCTCTCCCTCGTTGTGCCACTGCGGCGCGCGCTTGCCGAGGAACGCAGCCACGCCTTCGCGCGGATCGTTCGTGTCGAACAGGTCGACGAAGCGTTCGCGCTCGACCGCGAGCGCCGCGCTGCGCGGCACGCCGCGGCGCGCGAGGCCGATCAGCTCCTTGCTGTACGCAACCGCGTGCGGGCTCTGCCGCGTAACGTTGCGCGCGAGCGCCAGCGCCGCATCGCGCGACGCGCCCGACGCCACGACGTCCTCGACGAGGCCGATCCGCAGCGCGGTGGCCGCATCGACACGCGCGCCCGTCAGGATGATCTTCTTCGCCCAGCCTTCGCCGACGAGCCAGGGCAGCGTCTGCGTGCCGAGCCCGCACGGCAGCAGGCCGACCGACGGCTCGGGCAGCGCCATCTGCGCATGCGTCTCCGCGATCCGCAGGTCGCACGCGAGCGCGCATTCAAGACCGCCGCCCATCGCGTAGCCGTTGATCGCCGCGATCGTCACGACGCGCGCATCGTGCAGCGCCTCGAACGCCGCGCCGAAGCGCGACGCCATCGCACGCGCGACCGCGCGGTCGCCTTCGGCGAACGTGTTGAGGTCGGCACCCGCGCTGAAGAACTTCGGGCCGTCGCCGGTGATCACCAGCGCGCGCACGCGCGGGTTCGCATTCAGTTCGGCGACGGTTTCCTGCAGTTGCCGCAGCCCGTCGGCGGTAAAGGCGTTCGCGGGCGGACGCTTGAGCGTCGCGCACGCGATCGCGCCGTCGTCGACGTAGTCGAGTTCGATCATGAGGCGTCCTTCTTCGTTGCCGGTTGGTACAGGCGGATCACCGCCGAGAAATCGAGCTGGCCGTCGCCACGGCTGCTCATCGTCTGGTACAGCTGCTGCGCGAGCGCGCCCAGATAGACGGGCTGGCGGGCCTGCTTCGCGGCGTCGTTCGCGAGGCCGAGATCCTTCAGCATCAGGTCGGTGCCGAAGCCGCCCGAGTAGCCGCGCGACGACGGCGCGGTCTCGATCACGCCCGGATACGGGTTGTAGGTATCCGAACTCCAGCAGCGGCCCGTCGACGTATTGACGATGCCGGCCAGCACCTTCGGGTCGATGCCGAGCGCGACGCCGAGCGACATCGCCTCCGACACGGCCGCCATCGAGATGCCGAGCACGAGGTTGTTGCAGACTTTCGCGACCTGCCCCATCCCCGTCGCGCCGCAGTGGACGATGTTCTTGCCCATGCCCGCGAGCACCGGCTTCACGCGCTCGAAATCCGCGTCGCTGCCGCCGACCATGAAGGTCAGCGTGCCGGCCGCCGCGCCGCCGGTGCCGCCCGACACCGGCGCATCGACGAACGCGCCGCCGTGCTCGCGCACGAGCGCGCCGAACGCCTGCGCGCTCGCCGGGTCGATCGTGCTCGAATCGATCACGGTCGCGCCCGCGCCGAGGCCGGCGAGCACGCCGTTCTCGCCGGACAACACCGAGCGCACGTGCGGGGCGGCCGGCAGCATCGTGATGACGAACGTCGCGCCCGAGGCCGCATCGCGCGGCGAAGCAGCCACCTGCGCACCGGCATCCTGCAGCGCGCGCAATGCGTCGGCGCTCAGGTCGAACGCATGTACTTCATGGCCTGCTTTCAGCAGGTTCAGCGCCATCGGCGCGCCCATGTGGCCGAGTCCGATAAAACCGATTTTCATGTTCGTGTCCTCCGCCGCTCAATGCAGCCGGATCGTCGTGTTCACCGGGCCGGCCGTCGTGTCGTCGTCGAACCAGCGCGCGGTGACCGTCTTCGTCTGCGTATAGAACTGCACGACCTGCTTGCCGTACGGGCCGAGATCGCCGAGCTTCGAGCCGCGCGAACCGGTGAAGCTGAAGAACGGCACGGGCACCGGGATCGGGATGTTGATGCCGACCTGGCCGATGTCGATTTCGCTCTGGAACTTGCGTGCGGCCGCGCCGCTCTGCGTGAACAGCCCCACGCCGTTGCCGAACGGGTTCGCGTTGACGAGCGCGATCGCGTCGTCGAGCGTGTCGGCTTCCATCACGACCAGCACGGGGCCGAAGATTTCATGCGTGTAGACCGACATGTTCGTCTTCACGCCCGAGAAGATCGTCGGGCCGACGAAATTGCCCTGCTCGTAGCCGGTCACCTTCACGTCACGGCCGTCGAGTTCGAGCTTCGCGCCCTCCTTCACGCCCGCGTCGATCAGCGACAGGATGCGTTCCTTCGCGGCCTTCGACACGACCGGCCCGACGTCCGTGCCGGCTTCCGCGCCCGCATTGACCTTCAGCGCCTTCGCCTTCTCGACGATGTCCGGCAGCCAGTCGCGCGCGTTGCCGACGAGCACCGCGACCGAGGTCGCCATGCAGCGCTGGCCGGCCGCGCCGAAGCCCGCACCGACGAGTGCGTTGATCGTCTGCTCGCGGTTCGCATCGGGCAGCACGACGGCGTGATTCTTCGCGCCCATCATCGACTGCACGCGCTTGCCGTGCGCGCTGCCGAGGTTGTACACGTGCGTGCCGACCGCCGTCGAACCGACGAACGAGATCGCCTTCACGAGCGGATGCGTGCAGATCGCGTCGACGACTTCCTTGCCGCCGTGCACGACGTTCAGTACTCCTTTCGGTACGCCGGCCTCGACCGCGAGCTCGACGAGTTCCATCGTCGACAGCGGATCCTGCTCCGACGGCTTCAGCACGAACGTGTTGCCGCAGACGATCGCCATCGGGAACATCCATAGCGGAATCATCGCGGGGAAGTTGAACGGCGTGATGCCCGCGCACACACCGAGCGGCTGGCGCAGCGTGTAGGTATCCACCCCGCCCGCGACGTTCTCCGCGAACTCGCCGAGCTGCAGCGAACCGATCGAGCACGCGTGCTCGACCACTTCGAGGCCGCGGAAGATGTCGCCTTCGGCATCGGGAATCGTCTTGCCCTGCTCGGCCGTCAGCGTCTTCGCGATGCGCTGCTGGTTCGTGCGCACGAGATCCTGGAACTTCAGCATGATGCGCATGCGCGCGGCGATCGGCGTGTTCTTCCACGTCGCGAAGGCGGTGTGCGCGGCCTGCACGGCCGCGTCGACTTCCGCGACGGTCGCGAACGGCACGCGCGCGAGCACCTGCTGCGTCGCCGGGTTGACGATGTCGCGCCACTCGTTCGTGGCGGACTCGACGAAGGCGCCGTCGATCAGCAGCTTGACCGTCGGCACGTCTTTCGAATTCGCGTTCATCGATCCTTTCTCCTGACAGAGGGCCGCGAAGCGCGATAGCGCCGCGCGGCCGGTTCAATTCGGCTGCGGGCGGCGGCCGCGACATGCGGCGCGCGCGGCCCGCGGTCACGTCACTTCAGTTCGGCGGCGAAATCCTCTTCCCAGTATTCGCCGGGCATCCGTTCACTTGCATCGGCGCCACGCTCGATCTCGCGGCGGCGCAATTCGACGCGGCGGATCTTCCCCGAGATCGTCTTCGGCAGCTCCGCGAACTGCAGGCGGCGAATGCGCTTGTACGGCGCGAGCTTTTCGCGCGAGAAGCGGAAGATGTCCAGCGCGAGTTCGGGGCTTTCCTCGTAGCCCTGCCGCAGCGTGATGAAGGTCTTCGGCACCGACAGCCGCACGGGGTCGGGGCTCGGCACGACGGCCGCCTCGGCGATCGCCGGATGCTCGATCAGCACGCTTTCAAGTTCGAACGGGCTCAGCCGGTAGTCTGACGACTTGAACACGTCGTCCGCGCGGCCGATGTACACGTAGTAACCGTCGTCGCGGCGCATCGCGATGTCCGACGTGCGGTAGTGGCCGTCGCGCATCGCGTAGGCCGTCGCGTCGGGGTTGTTCGCATAGCCTTTCATCAGCCCGACCGGGCGCGTGACGCCCGCGCCGATCGGCAGTGCAACCTCGCCTTCGGTCACGGACGCGCCGTCCGGATCGAGCAATTCGATCCGGTAGCCGGGCAGCGGCCGGCCCATCGAGCCCGCGACGACCGGCTGGCCCGGCGAGTTGCCGATCAGGCAGGTCGTTTCGGTCTGGCCATAGCCGTCGCGGATCGCGATGCCCCACGCTTTCTTCACGCGCTCGATGATCTCGGGATTCAGCGGCTCGCCCGCGCCGACGATCTCGCGCAGCTTCACGTCGAACGACGCGAGCGGCTGCTGCACGAGCATGCGCCACACGGTCGGCGGCGCGCACAGCGTCGTCACCTGGTATTTGACGAGCGCATCGAGCACGACCTTCGGCTCGAAACGCGCGTAGTTGAAAGCGAACACGCACGCCTGCGCGTTCCACGGCGCGAAGAAGCAGCTCCACGCGTGCTTCGCCCAGCCCGGCGAGCTGATGTTCCAGTGGATGTCGCCCGGCTGCAGGCCGACCCAGTACATCGTCGACAGATGGCCGACCGGATAGGTGCGGTGCGTATGCTCGACGAGCTTCGGCTTCGACGTCGTGCCCGACGTGAAGTACAGCAGCATCGCTTCGTTCGACTGCGTGACGGCGTCGGGGTTGAATGCCGCGCTCGCCGCATAGCCTTCGTTCATCGCGAGCCAGCCCGCGCGCGGCGCGCCGGCGACGATCTTCTGCGCGAGGCCGAGATCCGGCTGTTCGAATTTGGCGGCTTCGTTCTCGTCGACGATCGCGTATTTCGCGCCGCCGATCTGCACGCGGTCGCGCACGTCGTCGGGCGACAGTTGCGTGGTGGCAGGCAGCACGATCGCGCCGAGCTTCATCGCGGCGAGCATCGCGTCCCACAGCTCGACACGGTTCGGCAGCATCAGCAGGATCCGGTCGCCGCGCACGACGCCGATCGAACGCAGCCAGTTCGCGATCCGCGACGAGCGCTCGGACATCTGCGCGAACGAATACGGATCGCCCGTGCCGGTCGCCGCATCGACGATCCACAGCGCGGGCTGGTCGTTGCCGCGCGCCATCGGGTCGAAGTAGTCGAGCGCCCAGTTGAATGCGTCGAGCACCGGCCACTCGAACTCGCGGTACGCGGTGTCGTAGTCGGTGCGATGGCGCAGCAGAAAGTCGCGTGCGTCCAGGAATGCCTGTACCGTCATCGTTTCCTCCAGTCTCCGTGCCTCGTGCGGTCGACCCGCGTGAGCGCTTTATCGCTTACGTGGATCCCATGCCCTGGCAAGTCTCCATGCCTCACGGTCAACCGGGCATGCGCTGCAGCCCATGCCCGGTTGCCTCCGTTGCGGCGCACGGTCACGTCGTTGCGTGCCGCGTTCGCCGCGCTGCCCTCGTGCCCTGCGTGATGTCGTCGCCGGGATAACCGCCACGGCTCAAAGCTGCCGCGCGATCACCATCCGCTGCACTTCGCTGGTGCCTTCGTAAATCTGCGTGATGCGCGCGTCGCGATAGTGGCGCTCGACTTCGTAATCGACCAGGTAGCCGTAGCCGCCGTGGATCTGGATCGCGTCCGAGCACACGCGCTCGGCCATCTCCGATGCGAACAGCTTCGCCTGCGATGCTTCCGACAGGCACGGCAGCCCGGCCGTGCGCAGCTTCGCCGCGTGATGCACGAGCAGGCGCGCGGCGTTGATCTGCACGGCCATGTCGGCGAGCTTCTGCTGGATCGCCTGGTGCTCGGCGATCGGCTTGCCGAACTGCACGCGCTCGCCCGCATAGCGGCGCGCCTTGTCGAATGCGGCGCGCGCGATGCCGAGCGCCTGCGCGGCGATGCCGATACGCCCGCCCTCAAGATTCGACAGCGCGATCTTCAGCCCTTCGCCGCGATTGCCGAGCAGGTTCTCTTCCGGAATCGCGCAGTTCTCGAACGTGATCGGGCACGTATCCGACGCGCGGATGCCCATCTTCTTTTCGGGTTTGCCGACGATGAAGCCCGGCGTGTCGGTCGGCACCAGGAACGCGGAAATGCCGCGCTTGCCGGCTTCCGGGTCGGTCATGGCAAAAACGATCGCGACGCCGGCACGTTGGCCGTTGGTCACGAACTGCTTCGCGCCGTTCAGCACCCATTTGCCGTCGCGCAGTTCCGCACGCGTACGCAGGTTGTTCGCCTCGGAGCCGGCATGCGGCTCGGTCAGGCAGAACGCGCCGATCACGCGGCCAGCCGCCATGTCGGCCAGCCAGCGATCCTTCTGCGCGGGCGTGCCGAAGCCGAGGATCGGCCCGCAGCCGACCGAGTTGTGCACGCTCATCATCGTCGCGCACGCGGCGTCGCCGGCGGCGACCTCTTCCATCGCCAGCGCGTAGGCCACGTAGTCCGTATACGAGCCGCCCAGCTCCTGCGGCACGATCATCCCGAGCAGGCCGAGTTCGCCGAGCTGCGCGACGATCGCGTCGGGCAGGTGCGCATCGTGGTCCCACTGCGCGGCGTTCGGCGCCAGCATCTCGGTGGCAAACGCGCGCGCGGCGTCGCGGATCATCCGCTGGTCTTCGGTGTAAAGCTCGTCCATGGTGCTGCTGTCTCCCGCGGCCGCCGGGCGCGACCGTCCTTGCGTTTCGATGCAACAAGTGTAGGCAAGCAGGCGCGACTGTTCGATGCTCGCGTCGCTCATTTACACTGAGCGTTTTTGCCACACCGGCGGCACGGATGAAGCAGGAAGACAAGGGAACCGTCGCGATCAGTCTCGTCGCTTACAGCGTCGCGCTGGCCACGCGGCGCGGCGTCGCGGCCGAGCCGCTGCTCGCGCAGGCCGGCATCGCGCCCGCGCTGCTCGGGCAGCCGCGCGCCCGCGTGTCCGCGCAGCAATACGGCGCGCTGTGGAACGCGATCGCGCGCACGCTCGACGACGAGTTTTTCGGGCAGGATCGCCACCCGATGCGCAGCGGCAGCTTCATCGCGATGAGCCAGGCGGCGCTGTCCGCGCGCGACGGCCTGCACGCGATGGCGCGCGCGGTGAATTTCATGCACTGCGTGCTCGACGACCTGCACGCGGAGCTCGACGCGAATCCGCAGCGCGTTCGGCTGCGCTTCGTGCACCGCAACAACGGCGCGACGCCCGCGATGTTCACGTACGCGACCTATTTCATTATCGTCTACGGGCTCACCTGCTGGCTGATCGGGCGGCGCATCCCGCTGCTGCATGCGAGCTTCCGCTGCGACACGCCGCCCGCCGACCACGAATACCCGTCGATGTTCTGTGACGACATGCGCTTCAACGAGCCTGATTCGTATGTCGATTTCGATCCCGAATTCGCGACGCTGCCGGTCGTGCAGAACGCGAAGACGCTGAAGACGTTCCTGCGCAACGCGCCGGCGAGCTTCATCGTCAAGTACCGCAACCCGAACGCGCTCGCGCAGCGCGTGCGCGCGGTGCTGCGCGGAATGCCGCCCGCCGCGTGGCCGGGCGCGGGCGGGATGGCCGCGCGGCTGCACGTGGCCGAGGCGACGCTGCGCCGCAAGCTGCACCAGGAAGGCCACGCATACCAGTCGATCAAGGACACGCTGCGGCGCGATCTGGCGTTCGAGGCGCTGGCCGACCCCGCGCGCACGATCGCCGACGTCGCGGCTGCCACCGGTTTCGCGGAACCGAGTGCGTTCTACCGCGCGTTCCGCAAATGGAGCGGACGCAGCCCGGCCGACTATCGCGACGAAGTGCTCGCGCGGGGCGGCGGCGCGAGCTGAAACCGGCCGGCACGGCCGTCGCTTCGCGCTTTGTGCCGAAACCGCCTAATCTTTAAGCATCGGGCCCACGCCCTTTCCGCCACCGGACGACACGCGGCCGCGCGCCGCCCGGACGTCTCGATGCACTTTCACCGTCACGGGCCGCCGTCGGCGCCTGCCACGCCCGGCGGCCACCCTCGTCACCCGCTGTCCGCGCGGGTCGCACGCGCCGCGCTGTTCGCGGCGCTGCTCGTCGTGTGTGCCGCTCTCGCTGCACCGTCGCCTGCCGAAGCGCCCGCCGCCACTCACCCGGTGGTCGTGATCCCGATCAACGGCGCGATCGGCCCGGCCAGCGCCGACTTCATCGTGCGCTCGCTCGACCGCGCGGCCCGCCAGCACGCGCCGCTCGCGATCCTGCAGCTCGACACGCCCGGCGGCCTCGACACGTCGATGCGGCAGATCATCAAGGCCATCCTCGGCTCGCCGGTGCCGGTCGCCGCGTTCGTCGCGCCGGGCGGCGCGCGGGCCGCGAGCGCGGGCACCTACATCGTCTATGCGAGCCACTTCGCGGCGATGGCGCCCGGCACCAATCTCGGCGCGGCGTCGCCCGTGCAGTTCGGCATCGGCGGCGCCGCGCCGCCGGGCGGGAACCCCGCCGCACCGCGTGCGCCGGCCGGCACCCCAGGGGCGTCAGGGGCGTCCGATGCGTCCGCCACCGCGGTCGCGCTGCCGACCGATACCCAATCGACCGAGATCCGCAAGGCGATGCAGGACGCCTCCGCGTATATCCGCGGCCTCGCGCAGTTGCGCGGGCGCAATGCCGAGTGGGCCGAGCGCGCGGTGCGCGAGGCCGTGAGCCTGTCGGCAAGCGAGGCGCGTGCGCAGCATGTGGTCGACCTGATCGCGCAGGATCCGGCCGACCTCGCTCGCCAGCTCGACGGCCACGCCGTGACCACCACTGCCGGCACGGTGCGGCTCGCGACCGCGCATGCGCCGCTCGTCGTGGTCGAGCCCGACTGGCGCAGCCGCTTCCTGGCGATCATCGCCGACCCGAACGTCGCGCTGATCCTGCTGACGATCGGCATCTACGGCCTGTTCTTCGAGTTCGCGAACCCCGGCTTCGTGCTGCCGGGCGTCGCCGGCACGATCTGCCTGCTGGTCGGGCTGTTCGCGATGCAGTTGCTGCCGATCAGCTATGCGGGCCTCGGCCTCGTGCTGCTCGGTCTCGGCTGCCTGGTCGCCGAGGCGTTCCTGCCGACCTTCGGCGTGCTCGGCTTCGGCGGGATCGTGTCGTTCACGATCGGCGCGCTGATGCTGATCGACACCGACGTGCCCGGCTACGGGATTCCGTGGCCCGTGATCGCGAGCCTCGCGCTCGGCGGCGGGCTGCTCGTCGCGGGCGTATCGAGCGTCGCGCTGCGCGCGCGCCGCCGCCCGGTCGTAACGGGCGCCGAGGCGATGGTCGGCAGCATCGGCGAGGTGCTCGACGACGGCCTGCTGGCCGACCAGCCGCAAGGTGCGGCCGGCGCCGCGCCGTCCGCCGCGGGCTGGGTGCGCGTGCATGGCGAGCGCTGGCGCGTCGCGAGCAGCGTACCGCTCGCCGCGGGCTGCCGCGTGCGTGTCACCGGCCGCCACGGCTTGCTGCTCACCGTCGCGCCGCTCTACGACATGCCGACGCAGGAACAACAACACCAGGGAGAACCAACATGATGGGTTACACGTTCGGCTTCAGCAGCGTCCTGATCGTCTTCGTCGTGGTGCTCGTAGCATCGTCGATCCGCATCTTCCGCGAATACGAGCGCGGCGTCGTGTTCATGCTCGGCCGGTTCTGGAAGGTAAAGGGGCCGGGGCTCGTGCTGATCATCCCGATCGTCCAGCAGGTCGTGCGCATCGACCTGCGCACCGTCGTGTTCGACGTGCCGCCGCAGGACGTGATCACGCGCGACAACGTGTCGGTCAAGGTGAATGCCGTCGTGTATTTCCGCGTCGTCGATCCGGAGAAGGCCGTGATCCAGGTCGCGCGCTTCTTCGACGCGACGAGCCAGCTCTCGCAGACGACGCTGCGCTCGGTGCTGGGCAAGCACGACCTCGATGCGCTGCTCGCCGAGCGCGAACAGTTGAACGCCGATATCCAGAAGACGCTCGACGCGCAGACCGACGCGTGGGGGATCAAGGTGTCGACGGTCGAGATCAAGCACGTCGACCTCAACGAAACGATGATCCGTGCGATCGCGCGGCAGGCCGAGGCCGAGCGCGAGCGGCGCGCGAAGGTGATTCACGCGGAAGGCGAATTGCAGGCGTCGGAGAAGCTGTTGCAGGCCGCGCAGCGGCTTGCGCTGCAGCCGCAGGCAATGCAGTTGCGCTACCTGCAGACGCTGACGACGATCGCGGCCGACAAGAACTCGACGATCGTGTTTCCGCTGCCGATCGATCTGCTGGGGGCGTTGCTGGAGCGGTTGGGCTCGCCGCGCGAGCGCTGAGACGCTCGTGTTCCGGCCCGCGCGGCGCGGCCATCGATCCCGCTGGCCGCGAAGCCGCGGCGGCCCGGCGCCCGGCGCCCGGCGCCCAGCGCCCAGCGCACGTCAAGCCAGCAGCTTGCGCTCGGTCTTGCCGTACTTGATCGACTTCTCGTCCGGGATCATCAGGCCCGTGTGCTCGTCGCGGCCCTGCAGCAGGAAGCGCGCGTCCGACTGGCCGATCTGTTCGGCCGCGAGTTTGCTGTCCGCGCCGATCTCGCCCTTCTTCATCCGGTTGACGATCACGCCGGCCGCGGTGTCCTTGAAGTCGCGCAGCATCCACGCGTCGCCGTCGCTGTCGCCGAACACCAGCAGCGGGCCGTAGCCCTTCTTCGACGCGAGGACGTTGCGGATGCCCACCGTCTTGCCGGGCCCCCAGTTGAAATGCCAGCCGGCCGGATACGTGCTCGTGTACTTGCCGTCCCGCATGTCGAGACGCAAGCCGATCACGTTCCCGGGCGGCACGCCGTAGCCATAGTTCGGATTGCCGGCGAACACGCGCACGACATCGTCGAGCGACGCCGTGCTGACGTACACGTCGATGCCGTTCGCGCGCAGCGTATGCATCACCGCGCGGATTTCCTCATGTATGCGAATGCCGTGGAAATGCGTGTCGGCCACCACGCCGGCCTTGCCCGGCAGCGTCTTCGGGCTTTCGTAGCGGACCTTGCGCAACGCGTCGCCGATGCCGTAGTTGTTCGACGCTTCCGCCATCGCCTGCAGCTCGGCGGTCGTCATGTTCTTGTAGAAATAGATGATCCACTTGTAGCCGATCTCGAGCGGATGCGTGTCGCAGATCGCGTCGTACATGAAGTACAGCTTCGCGCGGAAATCCTTGAACTGATCGGTCTCGCGAATCTCGTCGATGCTCTTGTCGCCGCCGAATCCCTGGTAGTTCGCGTAGAGCCAGCGATAGTCGGATTCGATGTCGGCCGCGAGGTCTTCCATCGTCACCGGCTTGCCGTCCACCGTCGCGTAGTCCTTCATGAAGGCGCCCTTCGGCACGTCCTTCCACATCACGTCGACGAATTCGGCCGGCGTCAGCTTGTACTGCAGATGGTTGATCTGGTACATCAGCAGCGCCTCTTCGCAGTCGTTCATGATGCACGTGTTGTCCCAGTCGAACACCGCGTACGGGCGGCGCTTGTCGTCGTAGTGCGCGCTCGCGACGCCATGCTGGTCGAGCACCGCCTGCAGGCGCGCGGCGTTGAACGGCGACCAGCGGCCCGGGTCCAGCGCATCCGGCACGGCTGCGCTCTTCGCGCCGGCCGTGCCGGCCTTGAGCATCAGCGATGTCGCGGCGGTCGCCGCGGCAAGGGTATTCATGAACTGGCGGCGTTGCATGGTCTCTCTCCCTGGAAATGTCGAATCGGTTTCAGTCGCTATTCCGCGCGGCTCACCGCGCACCGGCCGCCGATCGGCGCGGCGAAGCCGGGACGGCTCCGAACCGGGGGCGAATGATGTGACGAAATTATTTCGGCAATTTGACAGCGTCACGTCGCGACACGACGGGGAGTTGATCCGGCGCGACATGTCGCACCGTCACAAGGCGGCCGCGCGCGCGGCCATCCGGGCCGGCGCCGGCAGACGGCTCGTGACGATCCCGGCCTGTGCCCCCGACCCGGACGGGTGCGCAGGGGGCCGTCCGGCCCAACTTCCGGAAATCTAGAGTTTCCACTCCACTTCGGCCCTTCATTAGGACAAATCCTCACCCTTGGGGGGGCTGGCGCGCGCACCGGAACCGTCTATGATCATTACATCATTCAATGACACATTAAATGCTGACTGAATAACCCGTGACGGTGACGCCGGCGGTGCATTCCAGATCAGCGCCCCCAACGGAGACGCATCATGGCCGACCACCACCCGCTGCCGGAAGTCCACCTCGACGAGTTGCCGCAATTCCGTGCGGTCCAGCAGCTGGCGTATCGCTGCGTCGAAACCGTCGGCGCGATGCTCTACCCCGGCATCACCGAAAAGGAAGCCGCGCGCCTGCTGACCGAATGGCTGCAGGACAACGGCGTGCATGACTGGCTGCACAAGCCGTTCGCATGGTTCGGCGACCGCACCGCGTTCGAGGGCTTCTCGGGCCTCAAGCACATGGGCGGCTTCAATCTCGCGTTCTTCCCGAGCAACCGCCAGCTCGAAACCGACATGCCGGTGATCCTCGACGTCGCGCCGGTGCTCGACGGCATCGTGGCCGACGTCGGCTACGCGCACTGCCTCGGCCGCAACCCGATCCTCGACCAGCTGCAGGACGACCTGATGGATCATCGCGACATGATCGTGCGGCTCGTGAAGGCACGCCGGCCGATGGCCGAAGTCGCGCAGGAAGTCGACGCGCTGTGCCGCCGCCAGGGCGTCGAGCCGCGCCACAAGGCCTATCCGTTCAAGGTGCTCGCGCATCGCGTCGCGAAGATCCACAAGCTGTCGAAGCCGCGCTTCGTCGCACGCTTCGGGCTGAACGCGACGCGCAACCTGCTGCTCGACCAAGGCCGCGCGGCGAAACAGCAAGGCTGGTCGCCGCTGTGGTCGATCGACCGCCGCTCCGAGCATGCGCCGGTGCCGGGCCTGTGGGCCGTCGAGCCGCATCTCGGCTTCGCCGGCGTCGGCGCGAAATTCGAAGAGCTGCTCGTCATCACCGAAGACGACGCGTACTGGCTCGACGAAGACCTGCCGCACGTGCGCCGCTGGCAGCGCCGCCAGGCCGAGCGCACGCAGGCCGTCGCGACCGTGCCGGCCGCCGCCTGACCCGAACGCGCCCTTCTTCCCGACTCCCTGAACGACGGACTCACGATGCAGCCTCTTTCCGACGAAGCGCCGCTGGCCCTGTTCGAATCGGTTCATAGCGAAACGGCGGTCGCCTCCGGCGACCTGACGCTCGCGGTCAAGACCTGGGGCGACCCGGCCCGCTCGCCGGTCGTGCTCGTGCACGGCTATCCCGACGACAGCAGCGTCTGGCAGCACGTCGCGCCGCTGCTCGCGCGCAAGCACTACGTGATCGCATATGACGTGCGCGGCGCGGGCCTGTCCGGCGTGCCGCAGCGCACCGCCGACTACCACCTCGCGAAGCTGACCGACGACTTCGTCGCGGTGATCGACGCGCTCTGCCCCGGCCGCGCCGTGCACCTGGTCGCGCACGACTGGGGCTCGATCCAGGGCTGGGAATTCGTCACCGATCCGCGCCTCGCCGGCCGCATCGCGTCGTACACGTCGTGCTCGGGGCCGTGCCTCGACCATGTCGGCTTCTGGCTGCGCGAACGCGTGCTGCGCCCGACGCCCGCGTCGCTCGGCAAGCTCGGCGGCCAGCTCCTGCGGTCGTGGTACGTGTACCTGTTCCACCTGCCGTTCATCCCCGAGCTCGGCTGGCGGCTGTGGCTCGGCCGCGCGTGGCCCCGCCTGCTGCGCCGGCTCGAGAAAACGCCCGCCGCGCCGCGCCCGACGCAGGCCGACGACGGCGCGCGCGGCGTGCGCCTCTATCGCGCGAACTTCATCCGCTGCCTGTTCGCGCCGCGCGAACGCTACGCGCATGCGCCGGTGCAGACGATCGTGCCGCTCGGCGACAAATACGTGAGCCCGGCACTGTCCGAGAACCTGTCGCGCTGGGTGCCGCAGTACTACCGCCGTGAAGTCGCGGCCGGCCACTGGCTGCCGCTCGCCGATCCGACACGCTTCGCGGCGCTCGCCGGGCAACTGATCGACGCGGTCGAATCGGGCAACGAACCGCCCGCGCTCGCGAACGCGCGCCGCCGCGCCACGAGCGGCCGCTTCAGCGGCAAGGTCGCGGTGGTGACCGGCGCGGGCAGCGGCATCGGCCGCTGCGCGGCGCTCGCATTCGCCCGCGAAGGCGCGACGATCGTCGCGTGCGACATCGATCTCGCGAGCGCCGAACGCACCGCGCTGCTGATCGGGCTCACCGGTGCGCAAGCGCACGCGAAGCGGGTCGACGTCGGGTCCGCCGACGAAATGGAAGCACTGGCGACGTGGGTCGGCAGCGAACTCGGCGGCGCGGACGTCGTGATCAACAACGCGGGCATCGGCATGGCCGGCGGCATCCTCGACACGAGCACGCGGCACTGGGAGCGCATCCTGCACGTGAACCTGTGGGGCGTGATCCACGGCTCGCGGCTGTTCGCGCAGCAGATGGCCGCGCGCGGCACCGGCGGGCACATCGTCAACACCGCATCGGCCGCCGCGTTCGGGCCGTCGCGCGACCTGCCCGCGTATGCGACGACGAAGGCCGCCGTGCTGATGCTCAGCGAATGCATGCGCGCGGAACTCGCGGAAAAAAGCATCGGTGTGACGGCCGTGTGCCCCGGCTTCGCGGAGACCGGAATCATGGCGTCGACGCAATACGCGGGCGCCAACGCACAGGACGAAGCGCGGCTGCGCAAGCGCGCGACGAAGCTGTACCAGATGCGCGGCCTGAAACCCGAAACCGTCGCGCAGGCGATGGTCGACGGCGTGCTGCGCAACCGCCCCGTCGTCGCGGTCGGCGGCGAGGCGCACGCGATGCGCTTCGTCGGCCGCTTCATGCCGTGGCTCGGCCGGATGATCGCCCGCGTCAGCATGGCATCGCATTGACGGCGCACGACGCCGCACAGGGAGACACAGATGACCGATACCGCCGACTATCACAAGATCAAGGCCCGGCACGTGAAGTTCGACTTCAGCGACACGCCGATTACCTGGGTGCCGAACGACCCAGGCAGCACGCACATCATCAACACGCTGAACCTGCTGTTCCCGGAAGGCGAGCTGTGGTTCTGCCGCGTGTACAACAAGGCGTTGCCGCTGATCACCGATGCGCGGCTGCGCGACGAGGCCGAAGGTTTCCTGCGGCAGGAAGCCGTGCATTCGCGTTCGCACGGCGGCGTGCTCAAGCACTACTACGACCGGCACGGGATCGACACGAAACCGTTCACGCAGAAGCTCAATCGCCTCTTCACGCGCGTGCTCGGCGAACAGCCGCTCGGGCTGAAGATCGGCCACACGCGCTTCTGGCTGCGCCAGCAGCTCGCGGTGATCGCGTCGCTCGAGCATTTCTTCGGCTATCTCGGCAACTGGGTGCTCAACGCGCACGGGCTCGACGAAGGAAAGGCCGACCCGACGATGGTCGACCTGCTGCGCTGGCACGGCGCGGAGGAAGTCGAGCACCGCACGGTCGCGTTCGACATCTACCGGCACCTGGGCGGCACCTATCCGGAGCGCTGCGTGCACATGGCGTTCGTGATCCTGCTGCTGCTCTACTACATCACGACGGGCGCGAAGTTCATGTACCGGCGCGACCCGGCCGCCGGCCGCTACCCGGGGTTCGTGCTCGCGTGGTGGCAAGGCTCGCGGCGCGGGCACCTGCCGTCGTTCTGGAAGGTGATCGGCGCGGCGCTGCGCTATTTCAAGCCGAGCTATACGCCGCACCACGAAGGCTCGACCGAACAGGCGCTCGCCTATCTCGCCCGCTCGCCGGCCGCACAGGCGGCCGCGCACGGCGGCAACTGGGGTACGACGAAGGGCGCCTGACCGGGTTTCCTGCCGGCTCGGCCGGCGGCGCCCGCCGAAATGCGTACAATCGCGGCTTCAATTTCCCGGAGGTGCCGCGATGGCCATGAAGAAAACCGATCTCGAAAAGAACAAGGCGCTCAAGCTGACGCACGCGCTGAAGCAATCCAGCTCCGCGCGTTTCGGCAAGGGTGCCGAAGACACCGCCAAGCTCGACCGCCGCGCGCAGCGCAAGCTCGACCAGGAACAGGGCCTCGTGCCGTTCGCCTGCAAGCTCAACGCAGAACTCGTCGAACAGCTCAAGGCACGTGCGGCCACGCACCCGGAGGGGATGACGGGCCTGCTGTCCGAGCTGCTCGTGAACGGGCTCGCGCAACGCGACGCGTGACCGCCACGTATCTCGAAATATCCGTTGACATCGCTGCGCTGCCACGACACACTCATTCGCATGCCTATGCTCAAGCCAGTCGCCATCGCGAATAAAAACCGAGTGAACGCCCATGCGTGGCGGTCACCGGAGGCGCTTGTGCGTTAGCATCGAGATTCAGTTGCGCATGTCACAAGGCCTCGCCGGAAACGGATGAGGCCTTTTTGTTTTGGTGCGCGTCATCCCGCCCGGCTCAACGGATGGAGATGACGATGGACCAAGCAAGCCGGCTGGTTGTCTGCCCCGATCGGTGCCGCACCGATGCGATCGCATTGCCGCGGGTCGTGATGCAATTCACGGTCGCGCCGCGCGAGACGCTGACATGGTGCGCGCAAAACGACGCCGAGATCCGCGTGCACGACGCGACGCTGTGGGTCACGCGGCTGGGCAGCGTCGACGATTACTGGATACGAACCGGCGACGTGCTGCGCGTGCGGCGCGGTGATCGCATCTGGATGAGCACCGACGACGACCGTCCGGCCGAAGCATCGATCACGACCGCGTACGCGATGAGTCGCGGCGCGTGGCTCGCGCATGTGCTCGCACGAATGCGCAGCTTGCTGCTTGAACGAAGTCGAAGTCGAAGTCGAAGTCGATCATGACGAACGCACCGCTACGCACGCCATGCGGGTACGCAGCGGCGCCACGAAATGCCGGGCGCGCTCGTCGATGCATCGCGCCCGCCTATCCCGAAAATTATCGTTGACAACGCCGTTCCACGCAGACAAACTCGTTCGCATGCCTACGTACACGCTCATCGCCGCCGCGATTCATTTCTCGATGAACATTCGAAAGAATGGTTCACGGGAGGCGCGTGTGCGTTAGCAGTCGAGCAGTACCGCATGTCACACAAGGCCTCACCGGAAACGGATGAGGCCTTTTTGTTCTGGTGCGCGTCATCCGTCCGGCTCACTGAATGGAGAAGACGATGGACCAGGCAAGCCCGCTGTTTGACCGTTCCGATCGGCGCTGCGCCGGCACGATCGCGTTACCGACTGTCGTGATCCGTTTCCCGGTCGCGCCGCGTACGACACTGACGTGGCGCGCGCCGCGGGACGCGGAGCTCCGCGCGCATGGCGCGGCGCTGTGGGTCACGCGCCCGCCGTGCGTCGACGATTACTGGGTGCAGCCCGGCGACGTGCTGCGCATCGCACGCGGCGAGCGCATCTGGCTCGGCACCGACGCCGACCGGTCGGCCGAAGCCACGCTCACGACGGCATACGTGCGTCGCGGCGAGCGCTTCCGGCGCATGCTCGCGCAAGTGCAACGTTTGCTCTTCGGGGCAGGGAGAACGAGTGGATGAGCGACGCGCCGTCAGGCACGCGAGACGCGGAACGGCCGCGACCGAAAACGGACGCACCCGCGGCGTAACGCGCCGCAGGTGCGCATCGAATGACGCGGCACGCCGGTGCGCGCCGCGACCGATCGCGCGCCGTGCGCAGCGACGGGATGCAGCAGGTGCATCAGGTGCTGGCGGCGAGACGCGGGCCCGTGCTTCGTGGAGTGGACTCGAGGTCGGGACGTTGCGATGCCTGCGAGGTCACCCACGGATCGATGCCCTGCTTCTGCACCTCTTCCAGGAATGACACACGTGTGCGCCAGTAATCCGCTTGTAATTTCGCGTCGATGACGCGCTGTTCGGCAGCGAACAGTTCCATGCGCGCCGTCACGAGCATCGACGCAGCGGTTTTTTCCGGCGTGGGGGCGTGTCGCATCGCCCAACGGCTGATCCAGTTCAACATGCTGACCTCCGTGATTACGGACGAACCCGCATCGGGCAATCGCAAGCGGCCGTGCCTGCCCGAACACGCAACGGCCTTGACCGCACTTCACCGCCCGGCCTGCACGGACTGCGACTCCCCCGCGTCGGCAATTACCAGCCGGCGTGTGCATGCGCGGTGTATCTATCCTAGAAAGACTTGCCGGTTTATGCGATGGGGTCTTGCAATCTTTTACACAGAAACCACAGTCGCCACCCGCATCACGAAATGACAGTTGCGGACGGGACGGCTTCGGCGCACGATAGCCCGATCTCTGCACCCGCCTGGACTGACGGATGGCCGCCGCACGCCGCTGCCGGCCATCCGTACCGGCCGCGCACGTGCATTCGCGCACCTGCGCTGCCTGCACCGCGTTCGTGCAGCATGCGGGCGCTCCGTTTCAGTCCGATGTCATCCCGCACCGGCCACGCGCGCTACACCGCGCGTGCCGTCTTGCATGCCGTTGCGCGCGCATCGGCCGGCGTGCTTCGCGCATCCCGCTCCCGTTTGAGCCATTTCTTCCGGCCCGCTCCGCCCGAACCGGTAAAATGCGCGCCTTCGTCGCGCGGCCGGGCTACCAGACCGTTCGCGCGCAGGCAGCCGATCGATCTGTCGATCGTGCCCTCCAACTATATCGTCCAAGCTATCCGCGCTATTACAATCCGCCGATAGCCGGGCAATAGTGGCTGGTTACAGTACGCCGGCCGCGCTGCCTTTACAACAATTCGGCACAACAAGCAACACGACAACCGACCGGAGAAACGCCTTCATGGAATCCATCAAGCGGTATTTCGGCTTCGCTGAAGCCGGCACCGACTTCCGCACCGAAATACTCGCGGGCGTCACCACGTTCCTGACGATGGCCTACATCATCTTCGTCAACCCCGCAATCCTCGGCGACGCCGGCATGCCGAAGGAATCCGTGTTCGTCGCGACCTGCCTCGTCGCGGCGCTGGCGTCGCTCATCATGGGGCTGTACGCGAACTACCCGATCGCATGCGCGCCCGGCATGGGCCTGAACGCGTATTTCGCGTACACGGTCGTCAAGGGGATGGGCTTCACGTGGCAGGCCGCGCTCGGCGCGGTGTTCATTTCCGGCTGCCTGTTCCTGCTCGTCACGCTGTTCCGCGTACGAGAGGCGATCGTCAACGGCATTCCGAAATCGCTGCGGATCTCGATCACCGCCGGTATCGGCCTGTTCCTCGGCATCATCTCGCTGAAGACGTCGGGCGTGATCGTCGGCAGCCCGGCCACGCTCGTCACGCTGGGCGACCTGCACAAGCACGACACGATCCTCGCGATCGTCGGCTTCTTCACGATCGTCACGCTCGACCACCTGCGCGTGCGCGGCGCGATCCTGATCGGCATCATCGGCGTCACGGTCCTGTCGTTCTTCTTCGGTGACAACCAGTTCCACGGCGTGTTCTCCGCGCCGCCGTCGATCGACGCGACGCTGTTCAAGCTCGACATCGGCGCCGCGCTGTCGACCGGCATCATCAACGTGATCCTCGTGTTCTTCCTCGTCGAGCTGTTCGACGCGACGGGCACGCTGATGGGCGTCGCGAACCGCGCGGGCCTGCTCGTCGAAGGCAAGATGAACCGCCTGAACAAGGCGCTGCTCGCCGACAGCACGGCGATCGTCGCTGGCTCGGTGCTCGGCACGTCGTCGACCACCGCGTATATCGAAAGCGCATCGGGCGTGCAGGCCGGCGGCCGCACCGGCGTGACGGCCATCACCGTCGCGGTGCTGTTCCTCGCGTGCCTGTTCATCGCGCCGCTCGCCGGCGTCGTGCCGGCATACGCGACGGCACCGGCACTGCTGTACGTGTCGTGCCTGATGCTGCGCGAGATGGTCGAGGTGCCGTGGGACGATGCAACGGAAGCCGTGCCGGCCGCGCTGACCGCACTGCTGATGCCGTTCACGTACTCGATCGCGAACGGCGTGGCATTCGGCTTCATCGCGTACGGCGGCCTCAAGCTGCTGACGGGCCAGGCCCGCTCGGTCAAGCCGATCGTGTGGCTCATCGCCGCCGTGTTCCTGTTCCGCTTCTTCTATCTCGGCAGCGAATGACGGCGGCGCTTCGGCGCGCTGCATGATGCACGATGAAAAAACGCCACCTTCGGGTGGCGTTTCCGTTTTCGGACGATTCTTCTGCGATCCTTAAGAAGCGACACGCACGGCGATACCGACGCTCGGCCAATCCGGCGCGGCCCGCATACGAAAATGCCGCCCGGCCCCGCCGAACGGCATTGCGTGCAAGGCAACGTCTTCGCGTGCGCAGCGTTCAGCGACCTGCGCCGCAAGACGAGCGTCGTGTCGTCAGCGCCAGTTGGCCTCGTAGAAGCGGACGTAGCCGCTGCGCAGCGTCACGCATTGCGCGCGCGTCTCCGACAGCAGGCGCCGCGCAGCCGCCTCGATACGGTCGCGGTGCTGGTCGAACGCGCCGACCATGTCCTCGAAGCGCGGCGACGCCGCGCCGAAGTGATCTTCCAGCGCCTCGGCGGTGATCTGACATTGGACGCGCTCGCCATTGACCAACGCCGTGAACGCCAGCATCAAGTCGCGCCCCGAATACTCGGGCTTCTCGTTCGTGAAATGGATCTGCATTGGGAGCCGCCTCGACCGGTAGAAAACGAATGACCGCGTCCGTCGTCCGCTACCGGCCGGACGAAGTGTACGCGGGCTCGCCGGCGGAGGCACGGCCCGCGGGGATAGGCGCGGACAATGCATGCCGGTTGATTTCCACTTTAGACGGTTTCGCGCAGGAGACAAATTTTCCGGCGTGCGTCGTTCCGACGCGCATTTCATCTGATCATGCGCGGCATCCGGCACCGTTTCGGAAACGGCGTCAGTGAGGGTCGTTCGGCCAGACGTTGAGCGCGATGGCAGCAGTCGTGGCGCCCACCGCGATCGCGGCCGCCCCGTATCGCACCGCATCGGTCAGATCGAACAGCAGCCCGTGGATCGCCACGGCGATGCCGCCCAGCATGATGAAGGTGGCGATGGCCGCCAGCACGACTCTCAGTTCCGTCCGAACCATGATGCGTCTCCCGAACGGATGCATGTCGCGTCGCATGCATGTTGCAATGCGGAACACGGCGCGTGCGTGCTCCATTTCCATCATTGCAGGCGGGCATTTAAAAGCAAGCGGATTTTGTTCGCGGTCGCGCTTCGTACGCGGCGCTTGTATGATGATGCGTACCCGGATGGTTGCCGGTCGCACACCGATGGTGCGCCGCACGCGAAGGCGGAAATCCGTCGAGGATTTCAGTGCGTAGGCGTGCGCCGGATCGGCCGATTTCGAGGAGCATGGGGCCTGAGTGAGCGTTGAAATGCTGACCGGGCTCGACCGCGAAGCATGGGACAGCGGTAGAAGTGCTGACTGCTGTCGATCGCGAAGCATGGGGTCCCAGTAAGCGCTGAAGCGCCAACTGGGACCGACCGCGAAGCATGGGACCCGAGTAAGCGCTAAAGCGCTAACTCGGGTCGACAGGAGACAAGTCATGCCGCAACCCTTCGTGCTGCCCGCCACCGCGGGTCGCACCGACCTGCTCGCGCAGGCGCATGCGCGTTCGACCGCGGTCGGCCTGCGTGCGCACGAACGCCCGGATTTCTCGCCGCTGTCGCGCGTCGCGCTGCGCGAACTGCTCGACACGAATCACGCACTGTTCTCGCACGCGCGCCCGGTGATGGAGAACCTCCACGCGCAGATTGCCGACACGCAAAGCCTCGTGCTGCTGACCGACGCCGACGGCGTGATCCTGCACAGCATCGGCGACGCGGACTTCATCGAGAAAGCCAACCGCGTCGCACTATGTACCGGCGTGTCGTGGGCGGAAGGCGCACGCGGCACCAACGCAATCGGCACCGCGCTCGCATCGGGCCAGGCCGTCGCCGTGCATGGGTCCGAACACTTCCTGCGCGCAAATCACATCCTCACCTGCTCGTGCGCACCGATCTTCGACCCGTTCGGCCGCACGCTCGGCACGCTCGACGTCAGCGGCGACCCGCGCGGCTCGAGCCCGCATACGCTCGCGCTCGTGCGGATGTCCGCGCAACTGATCGAGAACCACCTGTTCGCGAACCAGTGCGCGGAAGCGTTGCGGCTGCGCTTTCATGCGCACGAGGAATGCGTCGATTCGCTGTTCGCCGGGCTCGTCGCGTTCGGCCCCGACGGCGGGCTGATCGCCGCGAACCGCAGCGCACAATTCCAGCTCGGCGCATCGTTCGACGCACTGCAGCATCAGGCCAGCGACGCGCTGTTCGGCATGCGCTTCGGCCAGCTCGCGCAACAGGCGGCACGTGCGCCCGGTGCGATGTTCCGCCTCACGCTGTCGACCGGCGTACGCGTGCTGGCGCGCTGCGAATTCGCGGAAGCGCACAAGACCACCGTCGCCGTCACGCCGCCCGCGCCAGCCGCACGGGTGCGCACGCCGGACCCCGACACGATCACGTTCGCGACGCTCGACACGGGCGACGCGCGCATGGCCGCCGTGCTCGAACGCGTCGCGAAGATCCGCGGGCGCGACCTGCCGCTACTGATCCTCGGCCAGACCGGCACCGGCAAGGAATGGCTCGCGCGCGCCCTGCACCAGGCATCGCCGCGCGCGGACGGCCCGTTCGTCGCGGTCAACTGCGCGGCGCTGCCCGATTCGCTGATCGAGGCCGAGCTGTTCGGTTACGAGGACGGCGCATTCACCGGCGCACGCAAGCGCGGCAGCCCCGGCAAGATCGTGCAGGCCGACGGCGGCACGCTGTTTCTCGACGAAATCGGCGACATGCCGCTCGCGCAGCAGGTCCGGCTGATGCGGGTGCTGCAGGAACGCGCAGTGATGCCGCTCGGTGGCGCACGCGCGGTGCCGGTCGACGTGCGCGTGGTCTGCGCGACCCACCGCGACCTGCGCGCGATGATCGCGGAAGGCACGTTCCGCGAAGACCTGTTCTACCGGATCAACGGGCTCGCGGTCACGCTGCCGGCGCTCGCCGCACGCACCGACCTGCCCGCGCTCGTCGAGCGGATTCTCGCGCGGCTCGCGCGCAGCGAACCGATGCCGCGCCGCATCGCGGCCGACGTGCTCGACGCGTTCACGCGCCACCGCTGGCCCGGCAACCTGCGCCAGATGACCAACGTGCTGCGCACGGCCGGCATGCTCGCGGAAGACGAAGCGGAAATCACGCTCGCCCATTTGCCCGACGATTTCTGGCTCGATTGCGACGACGCACCGGCGGCGCCCACCGCAACGCCGGCCGCATCGGCCGGCACGCGCGAAGGCACGACGCTGCAAAGCCATCAGGCCGCGGTGATCGATGCCGTGCTCGCGCGGCATGGCGGCAACGTGTCGGCGGCCGCGCGCGAGCTCGGTCTCGCCCGCAATACCGTGTACCGGCACCTGCGCCGGCATTGACGCCGGCGGCCGGCCGGCGCCGGCCGCCAGCACGTTCGGGTATGCTTGGCGCGTTGCCGCCGAACCGCCGCCCGTCCCTGCCTCCGCCATGACCGACCCGGAACACCTTCCCCTCGTGCGCATCGAGCCGCTCGGCGCGACCTTCGATGCGCCCGATTCGCTGACGCTGCTCGAAGCTGCCGCGTTCGCGCACGTGTCGCTGCCGCGCTCGTGCCGCAACGGCACGTGCCGAAGCTGCCTTTGCCGGATCGTCAGCGGCAGCGTGCGCTACACGATCGAATGGCCGGGGCTGAGCCGCGAGGAAAAGGCCGACGGCTATACGCTGCCGTGCGTGGCCGTCGCGACGTCGGACCTCGTGCTCGACGTGCCCGACGCGGTCATGCTCGACTAGACGCGGCGCGCGCTCGCGCGCGCCGTCCGGCAAAGCTTGATCCTGAGTGGAGAACGTCATGACCCAGCAAACCGATCGCATTGAAAAACAGGCCCAGCTCAACGCGTCGCCCGACCGCGTGTGGGAAGCCGTCAGCAACTCCGGCGAGTTCGGCCAGTGGTTCGGCGTCACGTTCGACGGGCCGTTCGCGGCCGGCCAGCCGCTGTTCGGCCGCATCACGCCGACGCGTGTCGACGACGACGTCGCCAAGGCGCAAGAACCGTATGCAGGCACTGTGTTCGAAATCGTTGTCGATCGCATCGAGCCGAAGCAACTGTTCTCGTTTCGCTGGCATCCGTTCGCGATCGATCCGAATTTTGACTACTCGTCCGAGCCGATGACGCTCGTCACGTTCGCGCTCGCCGCGCAGGCTGGCGGCACGCTGCTCACGGTCACCGAAACGGGCTTCGATCAGTTGATCGAAGCCCGCCGCGCGAAGGCACGCGAGATGAACGACCAGGGCTGGGCCGCGCAGATGATGCTGATCACGAAATACCTGGCGAAGCACGCGTAGCGCGCCGCCACGCCGCACGTCCGGGCCGACATGCGAAGCGACGTGCGTGGCATAATCCGCTCCATCGTCGCCTGTACGTCGCCGCACATCGCATGCTGAGTCGTCGCCTCCGGAAGATCGGCAGTCTGATCGGGATGCTCGCCATCCTGATGACGGCGCTCGCGCCGACGATCTCGCAGGCACTGACGACGCAGCAGCGCGTCGATACGCTGCTGGCCGGCTACTGCACGGCCGCGCCGGCCACCGGCGAGCGCGCCGCCGATTCGTCACGGAAGAGCCTGACGGCCCACCTCCAGGCATGCGGCTATTGCAGCCTGCTTGCTCACACACCTGCACTGCCCGCGCCCGAACTGACGTTCGCGGCCAACGTGCACGTCATTCAGCATCGCGAAGCGACCCGCTTCGACAGCCTGCGCCGCGCGCTGCCGCTCACGGCCGCGCAACCGCGCGCCCCTCCGATCGCGTCCTGATTCGTCGTCAATGCCCGTGATGCCATGAAGCATTGCGTGGCCCGCGCACGCCGCCGGCGTGCGCGACCTGTCACGTTTCGAAGGACGATCATGTGTCACCGTATTGCGCGCGGCGTCGTGCCGTGCGTGCGGCTGGCTGCTTCCGGTTCGTACCGTCGCGCCGACATTCGCTCGCGGGCGAGCGTCCGGCCGCACACGTTCGCGCTGGTGCCAGCCGCCACCGGTGCTGCTGCGAGGGGGCTCGTGCATCCGTCCGTCGAATCCGTGTTGCTCCATCCGATTCGCTACTCGCACACTCGACCATGAATACCACCTCTTTCGTTCGCGGCGCGCTCACCGCGCTCGGCTTCATCGTCTTCCAGGCCGCCCAGGCCCACGCGCTCCCGAAGACGCAGACACCCGCCGCCGACACCACGCTTTCGGTCGCGCCGCACGCGGTCACGATCGGTTTCAGCGAAGCGCTCGAGCCCGCTTTCAGCTCGATCGCCGTCACCGACAGCCATGGGCAATCGGTCGTCGACGGGAAATCGTCCGTCGATGCAGGCAACCGGAAACGCATGCAGGTCGCGCTGACCAATCTGATGGCCGGTACGTATACGGTCGCGTGGATCGCGGTGGCCAGCGACGGCCATCGCACACAAGGCCACTACGCGTTCACGCTGAAATGATGTCCGCGATGCGCATCGGCGTTCCGCACCGGCCGCGTCGCCCCGTTTCCCGCTACATCTACCCATCAGGAAAACCACCCATGAAGCGCTCGATTCCGACCGGCCTGCTGTTCGCCCTGCTGGCGCTACAAGCCTCCGCCACGTTCGCCGCGCCGGCCGTGCAGGCAGAAAACTGCTGGATTCGCGCGATGCCGGCAACCGTGCCGTCGTCCGGCTACTTCACGCTGAAGAACGACGGCGACGCGCCCGTCACGCTGACGGGCCTCGACTCGCCGGCGTACGGGATGGCAATGCTGCACGAAACGCAAACGAGCGGCAGCACTGCGAAGATGGTCCATGTCGATGCAGTCGAAGTACCCGCGCACGGCACGGTGACCTTCAAGCCGAAGAGCTATCACGTGATGCTGGAGCAACCGCGCCAGGCCGTCGCGCCCGGCGCGAAGGTGCCGTTCCGGCTGCATTTCGCGGACGGCTCGACGGTGTCCGTGACCTGCGACGCCAAGGCGCCGACCTACGCCGGCCAGTAACGTCCACCGCCCCCGATCGAAGGAGATGCACATGAAACATCGCCTGCCGCTGGCCGACCTGATCGTCCGCTACCGGACGCCGCTGAACGTCGCCGTGATGATCGTCTGCGGCATATGGGCCGGGTGGATCGCGTGGATGACGCGGCCCGCCGCGATCGATACGCCGCCGTCGATCCCGGCGTACTGCATGCGCGACGCGAGCTGACGTACCGCGACGGTACGGTTCCGGCGCAAGCCTGCACCAATTATTGGCGTGGCATCATCGCTTCATCCCGACCGCCGGAACCGCCTCTCGGAGCGCCGCATGTCCATTCAGACCTGGATGCTGTTTGCCGCAGCCTATCTCGTCACGACGCTGTCGCCGGGGCCGAACGTGCTGCTCGTCATCCGCAACACGGTGCGCTACGGCACGCACGGCACGGCCGCGACGATCGCGGGCAACCTCGTCGCGCAAGGGGTGGTCGTAGTACTCGTCGCGCTCGGCGTCGGCGCGGTGCTGGCCGCGATGCCGCCGCTGTTCGTCGCGATGAAGGTGGTCGGTGCCGCGTACCTGATGTTCCTGGGTGTCCGGCAGTTGCGCGGCGACCGCAAGGCCGCCGCTGCGACCGGGGAAGCGGAAATCGCCGCGCCCGACCGCGGGAAACTGTTCCGCGAAGCGTTGTTCGTATCGGGCAGCAACCCGAAGACGATGATCTTCCTGTCGGCGTTCATGCCGCAGTTCATCGTGCACGACCGCCCGCTCGCGCTGCAATTCGTCGTGATGTACGCGACGATCGCGTGCACGGTGGTGATCGTTCACAGCGTCTATTCGGCCGGCGTACGCCGGTTCCATCGCGGCTTCGGCATGAGCCGCGCGGTGCGTGCGCTCAAGCGTGCGAGCGGGCTGCTGTTCGTCGGGCTGGGGATCAGGCTGCTGACTGCGCGGCAGGCGTAAGCTGACGCGCGCCCGTCAGCGCGTGTGTGCGGCCAGCTCGGCCGCGATCTCGCCGAACGACGGCCGCGCATCGATTGCTTCGTTCAGGCAAGCCACCGCGAGCGTATCGAGCGCGTGTCTGCCAGCCCACGTGCGCGGCTCGCATCGCTCGAGCAACTCGCCGAGCAGATAGCCGAACGCCCGCACCTCGAGCCGTTCGAACCCGGCAGCGCGCGTGCGATCGTTCGCATCGTAGAGCGACGCCGCGCCGAAATCCCCGAGCAGCGCACCGCCTGCGCCGTCGTGCAGGATGTTGTGCGCATACAGGTCGCCATGCATGATGCCGCATGCGTGCAGATGGCCTGCCACCGACGCGATGCCATGCGCGATCCGCACCGCCTCCACCGGCGTGAATCTCGCGTCGGCCGCATACACGTCGCGCGTGCAGGTCGCGAAGCTCGGCGGCCCGGCGAGATTCGTGAGCGCGGGATCGACCAGTTCCATCACGAGGCCGTGCGTGCCGTCCGGATGCCCGCTTACCTTGCCGATCACCGGAATCATGTTCGGGTGGCGGCCGGCGTGCAGGCACGCGGCCATTTCGCAATCGGGCAGGCCGTCGCTCGTCACCGCGCCCTTGAACAGCTTGACCGCGACCGCCCGTGGCGGATGCCCGTCCACACGCCACTGCGCGCGGTAAATGACGCCCGACGCACCCTCGCCCAGCTTCTGCTCGCATGCCAGCGATGCCCAGTCGACGTCCGCGACCTCGGGCCCGGCCGACGCAGCGGCTTCCGGCGCGGCGCCGAACGGGTTGCCTGCGGTGGCGAGCCACGCGAGGCGCGGCAGGCGCAGCAACCAGTCGGGCAGTGCGTCCAGCCGGTTCGCGGACAGTCGCACCAGTTCGAGCGCGCGGCATGCGGCCATCTCCGCCGGCAGCGCGCGCAGCCGGTTGCCCGCGAGCATCAGCTTCTGCAGCCGCGAGCAATCGCCGATATCGGCCGGCAGTGCGTCGATTGCGTTGTCGGTGAGGATCAGCCAGCGCAGCGCGCGCGGCAGCGACCCGCTCGGCACCGTCTGAATCCGGTTCGCCTTGAAGCCGATCATGTCGAGCTGCCCGCACGCGCCGAGCACGTCGGGGAACGCAGTAAAGCGGTTGCCGGACGCGAACAGGATGCGCAGGCGGTGCAGCCGCGGCAGGTCGTCCGGCAGCGCGGACAGCGCATTGCCGGTCAGGTCGAGCACTTCGAGCGTGTCGGCAAGATCGAAGATCTCGCGCGGGAATTCCGTCAACCCGCATGCGAGCTTGAGTTGCCGTGCGCCGGCGAGCTGGCCGGACTGCAGTTGGTCGAGGGTGTGTGTCACGCGGAGAAAACGGGTGGCGGTTGCGACGATCGTCGGGTCGATCGCCCGAATTCTACCGGGATCGCCTGCGCGCATCCCTTCAATGTGTCACACCCCCTTCACAAACGCGCAACGTCGCGCTAGAATTGCGCCCCTTGCAGTGCCGACGTGGTGAAATTGGTAGACACGCTATCTTGAGGGGGTAGTGGCGAAAGCTGTGCGAGTTCGAGTCTCGCCGTCGGCACCAGGATTTCTTCTCTCATCGTTGCGCGACATGCGACAAACGCATTCCGGCAACGATCGACGATCATCCCGCGCAATCGCGCACCGCTGTTTCCGATTCCCACATCAGGCTTCAACCAGGCACCACGCTGCAGCGAATTCGCGCGCGCTTCCGACCGCCGTCCGGACAGCCGGAAGCGTACGTGTACGCCACGTCACTCACGACGCCAGCGCATCATCCCCCTTCACCGCATACGCCGCCTCCCGCCGCCGCAACCGCATCGCGATCAACGCGGCCAGCACCGCCAGCGCCACACCGGCAAGAAACCCGCCCGTATAACCCACCTTCGCGGTCAGCGACAAAATCGTCGACGACGCGATCAGCTCGCCGAGGTCGCGCGTGCTCTGCACGGCCGTCACGTCGGTGCCGGCCTGGTCGCTGCCGCCCGCGAAGCGCATGCCGGCCGTCATGATCGACACCGACGTGATCCCGGTCGCCAGCGAACCGAGCACCGTGCACAGCCATGCCCACGACGACGACACCGGCAGCCATCCGCTCGCCTGCGCGAACCACAGCAGCGCGGCCGCGCCCGCACAGCTCACGCCGGCCGTAAACGCAGGCCACAACCCGAGCCGCCTGACGAGCCACGCACCGCCGCCGCAACCGAGCACGACCGTCACGATGCCGCCGGCCATCCCGAGCTTCCCGATCGCGTCGAGCGTCCAGCCCGCGTCGTTGAGAAACAGTTTCGAGAGGCCGAAGCCCGATACGGCCGTCATCGCCGACAGCAGCGCGAGCGACAGCAGCGACCACGAACGCGGCCGCTTCGCGAAGCGCACGAGGCTCGCGTTGTGGTCGGCTTGCACACGTGCACGGTCCGCATCGCGCGGCAGCACCCACAGCACGCACGCGAGGCTCGCGAGCGGCACGACGGCCAGCGCGAGAAACGCGGCACGCTGCCCGAACAGGCCGATCAGCGTCAACGTGCCGGCGCCGCCGCCGAAGAAGCCGATCATCACGCCCGCGATCTGGATCGCGTTGATCTTCGCGAGCGTGTCGCCACTGAAGTGCTCGGCGGCCATTCCGTCGTTCGCGATGTCCTGCGTCGCGCTCGCCAGCGACGCGACGGCCAGCAGGCCGACCGCCCACCCGGCCGTCGCGACCGTCATGCCGATCTGCGCGAGGCTGCCGAGGCACAGCACGACGAGCGTCTGCATCGGCAGCATCCAGCTGCGCCGCCGGCCGATGCGCGGCGACCAGCGGTTGTCGACGACGGGCGCCCACAGGAATTTCACGACCCACGGCAAACCGACGAGCGGCAGGAACGCCAGTGCGTGAAGCGGCGCGCCGTCATGGCGCAGCAGGGTCGGCATTGCGTCCATCGCAATGCCGATCGGGATTCCCTGTGACAGGTAAAGCAGCGTGATCGTGATGACCAGGCGGCGATGTTCGAGCAGATCGCGCATCGAAGTCTCCAGTTGCATGAAATTAAAAAGGTTCGGCGCCGGCCGGCATGCGCGCGGTCCGCATCGCATCCCGGCGCGGACGGCGCGCGGCACGCAGCACGCAGCAGCAACGCGCCGAATGCGACGAGTGCCACGTCGATCGGCCAGTACACGGGTTCGCCCGCGCCAAGCAGCGCAATCGCGCAGTGCGTCACACCGGCCAGCCCGTACGCGGCGCCGGCCGCACGCATCAGCCTGCGCAGCCAGGCCGCGCGATCGGCCACGCAGGCCGCCAGCGCGACCGCGCCGCCCCACACGGCCCAGAACAGCATCGCGAGCAGATGGTCGACGTGCACGCCATCGGGCAACGCACGCCCGGCGAGCAGCAGCACGCCGCCCGCGAGCACGAGGCCGCCGCAGGTGCCGACGGCGACCGCGGCCAGCACGTTCGCGGAACGATCCTGCTGCGCGCGCCGTCGCTCGATCCACAGATGCAGCCCCGTCGCGCACAGCGCGCACGCGGCGAGCCCCATCAGGAAATGCACGACGCGCAGCACGCCGCCCATCGCCCCCACCCAGCCGTATTGCGCAAAGTGCAGCGGCTGCACCGCGATGAACGTGCGCAGCCAGAAGCCTCGGCCGCGCGAGGTGGCGTCCGCGAGCCAGTGCCCGTCCGCCGCGCGATACAGGTGACGCTCGAACACCGCCGTACTCGGCAGGCCGACTGTCGTGCCGGCAATCTCGACGCGCGCGTTCGCATCGCCCCAGCCATGCAGCACGACCGCTTCGGGCCGAAAATCCGGCATGCGCGCCGCGTCGCGCCACAGCAGCACATCGAGATCGGGCGCACGTTGCCACGCGCCGCCGGCTGTTGCAGTCGGCGGCCCGCCGAGCAGTTCGGCGAACGCGCGCTGCGGCTGCCCCGGATACGCGACGCCCGCGAGCGACACCGTGCCGAGCGCGCCGAGCCCCGACAACGCGCCGGTGAACGCGAACAACACGAGCCACGGCGAGCCCCACAGGCCGATCCACGCGTGCAGGTCGAACAGCGCGGCGCGCAATCCTTTGCCGCGCCGGATGCGTGCCGCGTCGGGCCAGCGCCGGTGATGCACGACCACGCCCGCAACGATGAGCACGAGCAGCACGATCCCCCACAGGCTCACGAAGATGCGCCCGGGAAAGCCCGCGAACAGCGTCTTGTGCAGCGTGACGAGCACCGCCGCGCGTCCGCTGTCGGCCAGCCGCTCGCCCGTCGCCGGGTCGAGCGCCAGCGTGCACGCCTGGCGCGCGTCGCAGAAACGGATCGCCGGATCGTCCGGTTGCGGCAGCACGATGCGCGCCTCGCGCAACGGCACGCCGAGCGCCGCCGCGCGCGCGACGAGTTCATTCAGCGGCAGCAACGGCCGCGCGACGGCGACCGACGATGGCCGCCACCAGCCCTGCATCGAATCGGTCGCGAGGCTCCACGTGCCGCTGAACAGCACGACGAACAGCACCACGCCGAACAGCGCACCGGCGCCGCGATGCAACGCACGCCAGTGCGAACGCAATGAGGCGTCCATGTCAGCGCCCTCCCCACAGCAACGCGCATGGCACGAGCACCGCGAGCCATATGCAGGCACGCCACGCAGCCTGCCGCCGCCCGCGCGCAACCAGCACCCACAGCAGCGCGGCGACGCCCGCGGCAAGCGACAGCAGCACGGCCGCGTAGAGCCGGTTCAGGCCGTCGGCCGGGTAATGACGGGCCAGCGTGACCGCCAGCGCGACCGCGCCCGGCAGCACGCCGCCGATCGCCAGCGCCGCCCTCGTCCCCCAGCCGCCCGCCATCAGAACTGCCCGCGCACGGTCAGCATCACGTTGCGCGGTTCTCCGTAACGGTTGTTCCAGCCGGGCTGGCTCAGGCTCAGGTAGTACTTGCGGTCGAACAGGTTGTTGACGTTGACCGCCGCGCTCCAGTGCTTGTCGTAGCGGTAGCCGAGCCGCACGCTCGCGAGCGCGTAGCCGCCCTGGCTCAGCGTGATGCCGTTGGCCTGCGCCGAGTAACTGCTCTGCACCTGCACGCCGCCGCCGATGCTCCAGCGCCGCTCCTGCCACGGCAGGTCGTAGTTCGTCCACAGCCGGAACAGGTGGCGCGGGTTCAGCAGCGGCGCGAACGACGAGCCCGCGTTCGCGAGGTTGTCGGCGTAGCTCATCGTGTCGTACGTGTAGCTCGCCCATACGCTCCACCACGGCGTGATGTGGCCGTTCGCCTCGAATTCGAAGCCCTGGCTGCGCACGCTGCCGCCGTTCACGTAGTAGCAGTTCGGCCCCGCGCACGGATGCGCGAGATCGACCTGCGGGTTGTTGTCGAGGTCGATGCGGAACGCCGCGAGCGACACGTTCAGCTTGCCGCCCGCCAGTTCGCCCTTCACGCCCGTCTCGTAGGTGCGCCCCTTCACCGGCGTCAGGATGCCGCCGCCCCACATCGACTTGGTTTGCGGCTGGAACACTTCCGCGTAGCTCGCGTACCACGACCAGTCGCGCGCGAAATCCCAGATCAGCCCGCCGTACGGCGTGAACTGGTGGCCGGTGTTGTAGTGCGCGCCGAGGCTTTCCTGGTTCCACCAGCTCAGGCGGCCGCCGAGCACGAGCGTGACGGGTTCCGCGAGCTTGATGCGGCCAAGCCCGTACACGCCCTTCTGCGAAATGTCGTTCTGCTGCGACTGCTGGTACGGGCCGACACCCGGCTCGGGCACGCTGCTCGGGTTCCAGCGGTACACGTTCACCGGCGTGCCGACCACGTTGCCCTGCAATTGCGCCGACATCTGCCCGCTGCTGCTGTTCGCGTAGGTCACGCCGAACAGCAGGTCGTGCGTGAGCCCGAACGCATGCACCGGGCCCTGCACGTTCGCATCGACGCTGCGGCTGTAGCTGCTGAACTGGTATGCGCCGCCCATGAGCGCACCGCCCGCGCCGGTCGCCGGGTTGATCGCGCCGAACGAGCCCGCGTACTTCAGGTCCGAGCGCACGCTCTGGTATTCGCCGCTGACCTTCGCCTTCCAGCCCGCGCCGAGCTTCTGCTCGACCGACGCGAACGCGCGCGTCGTGTCCCAGTCGAAGTGGCCCCACGCGGTGTCGAGGAACGTCGAGCGCGACAGGCCGAGGCTCGAGCCGTCGCGGGCCATCGGCACGCCGGACATGTCGGGTATCGAACGCGTCGTCTGGTATTGCGCGCCGAACGTGAGCAGCGTGTCGCGCGTCACGTCGACTTCCGTGATCCCGTAGATCGAGCGCGTGTCCTGCTTGGCGTGGTCGTAGAAGAAATGGCGATCCTCGTACGCGGCGACGAGCCGGCTGCGCACGGTGCCGGCCGCATTGAGCGGGCCGCCGATGTCGGCTTCCGCGCGATAGCGGTCCCAGCTGCCGACGCTGACGCTCGCGTTCGCGGAAAACTGGTACTGCGGCCGCTTGCGCACGAGGTTGACCGTCGCGGCCGGGTTGCCCGAGCCGTGCAGCAGGCCGTTCGCGCCGCGCAGGATTTCCACGCGTTCGTATACGGAGATGTCCTGCGGCGCGCTCGCCATGTCGCCGATCACCACCGGCACGCCGTCGAATTCGAACGAATCGACCTTGAAACCGCGCACGAAATACGCGGTGGTGAGCAGTACGTACGGCTGCACGGTCACGCCGGCCGATTGCTGCATCACCTCGTCCAGCGAGAACAGGTTCTGCTGGTCGATCCGCTCGCGCGTCGTCACGCTGACCGACTGCGGAATCTCCCTCAACGCCAGCGGCATCTTGCCGACCGTCGCCACCGACGGATCGTCGGCCACGCCGCGCGACGCGGTCACCGAAATCGCCTTCAACTCGCCCGCGGCGGGCTTCGCGGTGGTCGCGTCCTCCTTCCGGACTTCCGCGCCGGCCGCCGACGCAGAAGCCGGCGCCGGCGCCGTCTCGGCGAACGCCGCCGCCGGATGCGCGGCGATCAGCAGGCCCAGATACAGCGACGGACGCCAGCGCCCTCGCCCCAAACGGGCGACGCGCGCGCCCTTCGACCTTGATCTCCCAGGTTCCAGCACCTCGTACCGCATTCACGCCCCCGTATTTGATAATCATTCTCATTATCAAATAGAACCGGCGGGCGCTTTTTCGATCGAGGGGCTTTTCCTATCGATTCCGGGCATGCCGGATCGCATTGTTCACGTCAGTGTTCGGATTCGGCCGGCCGCGCTTGCGCGTCCAGATCGGCCGTCGGCGACGCGTCGGACGGCCGTCCGGCGCGGGCGAACGTCGCGTACCACGCGTCGGTCTCGACCAGCTGCGCGTGCGTGCCGGTCGCCCGCACCCGGCCCGCGTCGAGCACGACGATCGTGTCGGCGGCCGCCGCGAGCGCCGGCTGGTGCGTGACGACGATGCGCGTGCGCTGCCCGCGCAGCGCGACGAGGCTGTCGCGCACGCGCCGCGCGCTCAGTTCGTCGAGGCTCGCGGTCGGCTCGTCGAACATCAGCACCGGCGCACGCGCCAGCAGCGCGCGCGCGAGGCACGCCCGCTGGCGCTGCCCGCCCGACAGCAACTGGCCGCCCGGCCCCACGTCGGACTCGAGCCCGTCCGGCAACCGCTCGGCGTCGCGCAGCAGGCCGACCGCGTCCAGCGCGTCGCGCAGTTCGGCATCGGTCGCGTCCGGGCGGCCCATCCGCACGTTCCACGCGAGGCTGCCGCGAAACAGCCCGTTGTCCTGGAACACGAGGTTGCGCGTCGCGGCGAGCGTCGCCTCGCTCAGGTGCCGCACATCGGAGCGGCCGAGCAGCACGCGCCCGGCGCCCGGATCGTCGAGCCGTGCGAGCAGGCCCAGCAGCGTGCTCTTGCCGGCCCCCGTGGGGCCGACGATCGCGACGAAGCCGCCCGCCGGGCAATGCAGGTCGACGCCGTCGAGCAGCGTCGCGCCGCTGGCCGACCGGTAGCCGACGCGCATCGCATCGACGCTCGCATCGTGCACCGGCGTGCCGCGCTCGGGGCTGTCGAAAAGCGGCGCATGCAGCACCGCGAGCACCGTGTCGAGCGCGCGCCAGCCGCCGCGCAACGCCTGGTCTAGCTGCGTGAGCTGCGCGAGCGGCTCGATGAAACGCACGAGCAGCACGAGCACCGCCACGGCCGTCGCGGCATCGAGCCGGCCGGCGGAGACGGCCCACGCGCCGCCGACCAGCATCGCGACGAACACGCCCTGCACCGCGCCCGCGAAGCCGAGTTCGATCGGCAGCGAGCGCCGCATCAGCGCACGCGTGCGGCGATGCTGCTCGTCGAACGCGTGCTGCAAAGCCGCGCGCGCGTCGCCTTCCTGGCCCGCGAAGCGCAACAGCCCCTGATGCGCGGCGAAGGTCTGAAGCTGCACGGCCATGTCGCGATCGCCGGACGCGCGCGATTGCTCGAACGCGAGCGTGCGCGCGCCGCCGCGTTCGAGCAGCGCGAACAGCAGAACGGCCGCGGCCGCGAGGCACAGCGCGATGCGCCAGTCGATCCACGCGAGCCCCGCGACGACCGCGAGCGGGGTCACGACCGCGCCGATCAGCGGCCCGAGCAGGTGCGCGGGAATCCCCATCGCCTGCATCACCGGCCCGCGCAGCAGCCCGGCCGGATGACTGTCGCGCACGGCCTGCCACGACGCGATGCGCGGCAGGTGGCGCACGAGGCGTTCGACGAGACCGGCCGCGAGCGCGCCGCCCGCGCGATAGCCGCCGCGTTGCGCGACGTACAGCACGAAGGCGTGGCACAGCGTCAGCGCGCCGAGCGCGATCGTCCAGTGCAGCACCGCCGCCTGCGCGCCGGCAAACCATGCGCGGATCAACGGCACGAGCAGCAACCCGCAGGCGCCGTCGAGCAACGCGGCGGCCACCGCCCAGCCGATCCCGCGCCACAGCGCGCGACGGGTTTCGGCGGGCAGGCACTGCAAACGTTTGAGCGATTTCATCGTCATGCGGCCTCCCCGCCCGCGGCACCGCGTTCGCGCCATAGCCGCGCATACAGCCCGCGCGTGGCCAGCAGCGCCGCATGCGTGCCGCGCTCGACGATGCGGCCGCGATCCATCACGAGAATCTGGTCCGCATGCCGGATCGCGTCGAGATCGTGGCTCACGATCACGCGCGTGCGCGCGTCGCCGCGCAGCGCATTGCGCAATGCGCGCCCGGTTTGCGGATCGAGCGCCGAGGCCGGTTCGTCGAGCAGCAACAGCGGCGCGGGCGACAACAACGCACGCGCGATCGCCAGCCGCCGCAGTTCGCCGCCGGACAGCCGCACGTCGCGCCCGCACACGCAGTCGTAGCCGCCCGGCAGCGCGTCGATGCGTTCGTCGAGACAGGCCGCGCGCGCGGCCGCGCGAATCGCGTCGCGATCGGCATCGGGCCGGTAAAGCGCGATGTTCGCGGCCATCGACACGTCGAGTGCGGCGGCCTGCTGGAACACCATCGCCACCTGCTCGCGCCGCGTATCCGACGCGAGCCGCCGCAGATCGGCGCCGCCGAGCCGCACCGTACCGTGGTCCGGATCCATGAAGCGCGCGAGCAGCATCAGCAGCGTGCTCTTGCCCGCGCCCGACGGCCCCACGATCGCGGTGGTCGTGCCGGCCGCGATCGTCGCGTCGATGTCGCGCAGGATCGGCGTGCCGTCGATGTCGACACGCACGCCGCGCAGCTCGATCGACGCATCGCGCGGCACCTGTGCGGCGCCAACGGCAGGTTCAGGCAAGACCGGCAGTGCGAGCAACGCATCGAGGCGTGCCGCGGCCGCGCGCGCCTCGCGCAATGCGTCGGCACCATGGCCGAGCGCGCGCACCGGCGCGGCCACCGCCCAGATCAGCAGCGCGAACGCGCACAGTTCGCCCACCGGCAAACGGCCGGCCGTGAGCCACATCGCGCCGAACACGACCCACGCGAGCAGGAACGGCGTGCCGAGCAGCACCTGCGTGCACGCACCGGGGCCGCCGACGCGGCCGACCCACGCCGAAAACGCCTGTTCGAAGCGCCCGGTCGACGCCAGCGCCGCCGCCTCGATGCCGGCGCCCGGATACTGCCGCACCAGCGCCGGGTTCTGCGCGAGCTGGGCGTAGTCGCCCATCAGCTGTTCAAGCGCCGCGTTGCGTGACGCGACGGCCGGCGCGAACCGCGCCGAACGCATCCAGCGAAACAGCGCGGCGCCCGCGACGAGCGGCACGAGCGCGAACGCAAGCAGCGCGGGATTCAGATAAAGCAGGCACGCGAGCGCCGCGCACGGCACGACGATGAGTTGCGTGACATCGGCCGGTGCGTGCGCGACGAGCTGGTGCAGCGCACGCACATCCTGGTCGACGTGACGGGCGACGCGATCGCTGCCCGCACGGGCGAACCAGCCGAGCGGCAAGCGTTGCAGATGATCGGCGAGGCGCCTGCGCAAGCGATCGGCGAGATCGGCGTCGACCCGGTGCGTCAGGTGCAACGCGACCGTCTGGCCGCCCAGCCAGCACACGCCGGCCACCACGGCCGCGACGAGCCAGCCGCGTGCGGTCGCGTCGAGGTGCGCCGTCGCGCGCCACGCGTCGGCGACCCGGCCGAGCGCGAGCCACGGCACGAGCGAGGCGACGCCGGCCAGCGCCTGCAGCACGACCGCCGCGACGAGCGGCACCGCGAACGGCCGCAACATCGAAAGAAGCGGCCCTTTCATGCGGCACGCTCCAGCAGCATGCCGAGCGTGGCCGCGCGCGCGTCGCCCGGCGGCTGCTCCGGAAAACCAAGCTGCATCGTCAGTTGCTGCCAGACGCGCGTCACGTCGATCGTGCGCTGGTTGCACGCGTGCAGCCCTTCACCCGACACGAGCCGATCGACCGCGCGCACGGCCGCTTGCGGCCAACTGCGCGCATGAATCGCGCCCCACGTGTCGCGCGCGTCGTCGCAGATCTGGATGCTCGGCAGGTCGCTGCCCGCCGTATCGCCGAAGATCGGGAACAGCCCGTGTTCGTCGATCTCCGGTTCACGCAACGCGGGGGCCCACCACAGCGGGCCGTGCGGCGACGCGAGCGTCCACGTGCCGGCGTCCGTCGTCAGCGTGATGCTGAACAGCAGGCTCATCCGGCCATCGTCGGCCGCCGCCATCTCGTTGTGCACACGCAGCGACACCGGCGTTTCCGCGAGCACCATCGCGCATTCGCGCATCGACGACAGCGCCGGCCCGACCGGCTCGACCGACCACGGGCCCACGCCCTGCAGCGCGGCCGCGAGCACGTCGAGCGCCGCGAAACTGGCCTGCACCGAGCACACGACATCCGCATGCACGGGCGCGCTCGTTTCGCGCAGCCGTCGCGCGACGGCGATGAAGCGCGAGACGACCGGCAGGTTCGGATAGAAGCTGTTGAGCAGGCAGCGGCGGCCATGACGCGACGCGGTGCGCAGCACGCGACTCCATTCGTCTGGCAGCAGCGGATGCTCGATCACGACATCGATTCCGCGTTCGAGCAGCCGGCACGCAAGCGCAGCCCCGTCGGCGCCGCGCGCCGCGCCGCCGACCGCGACGCACGCGACGCGCACGTCCTCGGGCAGCGATTCAGGCGCGTCGAACACGGGCGCGCCGACACGCGCGGCCAGCGCGGCGGTGCGCGCGCTGCCCTGCCCCAGGATGCCCGCGACACGATACGCGCTGGACGCCGCGAGGCCCGCCGCATAGAACTGACCGAAGCGGGAGCCGGCCACGACGACCGGCAGCGGATGAACCTTCATTGCGCCTCCTTCAGGCGGGTGTCGACGAACGCGGCATTCAGGCAGTCGAAATGACCGCCGGGGATATCGACGGCCGTGATGCCGCCGAGCGCCTGCGCCGTCCAGTATTCGGTGAGCGCCGCGCGCTGCTGCGGAATCAGCGGGTTGCAGCGCTCCGGCACGAACAGCCGCAGCGCACCCGCATACGGCGCGTCGCCCGCCCAGTGGCTCGCCTGCACCGAATGCATGAAGAGCCGGTACAGCCGTTCGCGTTCGTCGAGCAGCGGATGCGCGACCGCGTCCTGCATCGACAATCCGGCGGCCGCGCGCAGCACGCGGCGGCGCAATGCATCGAGCGGCTCGCAGCGATCGCCGAAAATCTCCAGCTGCGCCTGCAGGCTGCCGGGCGCGAGACGCGCGGGGTCAGCCTTCAATGCGTCGGCGAGCGCGTCGGCCAGCACGTACGTTTCCGGAAAACCCAGTGCGTCGAGCGGCAGCCCGAGCGTCGCCGCGAAGTTGAACAGCACGAGCCGTTCGTCTTCGATCAGGTACGGAATCCGGTAGCTCGACACGATGTCCAGCGTGCGCACGTCGACGCCGAGCTGCACCAGCGACTTCGCCATTTCGAGCGCGACCAGCCCGCCCGAGCAGTAGCCGAGCACGTCGACCTCGCGCACGCCGGTGCGCCACAGTGCATCCGCATAGCGCCGGCCGAGCGTCGCGTTCAGGTGGCGCGCCGGCACGTCGAGATAGTCCTGCGCGTCGCGCACCGCGAAGCCGAGCACCGGGCCGAGCCGCGCGAGCGCCGGCATGACCGGACGATACGCATGCACGGTGCCGAGCCCTTCGTGGACGATCACGCGCGGCACGCCGTCGCCCGGTGCCAGCGGAATCGGGCGTACGTCGGCACGCACACGTGGCGCGGGCGCATGGATGACCGCCGACGCGTGAGTCGCGCGCGTCGCGGCAGGCGGCGTTCCGGCTACCTTCTGCTCACCCGCATCGCGCAGGCATTGCGCGAACGCAGCCGGCGTCGGTTGCGCCAGCACCCAGCGCAGCAGCCGGTCGAACGGATGCGCTTGCGCAAGGGGTTCCTCGCCACGCAGCCGCGACACGAGCTGCGCGATCAGCAGCGAATCGCCACCGGCCGCAAAGAAGTCCTGATCCGGCGTGACGTTGCGCGTATCGAGCACGGCTTCCCACAAGCCGATCAACCGGGCCAGCAGCGGATCGGCGGCGGTCTGCGTGTGGGCCGGTCGCGCGACCGCCGGCTCCGGTTCGCGGATGTCGGCGATGCCTGCCAACGTACGGCGGTCGATCTTGCCGTTCGCGGTCACGGGAAGACGGTCGAGCACGCGCAGTTGCGACGGCACCATGTAGCCCGGCACGCGCTCCGCGACGAACGCCAGCAGCGCGTCCGGCGCAATGCGCGCCGCGCCGCGCTTCACATGCGCGAGCAGGATGTCGTAGCCGAGCGCGTCAAGCGGCGTGCCGGGCGCCACGCAACCGAGCGCACGATCGCCGCCGTCCGACTGCAGCCATTCGAGCCACTGCGCGCGCGACACGAACAATCGCGCCGACTCGGCACGCGCGTCATTCGGCGTTTCCATCATCAGCCCCTGGCTGATGCTGATCTCCGGATGCTCGGTCGTCAGTTCCTGGATCACCCACCACGCATCCGCCGACGACAGCGCACGCAGCCCGGCAACCAGCGCGACCGTGTCGCGCGCGTTGTTCAGCGCGCCGGAGCTGATCGTGACGTCGATCGAATGCGGCGCGATGCCCTGCGCGTCCAGCGGTGCGTTCATGTCGAACCGCACGAACCGCATCCACGGATACGCGGCGAAGCGCTCGCGCGCCGCAGCAAGGAAATAGCTCGACACGTCGCTGAACAGGTAGTCGATCCGCGCGCCCGCTTCGACCAGCGGTGCAAGGGCGTCGACGATCGAGCGTGTCGCCGCGGCCGTTCCTGCGCCAATCTCGAGGATGCGCCACGGGCGCTGCGGCTCGCGCGCGACGATCGCGCGCACGGCCCGTGCCATCCCGTTGTGCAGTGCGTGTGCATGTTCGCCTTCGCTGTACATCGCGTCGGCGATATGCGATGCGCCTTCCGGGAACATCAGGCCGGCCGGCGACACGCTGCCGTCCACCTGCGCGTCGATGCATCCCGCGCTGTCGCGGAAGTAGTCGACGAGGACGGCCGGCCACAGCTCGGGCGACGCATCCCGCGCAAACGCATCCCAGCATGCGTGAGCATCGACGTGGCGGGTATCGGGCCGCAAACGCCAGCCCCCTGCTTCGGCATCCGCGTGCAGCACACCATGCTTGTCGAGCATCGCGAGCCAGTGACGCAGCAGATGCTGTCGCGCCGCCGGCACGCGCAACCGTTCGCACAACGTCGCGAAATCCGTCGCGGCCTCCTCGGTCAGCTCGCCTGCCGGCACGATCCAGGCTGCCAGCGACGCAACGCAGGCCGCTTCGAGCTGGGCGACCGACCGTACCACGTCCGCATGCGCGGGCCAGCGCGCAGCGTCGAACGCCGTACGCACCTGCTTCGCGATATCGTGCAGCGCGTCGTCCTGTGCGTTCGGTGCCGGTTCCACGCCGTGCAGCGAAGCGAAACTGGCAAGCCGGCGCTCCGCGCCTTCGCCGAGCACGATCGTCGCGGCCGCGCTGACGAGCGGATGCGCGGTCAGCGCCGCATCGATCTCGGCCAGCTCGATCCGGTAGCCGCGGATCTTCACCTGATCGTCCTGCCGCCCGAGGAATTCTAGCGAACCGTCGGCGCGCACGCGGCCAAGATCGCCGGTGCGATACAGCCTGCGCCCGTCGCGATGACGGATGAAGCGTTCGGCCGTGCGCACGGGATCGTTCGCGTAACCCGTTGCGAGCCCCACCCCGCCGATATGGATCTCGCCGCGCACGCCGGGCGGGCACGGCCGGCCGAGTGCGTCGAGCACCTCCATCGTCTGCCCGGTCAGCGCACGGCCGTACGGAATGCTGGCAAGCTGCGTGTCCGCCGCACGGATCGGATGCTCGATCGACCAGATCGACGCCTCGGTCGCGCCGCCCAGGCTGAACAGCGCACTGTCGGGCCAGCGCCGCCACCAGCGCGCGGGCAGCGTCACCGGAATCCAGTCGCCCGACCACAGCACGCGGCGCGGGCCCGGCACGTCGAGCGCCGGTTCGCCTTCGAGGTAATCGATCAGCATCTGCCCTTGCGCGGGCACCGAGTTCCACAGTGTCACGCGATGGCGCACCATCAGCTCGGCCCAGTGCGACGGATCGTTGCCGCGCGACGGATCGGGCAGCACGATGCACGCGCCGCGCGCGGTCGCGCCGAAGAAGTCGTAGACGGACAGGTCGAAGCTGAGTTCGGCCAGGCCGAGCACGACGTCGCCGTCACCGACTTCGTGGCGCGCGCTGATGTCGGCGAGCGTGTTGCACACGGCCGCGTGGCTCAGCATCACGCCCTTCGGTTCGCCGGTGGAACCCGACGTATAGATCACGTACGCGAGCGCGTCGCCGTCAATCTCATGCGCAGCACGCGGCGGCCATTGCGGATCGATCGGCAACGTGTCGATATCGATGCGCGTGCAACCATCATGTTCGAAGTCGAGCGCCTGCACGCTGACGACCGCACGCACGCGCGCATTGCGCAGGATTGCCTGTTGCCGCAGCGCCGGCTGGCGGCTGTCGACCGGCACGTACGCGGCGCCCGCCTGGACGATCGCGAGCACGGCCGCGAGCTGGTGCGCGCACTTCGGCATCAGCACCGCGACGGTGTCGCCCACGCCGACGCCGGCCTGCTCGAGCGCTGGCCGCAACGCCGCCGCATGCTGCGCGACGTCGCGATACGTGCGTGCCCCTTGTGCGTCGATCACCACCGGCGCATCGGGCGTACGCAACGCCTGCGCAGCGAAGCCGGCCGCGATATGCGTATCCGCATCCGGATGGACCTCGGCGGCGGGCGCCGCGGACGGCAGCACGATGTCACCCTCGCGCGACCACCATTCGGCTTCAGCCGCAAGCCGGCCCAGCAGCGCGACGTACGCGTCGAACATCGCCGCGGGCATCCCGTCCGGGAACAGGTCGTCGCGCACGTCCCAGCCAATTTCCAGCCCGCCGAACTGGTCGGTCACCTGGCAGTCGAGCCAGACCTGCGGCGTCTGGCTGATCATGTAGAGAGGCGGCTCGGCGCGGGTCGTTTGCTCACCGAGCAGGCGGCCCACACTGCCGATGCCGCTCGTGAACACCACCGGCATCAGCGCCGCATCCTTGCCGCGCCGCCGCGCGAGTTCGCGCATCACGTCGACACCGGTAAACGCGCGATGGTCGAGGTCGTCGAACATCCGCGCGCCGATCGTGCGCGCACGCTCGACGAAATCGCGCCCTTGCGTCGCGTCTACCGCAAGCAGACTCAGTGCGGTGAAATCGCCGAGCACCGCGTCGATGCGCGGATGCACGGGCGGCCGGTTCAGCACCGTCAGGTTCAGGCAGAACGCGGGCGACTGGCTCCAGCGGCCGACGACTTCGGCGAACGCGGCCAGCGCGACGCTTGCCGCGCTCAGCCCGAAGCGGCTTGCGTAGCTGCTCAGCGCACTCCATTGCGCGCGATCGAGCCGCGCATGCCGGTGCGTGAAGCGCGGCCGCGCGTCGGACTGCATCGCGGGCACCACCGGCAGATCGGGCCGCGCGGGCAGATCGTCGATGCGCGCGAGCCACCAAGCCTTGTCACGCGCATGATCGGCGCGCGTGCCGGCATGGGCTTCATTGACGACGTAATCGCGGAACGTCGCGTCGAGCGGCGCCGGCTGCCATTGCGGATCGTCGTAGCGTCGCCGCCATTCGGCGAGCAGCAATTGCAGGCTCGCGTAGTCGATCAGCGTGAAATCGACGGACAAGTGCAGCACCGCGCGATCCGGCCCGAGGCTCACTTCCGGCTGCAGCACCGGCCAGCGGTCGAGCGCATGCACCGCATGGTCCAGGCGCTCGCGTACGCCGCTTACGTGCGCGTCGAATGCGTTCGCATCGGCCTCGCGCAGGTCGTGCACCGCGAGCGGCTGCCACGGCACGTCGGGCAGCACGCGCTGCCATGCGTTGTCCTCGACGATCGCGCGCAGCATCGGGTGCCGCGCAACGCACGCATTCCACGCCGCCTCGAAGCGCACGCAGTCGAGATTCGCGGGCTCGCCGTATTCGACGTACAGATGGCACGCATTGCCGCCGAACTCGAACGACTCGTGCCGGCCGAGCACATACGCGGCCTGCACCGGCGTCAACGCGAACCGCTCGTGCCGGCGCGCCGGATCGCTGCGCCACGCGCCGTCCTGCAGGAAGCGGACGAACGCATCGCGTTCGGCCTTGATGCGCGCGGCCAGGTCCGCATCGAGTGCGCCGGCCGGCGCGCGATAGCGCAATTGCCCGCCGTCATCGCACCACAGTTCGATCTGGCGTTCGCGGCAAAGATCGAGCACGTCATCGAAGCTCACAGCACGCCCTCCTCGATCGTCGCAACCGGCGCGTTGCCTTCGGCCGGCGAGGCCGGTGCGGCTGGCGCGGCGTCGTCGAGCTGCGCGGCGAGCCCCGCGAGCGTCGGCTGCCGGTAGAACGCCGCCATCCCGACCCGCACGCCGAGCCGCTCGCGCAGCTGCGCGAGCAGGCGCGTCGCGAGCAGGCTGTCGCCGCCGAGTGCGAAGAACGTCGCGTCGCGCGCATTCGCCGGGCGGCCGAGTGCGTGCTCCCAGCACGCGAGCAGCGTCGCCTGCCGGTCGTCGGCCGGCACGAACGCATCGTGTGCGGCCGGAGCGTCGCCGAGCGCCCGCGCGAGCGCATCGCCCACCGCTCGCCGATCGATCTTGCCGTTCGCGTTGAGCGGCCAGCGCGCGACGCACCACAGCGCATCGGGACGCATCGCATCGGGTAACCGGTCGCGCAGCCAGTCGGCCAGCGCCGCTTGCACGACCGGTTCGCCGACACGGCGCGCGTCGATACAGGCAAAGGCAGTCGAGCGCCAGCTCCGGGAATCTTCCAGCGCAAAGCCGCATGCGTGTGCCGCCGACGCCAGCGCATCGTGTGCAAACGGCCGCGGTAGCGACGCATCGCCCGTCACGCCCGCGACGAGTTCGCGCAGCGGCGAATCGCGCAGCACATCGGCGAGCAGCAGGCGGCCATGCTGCGCCAGCAACGCTGCCGCCACCCGGAACGTATCGCGCGGATCGTCACGCAGGTGCGCCGCCGCGAAGCTGATCACGCAATCGAACCGGCCGAGATGGCGAGCGGGCAGCAGGCCGTCCTGCATCGTCTGCAACGTCGGTATCGTTCGAGTGAAGTACGCCTGCGCGTTGTGCAGCAGACCCGGCGACGCGTCGAACAGCGTCACGTCGAAGCGCGGATCGTCGAGCACGCCGAGCCCCGCATCGAACCATTGCCCGGCACGCGCGTCGAGCACCGCGACCCGCATCGGTTCGGTACGCGCAGCGGCCTGGGCCTGCAGCGCATCGCCAAACTGGCGCAGCGCGCGTGCGCCATCCGGCAGACGCGCCGCGAACGCCAGCGGTGCGATCCGCGGATCGAGCGGCACACGCCGCGCGGCGCCTTCCGGATCCGCAGCGAGCGCGCGCAGCGCTCCGGTCAGGTCGTCGAGATCGGCGGCATACCAGTCGAGCAGATCGAGCGCGCCGTCGATGGAAATCGATACGTCATCCTTTGCATGCCAATGGGCGCGCAGCGACGGCGGCAAGCCCGCATCGCCGTCGAGCAGCCGATCGGCGACCGCGCGCGCGACGGCCGCTTCCGCGTGCGCCGTATCGGCAACGTCCGCTTCCGCGAGTGCAGGCGATGACGGCGTTGCATCCGATGCGCGATCGGCCGGCACGAATGCCGCGGCAATGCGCGCGGCTTCGCCGCCGACCACGCTCGCACACGCGCCGTCGATCAGCGGATGCGCGGCCAGCGCGGCCTCGATCTCGCCCAGTTCGATCCGGTGCCCGCGCACCTTCACCTGACGATCCTCGCGCCCCAGGAATTCGAGCGTGCCGTCGGGCCAGTAGCGGCCCCGGTCGCCCGTGCGATACCAGCGGCCCGACGCTTGCTGCACGAAGCGCTGCGCGGTCAGCTCGGGATCGTTCCGGTAGCCGCGCGCGAGGCTGTCGCCACCGATCAGCAGTTCGCCCGGCACGTAGTCCGGAACGTCGCGGCCGTCGGCATCGACAACGCGATACGCCTGCCCGGGCAACGGCCGGCCATACGGAATCGAACGCCAGTGCGGCGGTACGTCGCGCACCGTCTGCACGTTCGACCAGATGCCGGCCTCGGTCGCGCCGCCGAGCGCATGGAACGCACACGCATCGCCACATCGTTCGCGCAGGCGCGCCGGCAGATCGAGTGCGATCCAGTCGCCGGACAGCAGCGCCGCGCGCACGCTGCGGCACGCGTCGGCCGCGGCCGGCACCGCCAGCGCCATCTCCAGCAGCGCGGGCGCCGAATTCCACAGCGTCACGCGATGCTGCGCGATCAGCTCGATCCAGCGCGCCGCGTCGCGCGCGTCGTCCTGGGTCGGCAGCACAAGCTCGGCACCGGCACCGAGCACGCCGAACAGGTCATACACCGACAGGTCGAAATCGAGCGCCGATACCGCGAGCAACCGGTCTTGCGCATTCAGGCCGAGCAGCGCATCGATCGCATCGATCGTGTTGAGTGCCGCCGCATGCGTCATCTCGACACCCTTCGGCACGCCCGTCGAACCGGACGTGTAGATCACGTACGCGGTCGCCTGCGGTGCCACGGCGAGCGGCGCGGCCAGCGGTTCGCGCCGCATCAGCGCCGCGACGCCGAAATGCGGCAGCGTCGCATCGGCGAGCGTCGTGTCGCCGATCGCGGCCTTGACACCGGCCGCGCGTTCGATCAACGCCTTGCGCGCGGCCGGCTGCGCGATGTCGAGCGGCACATAGCACGCACCGGCAGCCAGTACGCCGAACACCGCGGCCACCTGTGCGGGCCCGCGCGGCAGGCTGATCTCGACGGCGTCGCCGTGACCGATGCCGGCCGCGCGCAAGCCGCCCGCGATCGCGAGCGCCTGTGCGGCCAGTTCGCCGCGCGTCATCGTGTGTTCGCCGCACCGCAATGCGACGGCCGCCGGCTCGCGCGCGGCCAATGCGAAGAAGTCGGCATGCAGCGTGCGCGGCTGCCCGGGTGCGGGCACCGCGTTGAGCGCATCGCGCACGCGTCGCTGCGCGGACGGCAGCTCGACCGCGATCGGCAGCCGCCAGTCGCGATCGCACAGCGCCTGCACGAGCGCGACATACGCGCCGAACATCGCATCGATCATCCCGTCGGGAAACAGGCCGTCGACGCTGTCCCACGCGAGCAGCGCGCCGTCCGGCACGCGATAGAGCTGATGGTCGAGCCACACCTGCGGCGTCTGCGAAATCATGTCGTGCAGATCGCCGAACACGCGCGCGAATGCGTCGGGCACGAACGGCGCATCGCCGAGATTGCACGAGAACACGACGGGCGCCGCGCGCGGCGCACCCTGCCGGCGCGCATCGCGCAGCACGTCGAGCGCCGGATACGCGGCCTGCGCGATCGCACCATGCAGCCGCTGCTGGAACGCGCGCACCGTATCGGCCGCGCTCGCGTCGGCGCGCAGGTCGCATTCGACGAGCAGCAGCGTCGTGAAATCGGCGATCACGCGGCCAAGATCGGGCGCATCGCCATGCCGGTCGAACAGCGGCACGTTGAGCAGGAACGCGTGACGACCACTCCAGCGCGCGAGCACCGCGGCGAATGCCGCGCCGAACACCGACGACAGCGTGACGCCATGCTGCGCGGCCCGCGCCTGCAGGCGCGCAAGTTCGGCCGTGCTCAGCGTATGCGCGATGCGGCTGAAACGCGGCGCACGGATCGTTTCCGGTGCACGGGCGAGCGGCAGCGCCGGCCCTTCCGGCAGCGTGGCGAGCCGCGCCTGCCATGCATCACGCGCCGCGGTCCGCGCCTCGCCCGTATCGGCCTCGCGACGCGCGAGCCAGGCCGGGAACCACGTCGACGGCGCGTCGGGCAACGCCGACGGCTCGGCATACGCGGCGCCGATCTCCTGCATCAGCAGCCGCACGCTGTCCACGTCGGCCGCGAGCAGGTCGACGCTCAGCCACACGCGATCTTCACCACCGGGCATCTGCACGAGCCCCATCATGAAGACCTGCGCGTGCTCGACGTCGAGACATTCGTGCGACCGGAGCGCGCGCAGCGATACCCATTCGGTTTCCGCCTCGGCGGCCGTCCTGTCGCGCCAGTCCGCATGCGCGAACACCGGCGCGTCCGGCGCCGCGACGATCTGCTGGCGGCCCCCGGTGAAGCGCGCACGCAGCATCGGATGACGCTCGCGCACGAGCCGGCATGCCGCGTCGAGACGAACGGGATCGATCGCGCGGCTGCGAAACTCGAGGAACGCGTGACAGCTCACGTTGCCGAGCACTTCGCCGTCGCCGCGGCCGAGCCAGTACGCCTGCTGCACCGCGGACAAGTCGAACGGCGCATGCACGTCGACCTCGACGACCTCGGCCGTCTCGACGTCAGGCGCCGCGGGGGCGACGCGCGGCGCATTCGCGAGGAGTTCGGCCCACGCGCCGAGCGTCGGCGTGCGCGCGAGCGCATCGAAGGTCAGCGCGTAGCCGAGGCGGTTCACGCGCGTCTGCAGATACATCAGCCGGATCGAATCGAGGCCGCAGCTCAGCAGGTCCTCGTCATCGTCGAGCGACGCGATTTCATCGACGGGCTCGTCGAGCAGCTCGGCGATCATCGCGACGAGCTGCGAGCGAAAGGCGATGGGAGAAAAACGGGAAGGATCGGAATGATCGATGCTGGAATCGACAGCGGTCTGGCTCATGGGCACGCCTTATAGGGGTCGTTCGATGGCGGATCCGCGCGGCGGCGGCCACCCGTGAATGAGAATCTATCTCATTCACGCCCATGAGCCCGGTCGATTGCTTTAGGCTGCCGGTCAGTTGTTTTAGATTGCCGCGCGCGCCATCTCGACGTCGTCGATCGCGTTCGACGACGCACGAATATCGCTCGGCGAAATGCCGTAGCGCTTGCGGAACGCGATCGAAAAATGTGCCGGGCTATAGCCGACGCGGTACGCGACGGTCGACACGTTCGCGTCCTCTGCACACAGCATCGCGTGCGCAGTCCGCAGCCGGTATTCCTGCAGGTACGCATACACGCTCGTGCCGAACACCTTGCGGAAACCGGCCGTCAGCTTGCGCGAATTCATCCCCACCCGGCCCGCGAGCGCATCAAGTGTGGGCGGCTGCTGAAGCTCGCGCGTCAGGATGTCGCTCGCCGCGTACACGCGCTCCACGTCCGACGACGTGACGCGCACGTCGGCCGGCGCGAATTGCCGCTGCGTCGCCAGCAGCTGCGCGCTCAACGCCGTCAGTTCGAAGGCCTTGGCCTTCAGGTAGTACTCGCGCACCGCGCCCTCGAACGGGCAAGTCGCGATCTGCACCGCGAGCGCCTGCAGCGCCTTCGACGCCGGGCAACTGACGATGCGCGGATCGCCGCCCGTCGGCGCGAGCATCTTCTCCGGCAACAGGCTCAGGTTGCGGTCGAGCGCGTCGAGGCCGAGCTGCACGATCGTGTAGCGCAGCGGCGTGTCGCGGTCGTAGATCTGGTGCGTCGTGAATTCGCCGTCGTTGGCGATCACGCACAGGCCCGGCCCCTTGATGCATTGCTCGGGCTGGCCCGGCACACGGCAGCGCAGCTGCCCGCTCTGCACGAGGACGAGCTTCAGCCCTTTTTCGAGCGGCTCCTCGTACCAGTCGCGGCTGTCCGAGCACAGCGTGCCGCTCAAGAGTTTCATGCCCGCGTCGATGTGCACCACGCCCGGATGATTGCCGGGCACGAGCACCGGCGGGTGACGTCGTGACGAAGCGAAGGAGGTCGAGCTCATCGGTGGTCCGTTGGTTAGGCGGCACGCGCGGCCCGGCGCGCGCCGGCGACAACCGGCCGATTGTCCGGCCGGGCCGGGCGGGCGCCGCGCGACAGGCGCCCGATCGAATGAAATTGCCGCGATATCGAAAGAAACGACGCTATCGCGGCACTTGTGACAAATGATAATACCTCTCATTTACATTTTCTGACAACTTGCCGGAACCCAAGGTCAGCCCATGCAATCCTCCCTTCCCTCCGTGGCGCCGGCCTCCCCGGCCTCCCCGGCCGACGCGCCCGACTGGCCCGACGACTTCGCACACCGCTACAGCGACGCCGGCTATTGGCAAGACACGACTTTCTTCGATGCGCTCGACGCGCAAGCGCAGCGCGATCCCGATGCGCTCGCGATCGTCGACGGCGCCAGCCGGCTCAGCTATCGCGACCTGCTGGCGCGCATCCGCCAGCTGGCGGGCGGCTTCGCGCGTCTCGGCCTGACGCGCGGCGACGCGGTCGTCGTCCACCTGCCGAACGGCGCACGCTTCATCGAGACGTGTTTCGCGCTGTTCCAGCTCGGCGTGCGGCCGGTGCTCGCCCTCCCCGCGCACCGGCACTACGAGATCGGCGCGTTCTGCCGCTTCGCCGGCGCGCGTGCGTATCTGGGCGCGGCGCAACTCGGCGAATTCGACTGCCGGCCACTCGCAGCCGCGTTGCAGGCCGATTGCCCGACGCTCGAGCACATCGTGATGGCCGGCGACGATCACGCGTTCACGCCGTTCGACGCGCTGTACGATGCGCCGCCGCTGCGCGAATGCGCGGCACGCGCCGACGACATCGCGTGCTTCCAGTTGTCGGGCGGCACGACCGGCACGCCGAAGCTGATTCCGCGCCGTCATCGCGAATACCTGTACAACGCGCGCGCGTGCAGCGCCGCGAGCGGCTTCGACGCCGATACCGTGTATCTCGCCGCGCTGCCGATGGCGCACAACTTCACGCTGTGCTGCCCCGGCACGATCGGCGCGCTGCTCGCGGGCGGTCGCGTCATCACGACCGGGCGGCCCGAGCCCGAACAGAGCTTCGCGCTGATCGCGCAGGAGCGCGTCACGCATACCGCGCTCGTGCCGCCGCTTGCGCTGCTGTGGCTCGACGAACAGCCGCAACGGCAGGCCGACCTGTCGAGCCTGCGCGTGCTGCAGGTCGGCGGCGCACGACTGATGGACCACGCGGCCGCGCGCGTGACGCCCGTGCTCGGCTGCCGGCTGCAACAGGTGTTCGGGATGGCGGAGGGGCTCATCTGCTGCACGCGGCTCGACGATCCGCCCGAACGGATTGCGCACACGCAGGGCCGCCCCGTGTCGGACGGCGACGAAATACGCATCGTCGACGATGCCGGCGAACCGGTCGCACCCGGTGAAATCGGCGAACTGCAGGTACGCGGCCCGTACACGATCCGCGGCTACTACCGGCTCGCCGAGCACAACGCGACCGCGTTCACGGCCGACGGCTTCTATCGCAGCGGCGACCGCGTGCGTCGCACCGCGGACGGCGACCTCGTCGTCGAAGGCCGCGACAAGGACCAGATCAATCGCGGAGGCGAGAAGGTCTCCGCCGAGGAAGTGGAGAACCTGTTGCTCGCCCACCCGCAGGTGCATGACGCGGCCGTGGTCGCGATGCCCGACCCGCTGCTCGGCGAGCGCACGTGCGCGTTCGTCGTCGCCCGCGCACCCGCACCGTCCAGGCTCGTGCTGAAACGCTACCTGCGCGACTGCGGGCTCGCGGCGTTCAAGATTCCGGATCGCATCGAGTTCATGCCGCGCTTCCCGGAAACCGGCATCGGCAAGACCAGCAAGAAATCGCTGCGCGACCTGCTGCGCCGCCAGCTGCAGGCGGCGGCCGCATGAGCGCACGACCGACCGAGTCGAGCTGGATCCGCGAACTGCGCCTGTCGCCGTGCCCGCGCGCGCAGCTCGTCTGCTTTCCGCACGCCGGCGGCACCGCGAATTTCTTTCGCGGCTGGAGCCGCGCGCTGCCGTGGGATGTCGACCTGCTCGCGCTGCAGTATCCGGGCCGCGAGGAACGCTTCGGCGAGCCGTGCCTGACGTCGATCGACGCACTCGCCGGTCCCGCCGCCGACGCGCTGCAACGCTATACCCATGCGCCGCTCGTGCTGTTCGGGCACAGCCTCGGCGCGGCGCTTGCCTTCGAGGTGGCGGCGCGACTCGAAGCGCGTGGCGCGGCGCCGCTTTACCTGGCCGTGTCCGCGTTGCCGCCGCCGCATCGCCAGCGCCTGTCGGACCTGCACCTGCAATCCGACGATGCGCTCGTGGGCGATGTCGCGCGGCTGTCCGGCGAGCACGCCGCGCTGCTCGCCGACCCGGAAATGCGCGCGATCTACCTGCCGATGATCCGCAGCGACTACCGCGCGATCGAGACGTATCGCCGCGACCGGCCGCCGCGGCTCAATACGCCGCTCAGCGTGATGCTGCCGCTTGCCGATTCCGAGCTCGACAACGACGAAGCGTACGCGTGGCAGGACGTCGCGTCGCGCCCGATCCGCATCGAGACGTTCAGCGGCGACCACTTCTATCTGCGCCACCAATACCCGACGGTGATCGCGCATCTGGTCGAACGGATCGACCAATCCCTTCGTTACGGAAAGGAGTACACATGAAGACACCGGACGCCTGCACGGGGCTGCCCGACATTCGCGAAGCCATCGATCGCCTGGACGCCGACATCATCCAGGCGCTCGGCCTGCGCATGCAATACGTGAAGGCTGCATCGCGATTCAAGCCCGACGAAGCGAGCATCGCCGCGCCGGAACGGGTGGCCGCGATGCTGCCCGACCGGCGCCGCTGGGCCGAACAGGCCGGCCTCGACGGTGACTACGTCGAGACGCTGTTCTCGGGCCTGATCGCGTGGTACATCGCGCAGCAGACACAATATTGGCGGCAACAGCGGGGGCTCGCATGAACGCCGGCCTCCCGCTGCTGCACGATACGTTCGTCCGTGCGGCCCGCCGCGCCGCCGACACCGGCACGCCGACGCTCGCGTCGGTGTCGGTGCCGCTGCGCCCGCTCGACTTCTTCGACCTGATCGCCGCGTGGGACGACGGCGCCACGCCGTGGTTCTTCCACGAAGCCGGCGATGCGTCCGTCACGCTGTTCGGCTGGGACGGCGCGCTCGAACTGACCGCCACCGGCGACACGCGCTTCGCGCAGATCGATGCGCGCTGGCGCGCGCTCGTTCGCGATGCGGTGACGGCCGGCCCGCAACCGCCGCGCCTCGTCGGCGGCTTCCGGTTCGATTCGCACGGCGCGCGCAGCGCACACTGGGCGCCGTTTCCCGACGCGAGCATGACGGTGGCGAAGCTGCTGATCGTGCGCGAAGGCGACGCGCACTGGGCCGTCTGCCAGCACGTCGTCGCCGCGCACGACGATCCGGCCGCGCTCGCGCATGCGTGCCTCGCGCGCATCGAGTCGCTCGGCACGCTCGCCGCCGCCCATGACGACGATGCGCCGCACCTGCTGCACACGCAGGCGCTGCAAGCGAGCGAATGGCAACACGAAGTCCGGCGCGCGGTGGACGCGATCCACGGCGGCAGGTTCGGCAAGGTCGTGCTCGCGCGCGACGTGCTCGACCAGTACGCGCGGCCCGTTGCCGTCGTGCCGCTGCTGCGCCGGCTGCGCAAGCGCGACGCGCATGCGCACCTGTTCGCGGTCCGCCGTGAAGGCGCCTGCTTCGTCGGCGCCACGCCGGAGCGGCTCGCGCGTGTCGCGGCCGGCGACGTGCGCACGCATGCGCTGGCCGGGACGATCCGGCGCGGTGCCACGCCTGATGACGATCGCGCGCTCGGCGCGGCGCTGATGGATTCCGCGAAGGAACGCTTCGAACACGCGCTCGTCGTCGACGCGATCCGCGCGGCGCTCGCGCCGCTGTCGCGCGCGCTCGACGTGCCCGAGCAACCGTCGCTGCACCGGCTGCCGAGGCTGCAGCACCTGAGCACGCCGATCCGCGCGACGCTGAAGGCGGATGCGACGCTGCTGCAGGTCGTCGCGGCGCTGCACCCAACGCCGGCGGTGGCCGGCCATCCGCGCGCCGAAGCGCTTGACCACATCCGCGCGCATGAAGGCTTCGATCGCGGCTGGTATGCGGCGCCCGTCGGCTGGATCGACGCGCACGGCAACGGCGACTTCATCGTCGCGCTGCGCTCCGCGCTGGTCGACGGCGGCGCCTGCCGGTTGTTCGCGGGCTGCGGCATCGTCGCCGATTCCGATCCGGTCAACGAATATCAGGAGACCGAACTCAAGTTGTCGGGCATGCAGGCGGCGATCCGCGTGCGCGATGCGACGGCGGATGCCTATGCACGTGGCCCGGCGAAGGTATCGGCCTCGTCGACGGTCGACTGATGCGTCCGCGTGGCGGCCGCGCGCATCACAATAGCGGCAGCGTGAGCCGGATATGCTCGGCGAACGCCGCCGTCAGATGCGACGGCCGCTTGCGATCGAACTTCAGCGCAATGCCCACCGCCGGTAACGGTGGCAGGCGCGGATCGCCGGTGACGATCGCCAGGTCGGCCGGTACCGCCGTCTGCGTCATCACCGCGAACGCCTGCCCCGAACGCACCAGCGCGATCAGCCCCGCGAGACTGCTGCTCGCATACGCGACGCGGTAATCGCGGCCCGCGCGATCCAGCGCCTCGCAGGCGGCGATGTGATCGAGCGTGTCGCGATCGGACAGCGCCAGCGGCAACGGATCGAAATATGCGGGTTCGAGCCCCGGATAGCCGATCCAGACCAGTTGCTCGCGGCGAATGATGGCGTCGTTCGATCCGTCGTCCGGCAATGAAATCATCGCCAGATCGACTGCGCGTTTCTCCAGCTGCTCGATGAGCCGCGGCGTCGGCCCGCACACGACTTCGACGATCGCCTGCGGATGCTGGCTCGAGAACTGCCGCAACAGCGACGGCAGCCAGACTTCCGCGTAATCGTCCGGGCAGCCGAAGCGGATCGTCCCCGACAACCCCGTGCCGCACAGGTCGGCCATCGCCTCGTCGTGCAGCCGCAGGATGCGTTGCGCGTGCACCAGCAGCCGCTCGCCCGGGTGGGTCAGCACCACGCCGCGCCCGGTGCGCTGGAACAGCGGCTGGTCGACGACCTCCTCGAGCCGCTTCATCTGCTGGCTGAGCGCGGACTGGGTCCGGCCCACGCGCGCGGCCGCGCGGCTGAGCGCGCGCACCTCGGCGATCACGACGAACGAGCGCAGCAGGTCGATTTCGAGCGAAAGCGCCAAGGTATTAGCTCCTTTTCTACCTTGCATTAGAACTATTCGTTTCCATCAAACCAGACGCACGCCTAGACTGCAAGCGCCCCCTGCCCCTTTCCTGGAGACGCCCGATGTCCCTGAACGACGACCCGACCTTCTGGCGCCATGCCAGGCAGCACCTGGTCCGCTACGGCGGCACGTTCGAGCCGATGATCATCGAGCGCGCGCAAGGCAGCTTCGTGTATGACGCGGACGGCCGCGCGATCCTCGATTTCACGTCGGGCCAGATGAGCGCGGTGCTCGGCCACAGCCATCCGGAGATCGTGTCCGTGATCGGCGAATACGCGGGCAAGCTCGACCACCTGTTCAGCGGGATGCTGTCGCGGCCGGTCGTCGACCTTGCGACGCGCCTCGCCGACGTCACGCCCGCCGGACTCGATCGCGCGCTGTTGCTCAGCACCGGCGCGGAATCGAACGAAGCGGCGATCCGGATGGCGAAGCTCGTCACCGGCAAGTACGAGATCGTCGGCTTCGCGCAGTCGTGGCACGGGATGACGGGCGCGGCCGCGTCGGCCACGTACAGCGCCGGCCGCAAGGGCGTCGGGCCGGCCGCCGTCGGCTCGTTCGCGATTCCGGCGCCGTTCACGTACCGGCCGCGCTTCGAGCGCAACGGCGCCTACGACTACCTGGCCGAACTCGACTACGCGTTCGACCTGATCGATCGCCAGTCGAGCGGCAACCTCGCGGCGTTCATCGCGGAACCGATCCTCAGCTCGGGCGGGATCATCGAGCTGCCGGACGGCTATATGGCGGCGCTCAAGCGCAAGTGCGAGGAACGCGGGATGCTGCTGATCCTCGACGAGGCGCAAACGGGCGTCGGCCGCACCGGCACGATGTTCGCGTGCCAGCGCGACGGCGTGACGCCCGACATCCTGACGCTGTCGAAGACACTCGGCGCCGGGCTGCCGCTCGCGGCGATGGTGACGTCCGCGGCAATCGAGGAACGCGCGCACGAACTCGGCTACCTGTTCTACACGACGCACGTGTCGGATCCGCTGCCGGCGGCCGTCGGCCTGCGCGTGCTGGACGTCGTGCAGCGCGACGGGCTCGTCGAGCGGGCGAACGTGATGGGCGACCGGCTCCGGCGCGGCCTGCTCGACCTGATGGAACGCTTCGACTGCATCGGCGACGTGCGTGGGCGCGGGCTGCTGCTCGGCGTCGAGATCGTCAAGGATCGCCGCACGAAGGAACCGGCGGACGGGCTCGGCGCGAAGATCACGCGCGAATGCATGAATCTCGGGCTCAGCATGAACATCGTGCAGTTGCCGGGCATGGGCGGCGTATTCCGGATCGCGCCGCCGCTGACCGTCAGCGAAGCGGAAATCGATCTCGGGTTGTCGTTGCTCGAACAGGCGATCCGGCGCGCACTATAACGGCACGCCTGGCACCGCACGCTGCGAAACCTAATCGAGCCGCCCGGTCCGGAACACACTGCGCAATTCGTCGTGGTTGTGGACGTTGAGCCGGCGATAGATCTTGCGAACATGATCGACGACGGTGCTGTCACGCAGCGCGAAGTCGCGCGCAATCTCGCTGTGCGAGCGGCCCAGCACGAGCTGCTCACAGAGTTCGCGTTGTCGCTCGGTCAGGCCGAACGCGAAACCGAGTCGTTCGACCATCAGCCTGAGCGGCGGAAAGTGTTCGATATGGATCACGATCGCGGCATCGCGTTGCAACGCGACCGCGTCGGTACATCGATAGGCCTTGAAGCGGAAACGCCCCGCAGGGTTGCGGCGCTCGAGCGTCGCAGGGGGTGCCGGGTAGCCGAGCCAGGTTCGTTTGAGGTTCGACCCTAGCGGCGCAAGCCAGTCCGGCAAGCGTTCGTGACGATAGAACGCGAGCGGCTCGCCGGTCGCGAGCGCCAGCATCCGGACGCTGTCCGCGTTGTGCAGCAGGAGCCGGCCGTCGTCGTCGACCACCAGGGTCGCGGACTCGCTGCATTCCGATTCGTGCAGCGTGGGCTGCACGGGCCGCGACAGCGCATGGGCCAGATGCCGCGCCACGGGTTCGATGTCGCGATGGTTCTTTTCCGAGAACGGACGACAGCCCGATGCGCGCGACAGCAGCAGGCTGCCCCAGCCGCGCGTGCCGTCCGTCGCGGTCAGCTCGAGACAGTGGCGCATCGACATCGGCCGCCACAGGTCCGCGTACATCTCGCTCGACAGCAGTGCATCGTCGTGGTGCGCGCTGTTGTCGAAACCGTGTCCGCGGCGCATCGCATCGGAAAACGTGACGCCCGGCACCTTCTGCCGCTCGGTGTCGTGGATGTGCGAGAAATACGCCGGCAACAACGCGTACACCGCTTCGTTTTCGCTGTACACGTCCGACACGGCGTAGTGCTCGTCGGCATAGAAGAACATGCCCCAATCGGCACCGACGATGTGCCGGGCCGCCTCAACCACGTGAGGAATGATGAGGCGCGGCTCGACGGCGAGCGAACAGAGCCGCCGAATATGACTCGCAAGCGCGACGTGTTTGTCAGACATGAATGCGCTCCTCGAACATGCACCAGATTCGTTCGCGCGTCATGGCGAGACGCTCGACTGCATACGTTTCGCGATGTCTGTGCAGTGTAGGCATTCCACATGACAACGACGGCAAATACCCCCTTTCAAGAGGGCGTTAAACCGGCATGCGGGTTCTATCATTCCGCCATTCCGGCTGCATTCGCGTGACGAAACCACTCTGCGTTCGGCATGGGGGATTTGTCCGGCGCGATGCAGTGGGCGGAATGACCCGATTCACGATGCGCGAGTCAAACGCGCACAAGACGACTCGACACGTGCGACAGAACCATGGCGCGAAGCCGCGCATGCCGATGCGTCAGTCGCCGGATCACTTTGGGGAATGGCCGGGGGAGGATCGACGTTGCGCGTACGGAACGTCGACATACGCGGACGATGCAGCATCCGCGTCGTGGTTGTTGCATTGCTTGTTCATGTGAGGTGCCACGATGAAGAGCATGTACAAGGCGGCACTGGCCGTCGTTTGTGTGGTGGGTGCGTCGGGCCTCGCCCGGGCGCAGGACGATGGCGCAGCGTCAGCGTCGAGCAAGCCGTCCGACTCGGCGATCAGCGCGACGTCGATGGGCAGCATGCCCAGCGCCGGGGCGCAGGCAGGTGGGCCGACCGGGCTCACGCGCGCACAGGTCAAGGAGGAATACCAGCGGATGCAGAAGTCGGGGGAACTCCAGCGTCTCAACCAGCTGTACGAAGGCGGCCAGTAGCGGCAGATATCCGGCTCGGCGTGGTCGCTCGTGTATCGGGTGGGGGTGGCTGGCGCGACCATGCATGGCCGGCGGATGGATGACGAGCAGAAACGCGCGCGGCGTTCCTTCATGCCGAGCGCGGCAGGTTGAAAAAAAGCACGGACCGTATCCGTCCGTGATGCATGCACGACCGTGCATGCCAGCGCGCCGCCGGCTTGTTGCAGGCCGGCGGGCATCCCGAATGACGCACGCACACAAGCCTGCTCGACCCTGTCGACGGCCAGCCGATTCACGCTCGTGTCGGCGAGCGTCAGCCCGCTTCGGCCGCCCACGCGACCGCATCGGCGCCGGCCGGAATGCGCATCGGGCTCGACGGATCGGTCGCCGCACGCCACACGGCTTCGGCGACGTCCTGCGCGTGGGTGATCGGCGCGGCTTCGTCGACGATGCGCGCAAAGACCGCCGCGGAAAATTCCGCATAAGCCTCGTGCTCGAAGCCGTGCATGTGCGCGCGTGCGTTGTCGGCGAAACGCGTGTCGGGCGCACGGCCCGGCAACACGAGATGCGCACGCACGCCGAACGGCGCGAGTTCGAGCGCCACCGATTCGGTGTACGCATTGACCGCCGCCTTGCTGGCGCGATAGGCGGCGAGCAGCGGCAGCACCTTCAGCGTGACGCTCGACGTGACGTTCACGACCACGCCAGCCCCACGCCGGCGCAACTGCGGCAGCACGGCTTCCGTCACCGCGATCGTGCCGATCGTGTTGGTTTCGAACAGCGCGCGCACGGTGTCGATCGGCATCAGTTCGGCCGGTGCGGCCGCGCCGAAACCCGCATTGTTGACGAGCACGTCGATCGGGCCGGCGGCGTCGATCGCCGCGCGGATGCTGTCGGGATTCGTGACATCGAGCGCCAGCACGCGCAGGTTCGCCGACGGCGGCAGCACGTCCTCGCGCGGCGTACGCATCGTCGCGACGACCTGCCAGTCACGGGCCAGGAAGTAACGGGCAATCTCGAGGCCGAAGCCGGAGGAACAGCCGGTGATCAATACGGTCTTCATGCGAACTCACTCCTGTGACGTGTTGAGCATGTGTTCGTACGATAGATGGCCGGATCCGTATTCGCTACAATCGAAAATCCGATTTTCTTTTGCGAGAGTCCGGCGATGATCGATCCGTTGGCCGAGGTCGTGACGCTGCTGCAGCCGAGCACGCGGTATTCCAAGCTGGTTCACGGCGCAAGCCCCTGGCGCATCAGCCGGACGGTTGCCGGCGAGCCGTTCTATTGCGCGGTCCTGGATGGCGGGTGCCGGGTCGCGATCGACGGACATCCGCCGATCGATCTGCTGCCCGGCGATTTCGTGTTGATTCCGGCCGCCTACGGCGTCTCGATATCCAGCTTCGAACTGCCGCCGCCGGGTGTCGAAACGGCCGCCCCGGTCGTGCTCGACAACAGCGAATACCGGATCGGCGACGCGGACCGCCCGGTCGACACGCGCCTGATGGCCGGCAATTGCAGCTTCAGTTCGCCCGACGCTGCGCTGCTGGTGTCGCTGCTGCCGCAATACGTGCACGTGCGCGGCGAGCCGCGTCTGACCACGCTCGTGCAACTGGTGCGGGACGAATCGCGTGCGCAGCGGCCCGCGCGCGAACTCGTGCTGTCGCGCCTCGTCGAAGTGTTGCTGATCGAGGCATTGCGGTTCTCGGCCGGCACGGATGCGTCGCCCGGCCTCGTGCGCGGGCTCGCCGACAGCCGTCTCGCCGCCGCGATCCGCGGCATGCACGCACGCCCCGCGCACCCGTGGACGGTCGTCGAACTCGCCAGGGAAGCGGCGCTGTCGCGCTCGACCTTCTTCGAACGCTTCAGCCGCGCAGTCGGCGTCGCGCCGATGGAATACCTGCTCACGTGGCGCATGGCGCTCGCGAAGAACCTGCTCCGTCGCGACGAAGGCCGCATCGCGGAGATCGCCGGGCGCGTCGGCTACAGTTCCGCCAGCACCTTCAGCGTCGCGTTCACGCGGCACGTCGGCCGGCCGCCCGCGCAATATGCGCGCGACGAACGCGCAGCGAGCGACGAATGACCCGCGTCCGCCACCGCCCTCCCGCGACACGCGGTCACGCTCCGTCACGCGACGGCGATGCACGAGGCACTCGATGACGACAACGGCAAAGGACGTCGGCGCACCCGACCACTGGCTCGTCGCGCGGCGCGATGCGGAAACCGGCATCGAAAGCCTGCATGCGCATTTCAACGGCCATGCATACGACGCGCACGATCACGACGACATGCTGGTCGGCTTCACCGAACAGGGCGTACAGCAATTCCACTGCCACCGGTCGATGCATACGAGCGTGCCGGGCCGCGCGATCCTGATCGAGCCGGGCGCACTGCACGATGGCCATGCGCCCGAAGCCGGCGGCTTCACCTACGGGATGCTGTACCTGCCGCAAGCGTGGGTCGAGTGCGCGGCGCGCCGGCTCGACCTGCCGGGCCTCGTCGGCGTCGAGGCGTCGTTCGGCCATACACTCGTCGACGATCGCGGCCTCGTCGACGCGATCCGCCAGGCGTTTCTCGCGATCCACGGCAACGAAGGCAAGCTCGCGCGCGACCAGACGCTCGACCGCCTGCTGATCCGGCTCGGCGGCGAACTGCGCGGGCCGCTCGTGCTGGAAAGCGCCGTCGTGCCGCCCGCGATCGCACGCGTGCGCGATCTGCTGCATGAACACATGGACGGCAACATCGGGCTCGACGAGCTGGCCAGCGTCGCCGGGATCGACCGGTTCCGGCTGACGCGGCTGTTCCAGCGTGCGTTCGGCACGTCGCCGCACGCGTACCTGGTGCGCTTGCGGCTGCGTGCCGCGCGCCGGCTGCTGGCGGCCGGCCGCACGCCCGCGCAGGCCGCCGCGGACGTCGGTTTCGCCGACCAGAGCCACCTGGGCCGCTGGTTCCGCCGCGCGTACCGGATCACACCGGCCGCCTACCGGCAACTGTGCACAAACGTTCCAGACTGATCGTGCGCGGCATCCGATCATGAGCGTCTCTACAAGGAGCACTCATGTTCGATACCAAGGTCGCGCTGATCGTGCGCGACGATCTCGCCGCGTGGCAAAAACTCAATGTCGTCGCGTTTCTCGCGACAGGCATTGCGGCCGAAGCACCCGAAGCACTCGGCGAGCCGTACGAGGATGCGGCGGGACGCCGCTACGGCCGCATGCTGGGCCAGCCGATGCTGGTGTTCGCGGCCGACCTGAACGGCCTGCAGGCCGCACACCGGCAGGCGCTGTCGCGCGAACTCACGATCGTGCCCTACGTGCATGCGATGTTTTTGACCGGGCACGACGCGGCCAACCGCGAAGTGTTTCGCGCCGGCGATGCGGAGAATCTCGACTTCGTCGGGCTGGCGCTGCGTGGGCCGAAGAAGGCGGTGGAGAAAGCCGTGAAGGGGCTGGCGTTGCATGCTTAAACGCCGGCGAAGCCGCCCCGGCGGCCCGATTCAGCGATGCGCGAGCACGTTGACGAGCTTGCCGAACGGGTCGCGCACATAGAACCGCCGCACGCCCCACGGCTCGTCAGCCGGGCCGTACTCGACCGGAATCCCGGCCGCAAGCACACGCGCGAGTGCTTCATCGACGTCGTCGACCTCGATCGACAGATCGGGCGTCGGCGTGCCCGATCCGCCCTCCAATGCGAAGCTGATCTGCACGTCCATCTGCTCGGCATTGCCGTAGGTCGCGATCCAGCCGTGATCCATCAGCAGGTCGAGGCCGAAGATCCGTTGGTAGAAACGCTTTGCATCGTCGACTGATCGGGTGTCGATATTGGCGACGATCCGTTTGACTTTCATCGGGTGCCTGCGCGGGTCGTGACAGTACCGCGACGCTACACCGGAACGGCCCGCGCAACCAGTGCGTCAGCGGCCGGCCGCCTCCATGTTCGCCCGCCGCGCCCGCGCGGGCCGCTCCACGCGCTTGCCGGCCAGCCACACGCCGATCGCGACGACCACGATGCCGAGATAGGTCGTCACCTCGATCCGGTCGCCGAACATCCATGCGGCCCACATCAGCGTCACGGGCGGTTCGAGATAGACGAGGGTCGCCACGCGCGTCGCGGGCATGCGCTTGAGCAGCGCCCACAGCGACAGGTAGGCGATGAAGGTCGAGAACACCGTCAGCCACACGACGGAGACCCACACGTTCGGCTGGGTCGGCACGTGCAGGTCGCCCGTGACGATCCCGCACACCGCGAACAGCACGAGGCTCACGCATCCCTGCACGAACAGCGGCAGGAACAGGCCGTCCTCGTTGCTGCGCGCGGCCGTCAGCGCGCGGCGCCGCTGATAGATCGTCGCGATCGACAGCCCCAATGCGGACACCAGCGGCAGCAGGTACATCACGAGCCCGACCGACCCGGCCGGCAGCGCATATTGCCCGCCGATCACGATGCCCACGCCGACGAACCCGACGACGAGCCCGGCCCACTGGCGCGCCCCGCTGCGCTCGCTGCCTTCCACCGCCGTCATCGCGGCCGTGATGAGCGGCTGCATCGCGGCGACGATCGCGGCGATGCCGGGCGGCAGGCCATGCTGAATCGCGACGTACACGCAGGCCAGGTAAAGAAACTGCGACAGGAAGCCGATCACCGCGTGATAGCGAAGCTTCTCCCACGTCAGGCGCCCGAGCTGCCGGTTGAGGACGATCGCCAGGCACAGCGTGACGAGCAGGAACCGCCAGAACAGCAGGTTGAACGCGCCGGCCGTCTCCGCGCCGAGCTTGGCGCCGATGAAGCCGGAACTCCACGACAACACGAAAACGAGCTGGAGCAGGAATAACCGCATGGCGCGACGGCTCTCAGAAAGTTGCCGGGGACAGACGCTGGTCTGCCAGATCCCCGGGGCGAATCGGTTCGATCCCGAGGCGGTGATACTGCAGTTCGGCGTCGTCCCGGAGCGCGCGCTGCAGCGCCAGCCAGTTGACGACCGTGCGCGGGATGCCGTCGTCCGACGCGAGATGCCAGAACCCGTTGTCGTCCTCCCGCGTGGTCGGGCAATGAAACGACAGCACCAGCGACATGCGCCGTCCCGCCTCGACCGGTTCGACGCCATGGAACAGCTTGCTGCCGTAGATGAGCAGCGCGTCGCCCGCGTTGTCCAGGTTCGCGGTCTTCACATGCCGGCGTTCGCGATCGTGGCGGTCGAACGTCTCCGCGGTCGATTCGTAGAACAGAAAGTTTCCGCCCTCGTAGTCGGATCGATCCGACAGCACGATGTTCAGCACGAAGCTGGTGCCGTCGGTATGCCACATGCCCAGCTGTTCCTTGCCGTCGCGCTGATCCGTCGGGTAGTAGTAGTTGAACTGCGACCGCGCATTGACCATCGGATACGGAATCAGCGGCACACCGGCCAGACGCGACACCCTCAGCAGGAATGCGCGGTCGTGCATCATGTCGTCGATGAACCGCGAGCGCTCCGTCACCGCACGCACGCGCTTCGAGATGATCCAGTTGCTGCTCGACGCACTGCGCTCCAGCGCGCGGCCGATCTCGCGCAGCGCATGAACCGCTTCGTCCGAAAACAAGCCGCGAAGATGGCACACCGCGTTGAGCGCGTCCGAGCGCGTGCCGCGCATCGGCACGCCGCGATAGCCGAGGGCGTCGAGATTGCGCCGGTATCGCACTTCATAGCCGTCGCGCAGGCAGGCGCTGCCCCAGCGCATCGGTTCCGTCGCGGCGTCCAGCGAGCCGTCGACATTCGCGCCGCCGGACAGCGACGTCTGCAGCGCAAGCCTCACCCGATCGAACCCTCGCGCAAACACCGGCAATGCATTTCCCTTGTTCATCGCGTGCCTCGCTGTCGTGGTTGCGGCATTCAGCCCTTGAACTGGGCGATCTGGTACACGACGCTGCCGTCGCCGCTGTGCAGTTCGTCGATCACGCGGCAATTGGCATGGCTGTGGCGCACGTGACGGAATTGCTCCGGCGTGTATTTCAGGCAGACGTTGGTGATCAGATGCCCGTCGGCCCCGGCTTTCGATACCGGTTGCAACGTGACCGCCACGTGGAACTGGTCGCCGAGCAGATTGAGCCGGACGATCGATACATGGTGCTCGCCGAGCGGTTCGAAGCCTTGCTGCCGGCTGACGACTTCGGAAAACCGCACCATGTTCTCGTTCCGGTAGAAGTTGTAGATGGGCTCCTCTCTCCCCTCGACCAGCAACTGCATCTCCGACACGACGTAGGTCGATTTGCCGCCGAGATTGCGGATGAGCCGGCCGATCGTCACGGGCAATTCGTTGCCTTCCTGGAAACCGAGCATCGTGATGAACGTCACGTCCTGGCCCACGTCGATGTGGTTCCATTGCACGTTCCGGTAATCGTCGGCGATGTAGTTGAAACAGCCGGGCGTTTTCAGGAACGGCATGATCGCGTGCCGCATCGCGTCTTCGGACGACTCGTTGATGTCGACGGCCGTATAGCGCAGATGGTCCGGGCCGCAGCCGCTGACGGCCTTCACGAGTTCGGTCGTCTTGACCGGCTCCGGCCCGAGCTCGATGTAATGCACATCGCGGCCGCGCGACAACGTCGCGAGCCGCTCGCTCAACTGGCCGATCGCTTCGCGCAACGAACCGTTGCCGTCGCGGTCCGCGCACAGCGCGGGGCTCCGCACGCCCAGCTCGTTCAGGTTGCGCATCAGCGAAAACACCTCGCGCCCTGCTTCCTTTCTCCTCGCGTCATCGTCGCTGCGCTTGAGCGTCGAATACTTTTCGTGATTCTCGACCGTCCATACCGACTCGGCCTTCAACTTCCTGTCCCGCACCAATGCATCTACAACGAAATCATTGATCGACATGAATCGTTCCCCGGATACGTGCAACGCGCGACCGGCTGCCTGCCGTTGTCTGCCTGTTGACCGAGAATATGGGATGCCCAATAATTCCGTCAATCGACATTACCTGAATCACTGATTCGGAAAAACCAAATCATGCCGCGCACCCTGGACGTCGACCTGCTGCGAACCTTCCACGCCGTCGCGAAGCTCGGCCGCTTCAAGGATGCGGCCGCTCATGTGAATCGCAGCCCGTCGTCGGTCACCGCGCAGATCCAGAAGCTCGAGGAAATGGTCGCGCAGCGCCTGTTCACGCGGAACAACCAGGCCGTAGAACTCACGCAGTACGGCCACAAGCTGCTGAGCGACACCACCGAGTTTCTGCTGAGCCACGACCGGCTCGTCGAATCGCTGTCGCCGCAGATGCTGACCGGCAAGCTGCGGCTCGGCATCCCCGATTCGTACGCCGCGCACTTCATGGCGGAATTCCTGCCGCGCTTCGCCGCCGACCGGCCGCTGCTCGAACTGACGGTCGAGGCGCGCTCCAGCGAAGAGCTGCAGTCGCTGTTCTCGCGCGGCCAGCTGGACATCACGATCGCCGTGGTGCCGAAAGCGACGCCGCACGGCGAGCTGCTCAGCAAGACCCATCCGGTGTGGGTCGCCGCGCGAACCTTCAAGTTCAATCCCGACGCACCGCTGCCGATCGCCGTGCAACTGCAGGGCTGCCCGTACCGCGACACCGCACTGAATGCGCTGAAGAAGGCGAAGATCCCGCACCGGATGCTGCTCGAAAGCGCCAGCTCGCCGGCGGTCGAGGCGTGTATCGCGAACGGCCTCGCGGTCGGCCTGATCGAACACGATCGCGTGTCCGGCAACCTGACGAGCCACGTCGCCGGGATCGTGCTGCCCGATCTCCCGCCGCACCTGATCACCATCCTGACGGACGACAGCAATCGCGCCGCGCTGCATCTGCGCGACGTACTGAAAAGCACGTTCAGGATCGGATGAAGACAAGGCCGGGAACCGGCCTTGCATGAGAAAGCGAAAGAGGAAGCGCCGCCGGCCCGTTGCAGGCCGGCGGCTTTCGGCATCAACCGCCGAGGTAGGCTTGCTTGATGCGATCGTTCGCGAGCAGGTTCGCGCCCGTATCGGCGAGCACCACGCGTCCCGTTTCGAGCACGTAGCCGCGATCGGCCACACCCAGCGCCTTGTTCGCGTTCTGCTCGACGAGGAACACCGTGACGCCTTCGTCGCGGATCGTGCGGATGATGTCGAAGATCTGCGCGATCACGAGCGGTGCGAGACCGAGCGTCGGCTCATCGAGCAGCAGCAGACGCGGCTTGCTCATCAGCGCGCGGCCGATCGCCAGCATCTGCTGTTCGCCGCCCGACATCGTGCCGGCCCGCTGCGTCGCGCGCTCCTTCAGGCGCGGAAACAGCTTGAACACGTGCTCGATGCCGTCGTCGATCTCGTGACGGCTCGCGAAGAAGCCGCCCATCTTCAGGTTCTCGAGCACCGTCAGGCTCGGGAACACGCGCCGCCCTTCCGGCGAGATCGCCATCCCCTGCCGCATGATCTGGTGCGTCGACATCGCGGTGATGTCCTTGCCCTCGAACAGCACGCGGCCCGACGACGCGCGCGGCGTGCCGCACACGGTCATCATCAGCGTCGTCTTGCCGGCACCGTTGCTGCCGATCAGCGTGACGATCTCGCCCTTGTTCACCTCGATCGACACGCCCGCGAGCGCCTCGACCGCGCCGTAGTGCGTATGGACCTGTTCCAGCTTCAGCATCACTCTTCCCCCAGATACGCCTTGATCACGCGCGGGTCGTTGCGGACCGCTTCCGGCGTGCCGATCACGATCGGCCTGCCGTGCTCCATCACCAGGATGCGGTCGGACACGCCCATCACGAGGCTCATGTCGTGTTCGATCAGCAGCACCGATACGCCGAACTCGCGGCGCAGCTTGTCGATCAGGTGCTGCAGTTCGATCTTCTCCTGCGGGTTGAGGCCGGCCGCCGGCTCGTCGAGCATCAGCAGGCGCGGCTCGGTGATCATGCAGCGCGCGATCTCCAGACGCCGCTGGTGCCCGTACGACAGCGTGCCCGCCGGCCGGTTGGCGACCGACGTCAGCCCCATTCGGTCGAGCCACACGGCCGCGCGTTCGAGCGCTTCCTTCTCGGCCCGGCGATACGCGGGCGTCGAGAACAGGCCGGGCAGCAGCCCCGCCTTCACCTTGCGGTGCTGCGCGACGAGCAGGTTCTCGACGACGGTCAGCGACTTGAACAGGCGGATGTTCTGGAACGTCCGCACGAGACCCTTCAACGCGATCTTGTGGCTCGGCAGCCCGCCAATCGCATGGCCGTCGAGCACGACGTCGCCGCCGGTCGGCTTGTAGAAGCCGCCGACGCAGTTGAACACCGTGGTCTTGCCCGCGCCGTTCGGCCCGATGATCGCGAACACTTCATCGCGACGCACGTCGAAATCGATCCCGTCCACCGCGAGCAACCCGCCGAAGCGCATCTGCAGCCCGGCGACCTTCAACAGTTCCGTATTCGCGCTCATTGGGGCAGCTCCACGTGGGGACGGCTCGCAGGCAGCAGGCCCTGCGGACGCCACATCATCATCAACACCATCACGAGACCGAAGATCAGCATCCGATACTCGGCGAAGCCGCGCGCGACTTCCGGCAGCACGGTCAGCAGGATCGCCGCGAGAATCACGCCGAGCTGCGAGCCCATCCCGCCGAGCACGACGATCGCGAGGATCAGCGCCGATTCGATGAAGGTGAACGATTCAGGATTAACGAGGCCCTGGCGCGCCGCGAAGAACGCGCCGCCGATACCGGCGAACGCCGCGCCGAGCGTGAATGCCGACAGCTTGATGCGCGTCGGGTTCAGGCCCAGCGAACGGCACGCGATCTCGTCGTCGCGCAGCGCTTCCCACGCGCGACCCATCGGCATGCGGATCAGGCGGCTCGTCACGAACAGCGTGAAGCCCACCAGCACGAGCGCAAGCAGGTACAGGAAGATCACCACGTGGTCGCCGCTGTATTCCAGCCCGATCAGTTCGTGGAAGGTCTTCGCACCTTCGACGCTCGCGCTGCGCGCCATCTCGTAGCCGAACACGGTCGGTTTCGGAATGCCCGAGATGCCGTCCGGGCCACCGGTGAGGCTCGTCAGGTTGTTCGCGAGCAGGCGGATGATTTCGCCGAAGCCGAGCGTGACGATCGCGAGATAGTCGCCGCGCAGCCGCAGCACCGGGAAGCCGAGCAGGAAGCCGAACGTCGCGGCCGCGATCGCGGCGAGCGGCAGGCATTCCCAGAACGACAGCCCGAAGTACTGGTTCAGCATCGCGTACGTATAGCCGCCGACCGCGTAGAACCCGACATAGCCGAGATCCAGCAGCCCCGCGAAACCGACCACGATGTTCAGCCCGAGGCCGAGGATCACGTAGATCAGCGCGAGCGTCGCGACGTCCACCGCGCCGCGCGAGCCGAAGAACGGCCACACGAGCCCGACCGCGAGCAGCACCCAGACGATCACGCGCTGCTGCTGCGCGCCCATCGCGGGCATGGCCGGCAGCTTCACCGACGATTTCGCGCGTACGAGCCACGGTTTGAACAGCTGGAACAGGAACACGCCCGCGACCGCGATCCACACCGGCCGCCAGTGCGGCGTGAGCACCACCTGATAGCCTTCGAGCTTCAGTTGCAACCCGAGCACCGGAATCGTGAGGATCGCCGTCAGGAACGCGGCGGCCACGGCATTTTTCAGCGCCTGGCCGATCGATGCGTCGGCGACCGGGCGGCGAACGGAAATGACTTGACTCATCTGCGTCTCCCTCAAACCTTTTCGATGTCCGACTTGCCGAGCAGGCCGGTCGGGCGGAAGAGCAGGATCAGCACGAGCAGGCCGAACGCGACCACGTCCTTGTACTCGGCCGGCATATAGCCTGCGGCGAAGGTTTCAGCGAGGCCGAGCAGCACGCCGCCGAGCATCGCGCCCGGGATGCTGCCGATCCCGCCGAGCACCGCGGCGGTAAACGCCTTGATGCCCGCGACGAAGCCGATATACGGGTTCAGCTTGCCGATCGTCAGCCCGATCAGCACGCCGCCGACGGCCGCCAGCATCGCGCCGAGCACGAACGTGAACGAGATCACGCGGTTCGTGTCGATGCCGAGCAGGTTCGCCATCTTCATGTCCTCGGCGCATGCGCGGCACGCACGGCCCATCCGCGAATGCGAGATGAACAGCGTGAGCGCGATCATCAGCACGAGCGTCACGCAGACGATCATCAGCCGCGAGTACGGGATGGTCACGTCGAAGTCGCCACCGAGATGGATGTCGAACGCGCCCGAGATCAGCACGGGCACGGACACGTCGCGTGCGCCCTGGCCGATCTGCACGTAGTTCTGCAGGAAGATCGACATGCCGATCGCGGAGATCAGCGGCACGAGGCGCGGGCCGCCGCGCAGCGGCCGGTACGCGACGCGCTCGACCGCGAAACCGTACAGGCCGGTGACGATCACCGACACGATCAGCGCGGCGCCGAGCACGAGCGGCAGCGGATAGCCGGCCGAGATGCCGATTGCAGTGAGGGTCACGAGGCCCACGTACGCGCCGATCATGTAGATCTCGCCGTGGGCGAAGTTGATCATGCCGATGATGCCGTAGACCATCGAATAGCCGATGGCGATCAGCGCATAGATCGCACCCAGCGTCAGGCCGTTGACCAGCTGCTGGGCGAATTGAGGAAAGAAGTCAGTCATGTGCGGGAAGCTCCCGTTGGCGTTGTGTCGCCTGCCGTCGCCGGATCACGGCGTGGCCGCGCGCAACGCACGGTGTCGTCTCGGGCCGCCCCATGGCCGCGCAATGGGCAGATGCGTGGACAATACGCACCCGCCCCGTCCGGGTCGCGGACAGGGCGGAATGCGCGGGCGGGTACTCCGTATTACTTGGCGGCGGTCTTCGTCGCGTCCTTGTGCCACGTGTACACGACGAACTTGAACGCCTTCAGGTCGCCCTGTGCGTCATACGCGACCTTGCCGATCGGCGTGTCGAACGTCGTCTTGTGCATGTACGCGGCGACCTTGGTCGGATCGGTCGTCTTCGCGCCGGCGATCGAGTCGGCGATGATCTTCACCGCAGCGTACGACGGCATCTGGAACGGGCCGTTCGGGTCGCGCTTCTTGTCCGCGAACGCCTTCACGAGCGCCGCGTTGGCCGGATCGGCCGAGAAGTCGGCCGGCAGCGTGACGAGCATGCCTTCCGAGGTCGGGCCGGCGATCGCCGTCACGTCCTTGTTGCCCACGCCTTCAGGCCCCATGAACGTGGCCTTCACGCCCTGCTCGCGCGCCTGGCGCATCAGCAGGCCCATTTCGGGGTGGTAGCCGCCGAAGTAGACGAAGTCGACGCCTTGCGACTTCAGCTTCGTGATGATCGCCGAGTAGTCCGAATCGCCGGCGTTGATGCCTTCGAACAGCACGACCGGAATCTTCGCGGCTTCGAGGTCCTTCTTCACCGACGACGCGATGCCCTGGCCGTACGACTGCTTGTCGTGCAGGACCGCGACCTTCTTCGGCTTCACGTTGTTGATGATGTAGTGCGCGGCGGCCGGACCTTGCTGGTCGTCACGGCCGATCGTGCGGAAGATGAAGTGGCGCTTCTTGCCTTCCGTCAGCTGCGGCGCGGTGGCCGACGGCGTGACCATCACGATGCCTTCGTTCTCGTAGATGTCCGAGGCCGGGATCGTCGAACCCGAGCACACGTGGCCGATCACGTACTTGATCTTCTGGCTGACGATCTTGTTGGCGACGGCGACGGCCTGCTTCGGTTCGCATGCGTCGTCCATCATCACGACTTCAAACTTGTTGCCGCCCGCACCGCCTGCAGCGTTGACCTGCTCGATCGCGGTCAGCGCGCCGGCCTTCACCATGTCGCCGTATTGGGCGACCGAACCGCTCATCGGACCAGCGATGGCGATCTTCACGGTTTCCGCTTGCGCGGCGGCGGCGCCGGCGGCGAACAGCACGGCGGCGGAAATGGACGTAAGACGGGACAGCGTCATCTGGGAGCTCCTCGATGTTGTTTAGTCATACGGGCAAAGGCGGCATGACTTGCGCAATCGAACAGCACCCGGGGCGAGGACATGGGACACGCCCGAGACACATAGAAGACGGAACTCCAGCGGAATGTTGCGTAGCGGGGCCCGGCTCTTGCAGTCCCCAAAAGGGGACGTCTGGTTCGGAAAGACATCGTGATGCGTCTTGCATTGCGCAAGCGTTTCGCCTGCCCCGCTTGCCAAATCGCTTGTTCGGAGGGATGGTCCGACAGCCGTTGGCAAGGCAGTCGAAATTATATGGGCGTTTTTAAATCGTCTGTCAAAAATGCCGGTCGACCGAGGGAAAACACGGAGGGTTTTGGGGGTGGCGGTGGCGATGGGGGCGCAACCGCGTGCGGGGCGAGAACGTTTGCCTGGGGTGCAATTGGGTTGCTATGGGGTGGGTCGGGTTGGGTTGATGCCTTGCTGGGCTTGGCTTTCGGCGATCTGGGATTTTCGTGCGGTGCGTTTTCGGGTTGCTAACGGTCTGATCGCTGAAAATCAATCAACTGATGATTGCTTAGGTTGGCACCAACTCGGGGCGGTCGGTCGAGGCGGGCAATCCTACTGTTTACAAACAAAACTAAACATTTGGAAGCTAGTTGTTATTTATATGAAATAATACGAATTCGCTTCTGCAATCCAGCCAGCCTTCCTGTGAGTCGCGTACGCCGCGCCTCGCAGCCGCTTCAGGGCCGCTTCGACGCCCGTCCGTCGCCCAGCCGCCAGCCAGTGATCTGCCGTTTTTTTCTCATCGCATATCACCTGCTTCGGAACGCTGATGAATCACCCTTTCTGCTTTTCTTCCGCCGCCGCGATCGCGTGTGCGCTTTCTGTTTCTACCGCCGATGCTTCCGGACACGATTCGCTGACCGATCGGTCAGTGGGTGCCAATGTGTTTCGGTCGGAGCGTCGGGCTGCGGCTCGGGATGACGGGCATGCGGCGCGGATGGGCCATAGTCGCCTGGAGTACGCCGCGCCGGTGGAGCGCGGTCCATTCGATACGCCGGATACGCGGCCGTTGCGGGTGACGGGCGATGCGCTTGTGGTGCCGACGCCTTCGGTTGAGCACGAGCCCGATTTGGTATTGCCGTCGAACCGAGTCGCGCTCGGCGCGGGTGGCACGGATAGTTTTGGTCGTGCAGTGCCTGGCTATGAACAGCGCGCGGAGAACTGGAATGAATACCTGCGGGCGAATGGCTCTCGGCCCGCTGGTAGTGGCGGTTCATATGCGCCGCAGCGCCCGTACGATGCGCCGCGCGGTCCGCATGGCGCGCCGAATCCGTTCGATCCTTCGGTGCCGCAACCGGAAACGCGGACGTTTTATGACAACGGCGCGGGGACGAAGTGCACGGCGACGGGCGGTGCGGGGACGTCGCGGTCGTCTTGCAATATCGGTTGGTGAGGGGTTGGGGGTGGTCGGCTGTGGTTGCCACAGACGTCGGTATAACAGTCATTGTCGTCGTTACGACGGCAACAACCAGTTCCTCGCAGGCCCGCGATCACTCAACTTGTGAACAAGCTGCCCATATTGGGGGTGCCGGACGCGGGCCCGCTCCTTTCAAAACTGAAGATCTACCTTGACAGCGCGACGCGTGTTCTCTGGTGGGCCCTCTCGTGTAAGGCGACTAACGAAATCCCCTATCGAACCAGCGATTTTCGTTAAACCGCTACCACTGGGCATCAATCCCGGCCCTACCTCACTTTCATGGTCCCAGAACCCAACCGATTGAGAATCGTCCGACGTATCGATCCTCAAACAGATTTGGTTACCACCCGGCGCTTCTCCTATCGGAATCCAACCCGCTGGGATACGCCCCTTATACGTCTCAAACATCTGGAGCATCGACAAACCGTACTTGCTCACTAGTCCGTAGAGGATCTCCAGAGCATCAGTGCCATCTTCTGCGGCCCATGGCGACGGCTCATCGGTACGAAATTTGATGAACGAAGTGAACTCAATGTCTCCACCAAAGTGGTGCAATAAATTTCTGTAGTCATCTGGAAGCGGACCAACTTGAGCCTCCAAGTCGGCCAGCAGATGCGTCTTCGTCTTTAGTGGCAAATCGATCGGAGCAGCTCCGAGTTGCGTAAGTTTGTCTAGCATCGTGCCTTCCCCATATCGCTATGGCCACGCTCTTCAGTGATGCACATTGCTTCGATCGAATTGTCCACATAAAGTCCCAATCTATTCAGCGTCATGAATCATTTGATCCGAACAAAATCGCGACTTCCCGCATCACCCCACTTCCTCACACATAACAGAATCCACCAGCCTCACTACCTCAAAATAAATTGATTTCCTCAATAATCAAATATCAAAAAACCACTCAATAAATTCATTGAACCCATTCCATCTAGCCTTCATATTTCCACCCAAAAAATCCCTCAACGAATCCCCCAGCCCAATATCAAAAACCTCACCGGTTTCCGTATTACAGAAATAACCCCGCTCCCCGGAAAACGAATCCAACGGAATATATGGCTCTGGAATTTTAAGAACATCTCGAACTACCCTCAATCTGCCATCATAGTCAGAGTTGTTCAAAAACCAGCAGATTTGATATATCTCACCATTGCGCGACGTGAATGTTGGGCCATCCTCGACGTGCAAGTAAAATTGCGAAAAATCTGATGAAACATCAACCCCTATCCTTAAGAGGGCATCCCTATATGTCGGTTCAATATCATCAAACCACCAATTCTTACCCTGACAAAATGAAACAATTTTGCTTGACAGCATATCAACCTCCACATCGGACAGCAGCTTTTCTTCGTTCCGTTTCAGCGGCAGCACGCTGCCTCCAATACTCCTCACGGTCCGCATTGAATGTATCTCTATTCACTGGATTCACTGGGTGCGGATTAGGCAAATAGGGATGCAGCGCCTTGCTACCATAATACCGTTGATGGGTGTCCGCCGACAATTCAAACAAGGAACCCAGCCCATCTTGGTTTGAATGATGCAGGTTAAGCTGTGAATAAACTCCGTTTTTCACAACAAATGGACTTTTCCCACTTGCAGCCAAGTCGAGATTCGTTACTGTTCCGCTTCGCGTGTTTACCGGCAAATCCCAATCAATCGCTTGTTGATAAACAGTATGAGTACTCCCGGACGGAGCAGTAAACACCGATGGGGTGAAGAATCCTGTCAACCCCCACGGATCAATCCAAGAGATCGGGTTCGGCGCGAATTGATAGAGGTTGATCCCGCCCCGCAACGAGATCGGGTCGGGGTTAATGAAGCGGCCAATGTCCGGATCATAGAACCGGAACGTGTTGTAGTGCAGCCCCGTCTCGCGATCCAGATATTGCCCCTGCGAACGCAAATTCTGCGGTCGCGGTAAGTAAGCAGGTGTTGGCGTAGTTGGCTGCACCTCGCCCCACTCCGGCACCGACTGCTGTGGAGCCCGCGCGATCCACTCCTCCTGCACCGCGTTGCCCCAAACCTTGTATCGCGCCTGCCAAATCAACTCGCCTTCAGCGTTAGTCAGTTCCTCCGGCAACCCCGACACATCGTTGTGGAAATAGTAGACCGCATCCCGCGCATTGGCGTCGTTAGCCGCCGCCTTGCCCTGGTCGATCCGCGCCAGCGGCACATAGCTATTCGACTCATACAAGTACGTCAGCGCTTCCTCGCCCTGACGGTCGTGGTACGTCTCCTGCACGAGCCGCATGCCGTCCCACAGGAAATCCGTACTCGCATACCCGCCATTGAGCTTCCGAATCCGCCGACCGAACGCGTCGTATTCGAAGTGCGTCGTCCCGACACCAAGCCGGTCCTTCGTCACGACGGTCTTCAATTGGTTCCAATCGTCGTACTCAAGTACCAACTCTTTGGCCGGCCCGTGCCCACTCAACTTGCGAACCAACCGCCCATAAACGTCGTACTCGAAGCGCTTGTCCTCGAACATCTTGAGCCGGTTGTGCTCTACGAAGCCTCCCGGGTGATCGCTCGACACCAGGTTGGCTGCCGCGTCCCAACGAAACACTTCCGACGGCAATCCCGGCCCGGCCGCCTGTTCAATGCGACCGGTCGGGTCATACCGATAGCTCGTCGTGCCATAGCGCAGATCCCGCTTCTGGATCACATCTCCCACAGCGTCGTATTGCCATTGCTTCGCCAGCAACTCGTCCGCCGCCCTGCCTCGCTGTGCAACTTGCCGGGCACGACGGCCCACCGCGTCGTACCCGAAATGACTCGTCAGCTTGCCTTGCGTCCGCAGAACTTCCCGATGCAGATCATCGCGCTCGATGTCGGCGACTGCGGCACCGTCAACGCGGATCTGGTGCACATGGCCCGACCCGTAATGCAGCCAGTCGATCGTGCGCTCGCCCGAGATCGTGGTGCTGACGCGGTTACCAAGCTCATCGTAGGTATGCGCAAGCCAGCCCGTCGGCGTGTACTCCTCGAGCACCTCACCGCGCGCGCCGTACTTCAGGCTGACCCGATTCTTCAGCGACGAACCGCGAGCCCCCAGCGTGTACAACTCGGCCGACGCGATTCGGCTCGCCTTGTCGTACAGGTACTCACATCGCTCATGCGTAGCTTGCTTCGCCGTCAGTCGACCGATCGCATCGCGCTCGTATCGCGTCTCGATCTTTCCATCCCGCACGACCGTGCCTTGGCCGCACACGTCGTATTCGTATGTGCGCTTGTGGCCATCGAGCCCGATCTGCGCAGCCACCAAGTCGCGACGGTCATACTGGAAGCGATACGACTCGCGGTTTTCGTTGGTCAAGCTCGCGAGCCGGAACGCATCGTCGTACCCGAATCGCACGACACGATTAGCCGCGTCAGTACGAGAAAGCAGCAGCCCGCGCGGATTGATCTCATACCGCGTGCTGCGCTGATTCGCGTCGACAACTTCGACAAGACGCCCGGCCAAGTCATACCGAAACGCCTGACGAGCACCATCGGCCGTCCCGATCCCCGTGACCCGCCCCATCGCATCCGTTTCGTACACGGTCGACTGTCCAGCCGCATCAGTCACACGCGAAAGCGCACCGCGTGCGTCATACGCAAACCGCGTAACCTTGCCGGAACAATCGGTATACGACGTCAACTGCGCACGGCCATTCCATTCAAGGAACTTGTACCCACCCCGCGCATCGCGAATCGTGTGCACGAGCCCACGCTCGTCCCGGTGATACTCGGTCGCAAAACCTGCCGGATCGCGCGTCATCGTCAGGTTGCCGCGATCGTCGTAGCGATAGATCCAGCGCGAATTCGCCGGATCGGTTTCCGCTACGGGCAGGTCGTAGTACCCGTTCCACTCGGTCCGCTCGACCTGCCCGAGCGCATCGATGCGCTGCGTCTGACGCCCGCGCTCGTCGTATTCAAAGCGCGTCGTGTTCCCGGCCGGGTCGGTCGTGCTGACCAACTGCCGCTTTGCATTCCACTCCAGCTGCCACACGTGGCCTTCGGCATCCGTATGACTCGTCGGCTGCTGGTCCTCGTTCCACGTCCAGCGCGTCACGCGACCGATCTGGTCGGTGATCGTCACCGAGCGCTGCGCGAGATCCGCGTCGAACGTGTACGCTTCGCCGTCGTTGGTCCAGTGGCGCACCACACGCGCGTCGCGACCGACACCCTGCCACGCATAAAAACACTGCAGGCCGCCGCGCAACGTGTGCTGGACCATCAGTCCATGCTCGTATGCGAAGCGCCGCCCGATATGACCGCTCCGATCGGTAACGGCCGCCAGCTCGCCGGCGTTGCTATACGCATACCGCACCAGCGTGTCGGGTTGTTCACCGTCGACACCACGAGTCAGTTCGATCGCGGCAATACGTTGCGGATGCAACTTGTCGTACGACAGCGTCAGCAAGCGGCCGGCGCTATCGTGCAACCGCGCAGGCCGCACAACCTCATCGTGCGCTTCTCGCTCGACCTCGATCCAGTTACCGTTGCGATCCTCAAGGCGCCAGAGCTTGAGCGTCTCGCCATCCGCATCGGTACGGGCACGACCGAAATCGCGATACACACCGTCGACCGTCTCGACCACATAGTGGCCGCCCTCGGTGCAGATCAGGTAAATGCCTTCCGGCACGCTGAAATGGCTCTCACCCGGCGGCACAGCCGGGAACACGATATCGCGCCCCTGCTCGTCCCAGTACGTGATCGACACCACCTCGCCATGTTCACGCGCGAGTCGCAGCTCGACGCTGATCGGCACGCTCCACCCGGTCCCGAACAGGCTGTCGGCGCGATCATCGAGGCTGCTATAGAAACGCTGCCAGACGATCGGCAGCGGCCCGGGCAGGACGAAATCGGTATCGTCCGTGCCATCGAGAACCTTGCTGCCGGTAATGACGTTAACCGGATGGCCCGCCGAAGGCCTCGCCAGACTACCCAGCCAGGTACCGAACGCACCCGCCGCGAAATTCATCGCGATACACGGCACCTTGCTCTTCAGGAAGTCGCCCCAGCTCATCTTCCCGCGGCCGCACACCGCGAGCGCGATACCGAGCGCAGCCCCCAGCCACCCGAGCCGAGTAGCCGACTTCACATCCCGCACCCGCTGCGTCCCACCGCCGATGAAAACGTTGTCCGAGCCTTCGGCAATCGTCCCGTCGCATGTCGTCTTGTCACCGACCCGCGCGGCCGGTTGATTGTTGATATAAACGCTGCCCGACCCGTCGGCAATCATCTGCGGCCCGGGATGATCGGTACACGCAACGGTATCGAGATCGCCCGGCTTCGCCGCCCGCGCCGCCGGCTTGTTGTTGACGTAGACGTTCCCCGACCCACTCGCGATCTTGCCTTTGATCTCGGGCGGCACGAGCGAATTGGCCACCGACTTCGCGCCGTCGTCGATGGCATCGTTCATGCCGCTCGCTTCCATCAGCGCGCCGGAGCCGACCGCCACGCCTACACCGATCGCAATCACGAGCGGCGTCGCCAACCCTGCCGTGCCGATCTCGAGCGCGGCGAGGCCGGCGAATATCAGCCCCTCCATCGCCTCTGCCACCAACGCACCGACGATGGCCCCGCCGACCACCGACCCGACCGTGCCGACAAGCTCACCCAGGAACGACGTGTGCTGGATCGGATCTTCGAAGCGCGCGGCCGCGAAGTTTTCCGCGCTCACGACGCGTCACCCGGCCCGAGCAGGGACGGCCGCGCCGCGCGCGGCTGGAAACTGGCGAGCATGCGTTCGGCGATCGCCTGCTGTTCTTCGGTCAGCGGCGCCGCGCTGGTCAACGTCATCACCAGCACGCGGCCGGCGTCGTCCGACGGAAACATCGTCTGAACCTGATGCCAGAGCCTGCCGTCCCGCTCGAGCGTGGAATCGATCTGGACGCCCGCACGGGAACCGACCGTCACCGGCCGACGCGCCTTCTCGGTCAGCATCCTGGCATCGCGCGACGCCACTTCCCATTCGCGCGCGACGAACGCGTCGAGATTCTCCCCGTCGCGCAACCGTCCGCGGGCGATCACGAGATTGAGGCCGCCGGGGCCGACGTTCATCATCAGGATGTTGACGGTGCGGTCGAGCGCCGCGTCCGGCAGTTCGAAGGTGCCTTCGTGGATTGCGTAGTGCATGGCTGGTTTCGTTCGAGTTATTTGTTGAGATCGATGCGCGTGCCGTTGATCATCACGCCGTCGTCGGTCATCAGGATCACGGAGCCCTTGTGCTCGAGGCGGATGCCTTCCGGCGCGAGCGAGATCGAGCTGTCCATCACCTTCAGCAGGATGCCGCGCTCGGCCATGTAAACCTGAGTGCCGCCGCCGCCATCCTTGGTCGGCGTCATCACCTCGACGGTGGTCGCGGTCGTGCTGCGCTTCTCGGCGATCGTCTCGGTCAGGTTGCCCTGCGGGATCTGCTTCTCTTCACTCCCCGTTGCCACCAGCACGGTACGCATCGGCCCCAGCACCTTGTGCGTCTCGTTGTTCTCGACGACGGTGTTCATGTCCTTCTGCGCATGCATGAAGAACTCCTGCATGCCGTTCGTGTCGGTCATGCGGATTTCGTTCGACCCCTGCCCCTTGTGCGTCTGGCTCTTGATCCCCATCGTCTCGCCGGCCGCCCCATGGTACGGGTTGCCCTGCTCGCCGTTGAACACACGACCAACGATCACCGGGTTATCCGGATCACCCTGATTGAACGCCACCAGCACTTCCTGCTTGATCCGCGGAATCGCGGCCGCGCCCCAGCCGTCGCCCGCCCACGGTTGCGATACACGCACCCACATCGAATCGGAGCCGTCCTTCTTGCCGCGCCGGTCCCACGGGAAATGCACCTTCACGGCGCTGCCATTCGTGTAGATTTCCTCGCCCTTCGGACCGACGACGATCGCCGACTGCGTGCCGTGAATCACCGGCTTCGGCGTGCCGCGCGGCGCACGGTACGGAATCTTCTTCGGCAGCAGCGCGAAGCTGTTGCGATACGGCAGCTTCGCGCTGTGCTGCGTGTAATCGTTCACCGCCTCGTGACGCACGTGCAGGATCACGTATTCCTGGTTGTTCTCGAGCACCGGGTGATTCGCCACGGTGACGGCGCCCGCCGTGGTCATGCGCCACGCGTAGCCGCCGCCGGTATAGCGATGGGCCTGCGCCTCCTCGGCTTCCATCGCGAAACGCGCGTAGCGGTTGCCGTCGTCGCCGTGGTCGTACAGCGACTGGTGCTCGAACCGCTCGGTCGCGTCGAGCCGCGCATGCTTGAGGTTCTGCGGCCCGGCCTCCACCAGCATCAGCGGCGACGACGGATTCTGGTGGTTGAAGTCGCGGAACGTGACCTTGCCCACGCCGAAGCGCCGGCCTTCGTGCAACTGGTCGATGCCGCTGTCCTCGCTCGCCTCGGTGGCCGCGAACGGCACCGTCGCGAGCCCGTCGATCGGGCGGAACAGCAGGTTCGAATCGCCGATCACCAGGATGTGCTTGTCCTTCTCGTAGCGGTGCGTCCAGACCAGCCCCTCCTGCTCCATCAGCCGCGCGCAGAAGTTGTAGTAGCTCTCCTGGTACATCACGACGTACTCGAGCGGCTTCTGGCTCGTCCGGATATCGAATACGAAGTCGGAGAAGCCGTGCTCCTGGAAGATCTCGGTGAGGATGTCCTGCGCGGTCTTGTTCTGGAAGATCCGGCAGTCGGTCGAGCGCGTCAGGAACCAGAACCACGGCACCGCCGTCAGATGATATTGCGTGACGTTGCCGGGGTTGCCGGCGCGGTCGAACGACGCGACGTAGCCGTCGAAGTAACGATCGTTGTCGGCGGCGCCCGATGCGACGACGCGCTCGAGCGTCGACAGGCGCGCCTGCTGGTCGAACCGGATCTTGACCTGCTGGCCGATGAGATCCTCTGGGCGCAGGTCGTGGCGATGCGACAGCAGGTCGAGGTGAATCTCCGGCAACCGGTTCACGTGCTCGTCGACGACGGCGGCGCTGACCAGCAGCACGTCCGGGCCGAGCGGCGTATCGAGCGTCACGTAGCGGTTGAGCTGGGTCAGGCGCGCGGGGTTGGCGGCGCCGTTGATCGCCTCGGCGATCGCGCCGGGCGTCTTGTCCATCAGCGAGAAGCCGGTCTGCGCGAGCTGCATCGCGCGCTGGACGGTGTCGACGTGCCCGGCCAGGCCCGCGAGCGGCCCGAGGCTGCCGGCGACGCTCGACGCAACCGGGCCGGCGAGACCGCCGAGCGCGCTCAACGAGCCGAGCGCACTACCGCCCATTCCAGTGGGAATACCCCCGTTCGGAGCGAAACTCATTCTTGTTCCTTCTTGTGTTCTCAGGTTCCTGGTGCCGGCTGACCGGCCCGAAGCCCCGATAATGTAGGACAAAATCCGGACGCGTGAAAGACACCTGCAAACGTTTCCGTTCGGGCCCCCGATGGCCCGAAAACAGGCCGGCGGCCGGCCGCCCGGACGCGGCAGCCCATGCCGAATCGCCGCGCCGGCACGCGCGGAACAGGACACAATCTGCATGAAACGTGTGACAGATCCGTACGGGGCGAAGCATCGCCCCCAGTCACGATGAAATAGTGCGAACGCTCGGAACGGAACGCGCGCTTGCAAACGCGCGGTACCGCTACACGCTGCCGGTCGTCGCGTTCGATCGCATGTTTTCCGGTGCTTTCAATCGCCTTTCACACCGTCCAGGGAAACCGCCCCGGTCACCGCGGCGACACCACGATCGCCGCCCGCCGGTTCTGCGCCCTTCCTCCCGGCGTCCTGTTGTCCCCGACCGGATCGCTCTTCCCTTTCCCGACGATCGCGATGCGCTTTGCATCGAGCCCCACGTCGACCAGTTCGAGGGCAACGACCTCCGCCCGCCGCCTGGACAGCTCGAGGTCATACTCGTCCAGGCCTTCCCGGTCCGAATATCCATAGACCCGTACCCCGTTGATCCCCGCCGAGTGGAGCGTGCGACCGATCCTTTCGACGATCCGCCGCACATCGGGCTTGAGGTTGTAGCGATCGAAATCGAACAGGATCGGCCCGGCCGAGCCGAACTCGAAACCCTGCTGGGTTTCCTGGAACCCGGCCGACTTGAGCGCCGTGACCTGCGTCTGCGTCAATCCACGATGAAGCGGCGGCGTCTTGCAGCCTCCCAGCAGCATGCACAAAAGCAGCGCGCTGCCGACGCACATGCGCCCAATGCCCACCGGAAACGTGTTGTTCATCATTGACCTCTTCGATTGCACGCGCATCGCGAGCGCGCTTTCCACCCACTGCTGCGGCCTCGCCCGCAGCGTGAAACGATGCACCTCAGGCCGCCCCCGCGACCCCTTCCGCCAGTTGCCACGAGCCTGGCCGGGCGCGCTTGGCGCGGTACATCGCGGCATCCGCCGCCCGCAGCAAGCCGCTCGCATCCGACGCGTGATCGGGATACAGCGCTACGCCGGCACTCATCATGGTGGCCACCACGCGGCCGTCGGACAGCTCGATCGACGGCCCCATACCGGACAAGATCTCGTCAGCAATACGACATACGCTACCCGCTTCGCGCACGGCCGGCAGCATGACCGCGAATTCGTCGCCGCCCAGGCGCGCGACCAGGTCGGTCTCGCGCACCTGCGTGCGCAGCCGTGACGCGATGCCAATCAGCACCGCGTCGCCGGCGTCGTGGCCGAGGCAGTCGTTGATTTCCTTGAAGCGGTCGCAATCGAGATACAGGATCGCGACCCGCTGCCCCGTCAGCGCGGCTTCGCCGAGGGCGAGTGCGAGACGCGACTCGAACTGCACGCGGTTGGGCAGCCCCGTGAGCGCATCGTGCGTCGCCTTGTGTTCGAGCGACGCGTTCTCGTCGCGCAGCGTGTTCTGCCACTCTTCGAATTCGTCGAGCAATGCATTGAAGTCGTCGCCGAGCTGGTTGAGTTCGGCAATCGATGTGGGCTCGACGCGCTGCGCGAACGCACGTTCGCGCCGCACCGCGTGGGCGACGCCGGCCAGCGCGCGCAACGGCGAAACGATGCTGCGCAGCAGGCGCTTCGAGCTGATGTACGCACCGATCACGCTGACGGCCAGGCAGCTGAGAATGCCGCCCACGCCGCCAAGCAGGAATCCGAAGAACTGATGGCCACGGCCGCGCACGACGACGTGACCGACGACGATGCCGTCGTGTACCACCGGCGCGGTCACGGGCCCCGGCAGCGCGAGGTCGGCGACGACGCGTTCGAGCCGCGCGATCCCGCTGCCGGCGGGCAACTGCCACGTCGCGAACGGCTGGTCCTTGCTATCCGTGACCACCACCTGCGCGACATCTTCATCGATGGCGATCAGCCCGATCGCCTCGGCCGCCGCGACGCGGTCGCCGAACACGAGCGCGGCCTCCACCGTATAGCCGAGCGAACGGGCCAGCAGGTTCAGGTTGTTGCCGGCATACGCGCGCAATGCAATCACGGCCACCACGATCAACGACACGGCGGCCATCGCGACGGCAACGAACGCCAGGCGCAGGTGCGCGCGACGCAGCACGCTTTGCAGCGTCGGGCGCGGCACGCGCGACAGCGAAACGGGCGGGACGGGTCGTGTCATGGTGCCCCCGGCCGCCGTGCGAGATTGAGCACGCTCGGATGCACGCGCACGCCGCTGCGGGCGACCGCGTCGAGATTGATGTCGAACGACACGCGTTCGCCGTCGACGTTGAGACAGAACATGCCGCCCGCCGTGCAGGATGGATCGTGTTCCGCAATCGTCAGCACTGGATGGCCGGCTAGCGCCGCTCTCACGCGCGCGCGTTCATCCGCGCCCAGGTTGCCGAGATAGACGATGTCGCAGGCCATGCCGAGCGCGGGATCGTCGAAGCGCACACGCTGCACGTCGAGCAGCGTCGAGCCGGCCTGCAGCGTATCGGTCAGGCCGCCCGCATAGTCGGGCCGGCCCGTGACGCATAGATGCAGGCGCACGGGTGTCGTCGGCCAGCGGGTGAAACTGATGATGCCCAGCACGACCTGACGCACGGCCGCGTCGTGTGTCGCAGCTGCCGGATCGGCGGGATCGGCGGGGCTTGCGGGCGCAACGATGCGCACCGTGTCGGCCGGATCGAGCGCGTCGGCGGAAGCTCCGGCAAGCATGGCCTGGGCGGCCCCCAGAACGCAAACGATTGCGACCAGCGCGTGGTGCAGCGGGGCGGTTCGGCCGGGACGGCCGGGCGCCGTTCGCGCGGCGATTGCCGCCACGTCCGCTGGCGTCGCTGCAGTCGCGAGACTGGCAGCCGACGCGCACACTTTCGCATCCATGATGGCAACATCCGCTGGCGTCGCTCCGGCGCTGCCTCCCGCCTCCCTCCATGCGCGTGCAGGCACCGAATTACGCGCATGATGGCTTCATCTTAGGTAAAAATTCGCATCGCCAACCAGTGGGAAACACCCGCGAGAAACGGGGAAAGTATGCGGAATCGGCGCTGGTGCACGAACTTGTTGCCGATGTCGATCCGGTGTCGACGTCGGGAAATTGATCAGCGGATTGGATGCTCGAGGATGCCAAACTTCATACGTTCTGTCGCGCGAGGCCGCCGCCGACACATCGCATTGAATACATCTGGCAGGAATGACGTGCATCCATACGCACGCACTCGCGCGGTGGGGCACGCTGTTCGCGATGACTTGAAAACGCCGTGAACAACTACCGTTCGTCAGCTTCCTCGACGAAGATCTCGAACCACGCGTTCATCACGGCCCAGAAATCCACGCGCTCAAGCTCGGTCGGACGCTCGTGCCACCATAACCGCCCTGCCGGGTTGCTACCGCCGGCCCCTTCGCTCGAATCGACGCACAGCCAGTCACCGCTGCCGTTATGAAACACGGTCCGCACGAGATCCGGTTTCACGCCGAGCTTGCGCATCTCGGCAGGCGTCAGGTCGAGCTTGCCGGCAAGCGCGGCCTGATCGGCGAGCGGCAACGGCCCCATCGAATGCGCGGGAAAGAACGTCCAGCCGTCATGCACGGTTTGGTGGAACCGTCGCAGATCGCCGGGCAGTGCAGGCCACGGTGACGCATCACCCGGCCACCGCTCGCCCAACGGCGTACGGCCGATGAAGAAATTCAGGTCGTCGTGCCCGACCGTGTACGGATACAGCAGCACGACGTCGCCGCCGTCATTGCGGAACACGGCCGGACGCGCAAGCTTGTCGCGAAAGAACTGCGCGACGGCCGGCAGCCGATCGATGATGCCGGCCCACATCCGCACGAGCGTCTCCGCCAGCATGTCGTCCGGCGCGGCGAGCAGCGCGCGCCATGCCGGCGGCACGTCGACATCGGCCGGCATCTCGTCCACCGCGAGCCAGACGCTGCCGGTCGCCCGGAAGCGCTTCAACTCCGCCGCATAAACCGATGCGGTCAACTCGATCATCGCGTGTCACCCTCGAAGGCCGGAACCCGCGCATTCTACTGCCCGCGTCGGCACGACGATCGCGAATCGTCGCGCGCGGGCCACCTGTCGTGCGCAGGCCGCGCGCGTCCTCTTGGTGCCCCACGCCGCCGCGAGTATGCTTGCAGCTCGAACTGCTCTCCAACCCGGGCGCATACGCCTCATCGCGGGCGCGCGCCGCTCACCGTCATTCACCACTGATGGATTTCGACGTCATCGTTCTCGGCGCAGGCATCGTCGGCGTCTCCGCGGCACTTCACCTGCAGGATCGAGGACGCAAGGTCGCCCTCGTCGATCGCGGCGCGCCCGGCGAAGGCACGAGCTTCGGCAACGCGGGGTTGATCGAGCGCTCGTCGGTCGAACCGTATCCGTTCCCGCGCAGCCCGTTCACGCTGATACGCTATGCGCTGAACCGCTCGACCGATCTTTACTGGCACAGCGCGTCGCTGCCCGCATTCGCGCCCTGGCTCGCGCGTTTCTGGTGGGAATCGGCGCCGCTGCGTCACGCGGCGGCGTCGCGCGACATGCTGCCGCTTATCGAGCGCTGCATCGTCGAGCACGACGCGCTGATCGCGCGGGCCGGCGCCGGCGAACTCATCCGCGCGAACGGCTGGCTGGAAGCGTTCCGCACGCCGGCCGCGTTCGAACGCAGCGTGGCCGAAGCCGGACTCACCGCGCGCCGCCACGGGCTCGGCATCACGCCGCTCGATGCCGCCGCGCTGAGCGCGCACGAACCGAGCCTCGCGCCCGGCTTCTGCGGCGCATTGCACTGGCTCGATCCGAAAAGCGTCGTCGACCCGTCCGCGCTCGTCAAAGCGTACGCGCAACTCTTCGTGCAAGGCGGCGGCACGCTGCTGACGGGCGACGCCGCGAGCCTCGACGCGCTGTCGCCGGGCTGGCAGGTCCGGACGCAGGACGGCCTGGCCGCCGCGCCGGCCGTGGTCGTCGCGCTCGGCCCGTGGTCCGACACGGTGTTCGGCAAGTTCGGCTACACGATCCCGCTGCGCGAGAAGCGCGGCTATCACATGCACTACGCGCCGTCCGCGCGCGGCGTGCCGTCGGCGCCGATCGTCGATCGCGAATACGGTTACGTGATCGCACCGATGAAGCGCGGGTTGCGGCTGACGACCGGCGTCGAGATCGCGCGGCGCGGCGTGCCGCCCACCGGCGTGCAGCTCGAACGCGCGGAACGCGTCGCGCGGCCTGTATTCGGTTTCGGCGAGCGGCTCGACCCGCACCCGTGGCTCGGCTTCCGGCCGTGCACGCCCGACATGCGCCCGGTGATCGGGCCGGCGCCCGCGCATCGCGGGCTGTGGTTCGCGTTCGGGCACAACCATCACGGGTTGACGCTCGGCCCCGTCACCGGCCGCCTGCTGGCCGAGATGATGACGGGCGAAACGCCGTTCACCGATCCGGCGCCGTATCGCGCGGATCGCTTCTGAACGGGCAACCGATCACGCTTCGACGCGCGCTCAACCGATCACGCTTCGACGCGCGCTCAATCGAGCGCGCGACCGAAGATGCGAATCACTTCGTCCAGATGCTCGGCCATCGCGCGGCGCGCGGCATCCGGGTCGCGTGCGCGGATCGCATCGAGGATCGCGCGGTGTTCGAGTTCCGACCGGTGCGGCATGTCGTTCGGCATGTACAGCGACTGCAGCCGCTGGAACATCGGGTCGTACTTGTGCGCGAGCAGCTGCTTGATCATCAGCGCATACGCGGCGTTGTCGCTCGCTTCCGCGATGCGGATGTGAAACAGCCGGTCGCCCGGATGCGTGAGCGAGCCGCTGAGGTTGTCTGCCTGGTTGCGCAGGAACGCCTCGTGGATTCCTTCGATCTGCTCGTCCGACCCGTGCTTCGCAGCCAGCGACGCCGCTTCAGGCTCGATCAGACGGCGCGCCTGCAGCAACGCGAACGGCGGGATTTCGGTATCGAGGTCGAGTGCGATGCCGAGTTCGGGATCGATCTCGACGATCGTGAACGGCGCGGCCTTTTCCACAGGGACAGGCGTGGGCTCGGGGGCAGCCGTTTCGGGGTGGCGCACCTTCACGCCGTCGCCGACGCGCACGCTCACGAGCCCGCTCACTTCGAGCGCGATCAGCGCCTCGCGCACCGAGGTGCGCGACACACCGAACTGTTCGGCCAGTTCGCGCTCGGGCGGCAGGTAGCTGCCCGGCGGAAAATCGCCGGACTCGATCATCGCACTGAGCTTGTCGGCGATCTGCTGGTAGAGACGGCGGTTCTGAATCGGCTGGATGGACATACGTCGGGACTGGTGATCGGTTTCGTTCCGGACGGCCGCGCGCGCATCGCACGCAACCGTTTGCGCATATTCTAAAGGTTCGGCCCCGGGCATCGGGTGAAGCATCGATGCGACCGCAACCATCGACACACCGCGGCACCCGTTGCCATTCGTCCGACGAAGCCACGTTCCAACGCATACGCCCGCGCGTTCACGTCGGCACCGCGTAGCAACGCGCGGCGGTGCCGCCCCACAGCGCGTTGCGCTCGGCCGCCGACAGCCGCGATTCGGCCCAGCGCTCGATGATCGACGCAACTTCGTCATACGACGCGGCCAGCAGGCACACGGGCCAGTCCGACCCGAACATCAGCCGCTGCGGGCCGAACGCGTCGAGTGCCGCGTCGAGACACTGCTCGATGCGCCGGACGTCCTTCCCGCGCAGCCCGCGCTTCCAGTCGGCCTCGGTCACGAGCCCCGACAGCTTGCACACGACATGCGGCAGCGCGCCCAGCTCGCGCAACGCGGCACGCCAGCGCGCGAGCGCCGTGTCGTCGCGCTCGAAGTCGGCGAGCGCGGGCTTGCCGACGTGATCGAGCACGAGCCAGTGCACGTCGTGCCGCGCACAAAACGCCCACACGTCCCGCAACTGGCGCTCGAACACGAGCACGTCGTACACATAGCCGTTCGCCTGCAGCCACGCGATGCCGCGGTTGAAGCCCGGCTCCGCGACGAACGCGCCGGCATCGGCTTCGTCCTGTACCTGGTGACGGAACCCGCGCAGCTTCGGGCTGCGCCATTCGGCAATGCGATCCGCGAGCTGCGGCGCGGCGAGATCCTCCCAGCCGACCACCGCCGCGATGCGCGCATCGTCGCGTGCGAGATCGAGCAGGAACGCCGTCTCGTCGCGCCCGGCGCGCGCCTGCACCGCGATCGACGCGCCGATCGCCTGCGCATGCATCAGCGGCCATAGCGCGTCGGGCAGGTAGTCGCGCGCGAGCACCCCCATCCCGGCGCCGATCCACGGATAATCGGCGGCGCGATAGCGCCAGAAGTGCTGATGGGAATCGATACGCGCTGCACCCATGATGCCCTCGTGTCCGGTCGCCGCGGCGGCGGCGCGCGCCGCCGCCGCTCGACGCAACGTTCAGTCGTACAACACCGCCGTGATCTTCGGATCGTCGATATTGGTCTTGTCGTACCAGTAGAAGCCGGTATCGATGACCTTCGGCAGCTTCTCGCCCTTGATCGCCTTTACGGCCGCCTCGACCGTCTTGTAGCCGATCCCGACCGGGTTCTGCGTGATCGCGCCGGCCATCAGCCCGCTGCGGATCGCGTCCTTCTGCTGCTTGCCGGAATCGTACCCGACGATCACGACCTTGCGCTTCATCTCGCGCACGCCGTTGACCACACCGATCGCCGAGCCTTCGTTGGTGCCGAACAGCCCCTTGAGCTTCGGATACGCCTGCAGGATCGACTTCGTCACCTCGGTCGACTTCAGCTGGTCGCCTTCGCCGTACTGCACGGTCACGACCTGCACCTTCGGGTGCGCCGACTTCATCCGTTCGAGGAAGCCGTCGCGGCGATCGATGCCGGTGCGGCTCGTCTGGTCGTGCGCGACCACGGCCACCTCGCCTTCATCGCCGATCAGCGCGGCGAGCTTGTCGGCGGCGAGCGACGCGGCGGCCTTGTTGTTGGTCGCGGCCGTCGTCACCGGGATGTCGCTGTCCACGCCCGAGTCGAACGCGATCACCGGGATCTTCTCGGCCTGCGCCTTCTTCAGGAGCGGCAGCGCGGCCTTGCTGTCGAGCGCCGCGAAGCCGAGCGCGGCCGGCTTCTTCGCGATCGCGGCCGACAGCATGTCGATCTGCTTGTCGACCATCGCCTCGGTCTCCGGCCCGTCGAACGTCACCCTCACCTTGTAGTCCTTCGCGGCCTGCATCGCGCCCGCTTTCACGGCCTGCCAGAACTGATGCTGGAAGCCCTTCGAGATCAGCGGGATGTAGGTTTCCTGCGCCTGCGCGCCGGTCGTGACGCCGACGGCGAACGTCAGCCCGACGATCGCGTTCAACACCTTGCTCCTGATCACTTCGCGTCTCCTTTTTTCGTATCGACTCAACCGACTGGAACGACTGGGACGCCGGCCGGAACCGGCGATGAAGCACATGCCTGCATGAATGCGACCGTCAGCGGCGCCGCCGGCGCAGGATGTCGACGTAGACGGCGAGGATGATGATCACGCCCGTCACGACCGTCTGCCATTCCTGCGCGACCGACATGATGCGCAGGCCGTTCGTCAGCACGCTCATGATGAACGCGCCGATGATGGTGCCGACGATGCTGCCCGCGCCGCCCGACAGCGACGTGCCGCCGATCACCACGGCCGCGATCGCATCGAGCTCGTAGCCCTGCCCGAGCGCGGGCTGCGCGGAATTCAGCCGCGACGCGATCAGCAGCCCGGCGATCCCGCACACCGCGCCGCTGAACGTGTAGACCGCGATCTTCCACGCATCGACGTTGACGCCCGACAGCCGCAGCGCTTCCTCGTTGCTGCCGAGCGCGAACGTGTAGCGGCCGAAGATCGTGCGGTTCAGCACGATCGACGCGCCGACCGCGACGAGGAACAGGATCAGCACCGCGTTCGGAATCGGCAGCGCCGGAATCAGGTTGCCGATCAGCGAATCCTGCGCGATCGACGTGAAGCCCGGCGTGTCGTTGAAGTAGATCGGCCGCGTGCCCGAGATCACGAGCGACAGCCCCTTGAGCAGCATCATCATGCCGAGCGTCGCGATGAACGGCGGCACCTTCATCTTCGCGATCACGAAGCCCGACACGCTGCCCGACAGCGCGCCGAAGCACAGCGCGGCCAGGATCCCGAGCGGCAGCGGCATGCCCCACTTCGTCAGCACGACGCCGGCCATCACCGCGCAGAACGTCATCAGCGTGCCGACCGACAGGTCGATGCCCGACGTGATGATCACGTAGGTACAGGCGACGGCCAGCACGCCGTTTACCGCGGTGGCCTGCAGGATCGCGACGAGGTTGTCGACTTCGAGGAAGTTCGGCGACGCGAAGCTGAAGAACACGATCAGCAGCACGAGGCTCGCGAACGCAAGCAGCTTCTGCCGCGCGGCCGGGTTGAAGAAGCGCGACTTCAGGCTCGATGCGCCGGCCGGCGCGTCGCCGGAAGCGAGAGGCGGAACGGGATGCGTATCGTTGGACATGATCGGGTAAGCGTCTCGGCGTCTGATTCAGGACAATACGGTCGACTCGCGCTGCGTCGCGAGCTGCATGATCTTTTCCTGCGTGGCCTCGGCCGCGCGCAATTCGCCGGTCACGCGTCCTTCGCACATCACGAGAATCCGGTGGCTCATGCGCAGCACCTCGGGCAACTCCGACGAGATCATCACGATCGCCTTGCCGTCGGCGGCGAGCGCGTCGAGCAGCTTGTAGATCTCGCTTTTCGCGCCGACGTCGATCCCGCGCGTCGGTTCGTCGAAGAACAGGATGTCGCAGTCGCGCAGCAGCCACTTCGCGATCACGATCTTCTGCTGGTTGCCGCCTGACAGCAGCCGCGCCGGCTGCGCGACCGACGGCGTGCGGATCGCGAGCTGCCGCACGTACGACTGCGCGGTGTCGCGCAACGCACGCGCGTCGAGGAACACGCCGCGGCGCACGAAGCGGCGCATGCTCGACAGCGCGATGTTGTTCTGCACGTCCATCCCGACCGCGAGCCCGAAATGCTTGCGATCCTCGGACAGGTAGCCGATGCCGTACTTCACCGCATCGGCCGGCGTGCGGATCGTCACGGCCCTGCCGTTCACGCGGATCTCGCCCGCATCGACCGGGTCCGCGCCGAACACCGCGCGCGCGACCTCGGTGCGGCCTGCGCCCATCAACCCGGCGAAGCCGAGAATCTCGCCGCGCCGCAGTGTGAAGCCGACATCGCGGATCGCGCGGCCGCGCGACAGCCCGCGCACTTCGAGTGCGACGTCGTTCGCGGACGTATCGGGCGGCGTGCGGAATTCGGTCGCGAGCTGGCGGCCGACCATCATCGCGATGATCGTGTCCATCGACGTGTCCGCCATCGGCACGGTCGCCACGTACTTGCCGTCGCGCATCACGGTCACGCGATCGGCGATCTGGCGCAGTTCGTCCATCTTGTGCGAGATGTAGACGATGCCGACACCGTGCGTGCGCAAATCGCGGATGATGCGGAACAGCTCGGCGATCTCCGCGTTGTTGAGCGCGGCGGTCGGCTCGTCCATGATCAGCACGCGCGAGTCGAACGACAGCGCCTTCGCGATCTCGACCATCTGCTGCTTCGCCACCGTGAGCCGGCCGACCGGCGTACGCGGGTCGAGATCGAGCCGCATCCGCGCGAAGATCGCGGCCGCGTCGCGGTTGAGTGCCGCTTCGTCGACGAACACGCCGAAGCGGCCGCGCGGCTCGCGGCCGATGAAGATGTTCTGCGCGACGCTCAGGTGGTTCATCAGGTTCAGTTCCTGATGGATGATGCCGATCCCGAGCGCCTGCGCGGCGCGCGGATCGGCGATCTCCACCGCGCGGCCGTCCATCCGGATCTCGCCGTCGTCGCGCTGGTAGACGCCCGCCAGGATCTTCATCAGCGTCGACTTGCCGGCGCCGTTCTCGCCCATCAGCGCATGCACTTCGCCGGCACGCAGGTCGAAACGGCAATCGTCGAGCGCCTGCACGCCCGGGAAGCGCTTGCCGATGCCGGTCAATGCGATCAACGGCAGCGCGGCGTTCGGGTTCAAGTCCGGTTGCATGGATCGCCGCCCTCAGCTGATCGCACGGTCGAGATGCGTATAGCCGCCGTCGACGAACAGCCACTGGCCCGTCGTGTGCGATGCGCGCGCCGACAGCAGGAACACGGCCGTATCGGCGATTTCGTCGGCCGTCGTGAAGCGTTGGCCGAGCGGCACCTTGCCGGCAATTTCCGCGACCTTCGCTTGCGGGTCGTCGAAGCCGGCGATCCAGTTCTGATAGAGCGGCGTCATCACCTCGGCCGGAATCACCGCGTTCACGCGCACGCCGTCGTCACGCAACGCGACGGCCCATTCGCGCGTCAACGCAAGCTGTGCGCCCTTCGATGCGCAATAGCCGCTCGTGTTGCCCTGCCCGGTGACGGCCGTCTTCGACGAAATATTGACGATCGCGCCGCGCGACGCCTTCAGGTGCGGCACGCAGTAGTGCGCCATCACGTAGTAGTGGATCAGGTTGCGTTCGAGCGACGCGACGAATGCGTCGCGTCCGGCATCGAGCCCGATGCTGTCGTTGACGCCCGCGTTGTTGACCAGGCCGTCGAGTCGGCCGAAGCGCGTGACCGTTTCCGCAACGGCATCGCGGCACTGCGCATCGTCCTGCAATTCGACCGAGATGCACGCGGCTTGCGGCTGCTTCTGCACGAGTGCGCGCCAGAATGCGTCGTCGGGCGCGTGGCGCGCGAACACCACCGGAATCGCGCCTTCTTCGGCCAGCCGCATCGAGATCGCGGCGCCGATGCCCGACGCGCCGCCGGTCACGATCACGACCTTGTGTTGCAGATTCAGATCCACTTCGCGTCTCCGTCGTTCATGTTGTCGGCACGCTCGACGCGTGTCAGCCGCGGAACCGGTACTGCTCCAGCGATTCGGGCTTCATCTCGATCGAGAAACCGGGCGCCGTCGGCGGCATGTACGCCGCGCCGCGCACGACGCACGGTTCGACGAAATGCTCGTGCAGGTGATCGACGTACTCCGTCACGCGCCCTTCCTTCGTGCCGGCAATGCAGATGTAATCGATCATCGACAGATGCTGCACGTACTCGCACAACCCGACGCCGCCCGCATGCGGGCACACGGGCAGCCCGTACTTCGCGGCCATCAGCATCACCGCGAGAATCTCGTTCACACCGCCGAGCCGGCACGCATCGATCTGCACGACGTCGATCGCACCGCGCGCGATGAACTGCTTGAACAGCACGCGGTTCTGGCACATCTCGCCGGTCGCGACCTGCACGGGCGCGATCGCCTTGCGGATCTTGCGATGCCCTTCGACGTCGTCGGGGCTGGTCGGCTCCTCGATGAACCACGGCCGCGCGAACGCCAGCTCGCGCACCCAGTCGATCGCCTCGTCCACTTCCCACACCTGGTTCGCGTCGATCATCAGCTTGCGGTCCGGGCCGATCACCTCGCGTGCGATCGTCACGCGGCGAATGTCGTTCTCCAGGTTCGCGCCGACCTTCAGCTTCACGTACTCGAACCCGGCTTCGACGGCTTCGCGGCACAGCCGCCGCAGCTTGTCGTCGCTGTAGCCGAGCCAGCCGGCCGACGTCGTGTAGCAAGGGTAGCCGTCGCGCTCGAGCAGCGCGATCCGGTCGGCCTTGCCGGGCGCCTGGCGGCGCAGCAGGTCGAGCGCTTCGTCCGGCGTCAGGCAGTCGGTCAGGTAGCGGAAGTCGATCGCGCGCACCAGTTCCTCGGGGCTCATGTCGGCCACGAGCCGCCACAGCGGCTTGCGTTCGGCCTTCGCCCATAGATCCCACACCGCGTTGACGACCGCGCCCGTCGCCAGGTGGATCGCGCCCTTGTCGGGGCCGATCCAGCGCAGTTGGCTGTCCGACGTCACGTGCCGCCAGAAGCGGCCCATGTCTTCGCGGATCCAGTCGAGGTCGAGGCCGACGACGAGGTGACGCATCGCGTCGATCGCCGCGCAGCAGATTTCGTTGCCGCGTCCGATGGTGAACGTGAGCCCGTGACCTTCGAGCCCGTCATGGTCGGTTTCGAGCACGACGTAGGCCGCCGAATAATCGGGGTCCGGGTTCATCGCATCGGAGCCGTCGAGCTGGCGCGAAGTCGGGAAGCGCACGTCGAGGACGCGCATCGATCGAATGATAGGCATGGCGAACCGTCCGTTAAAGGAAATCAGGCCTGCACGGTGCGCTGGCGTTGCTCGCCGAGCCCGTCGATGCCGAGCGTGATCACCTGTCCGGCGCGCAGATAGACGGGCGGCTTCTGCCCGAGGCCGACACCCGGCGGCGTGCCGGTCGAGATCACGTCGCCCGGCTGCAGGCTCATGAAGCGGCTCAGGTAGCTGATCAGGTGCGGCACGCGGAACACCATCGTCGCGGTCGTGCCGTTCTGGTAGCGATGGCCGTCGACGTCGAGCCACAGCCGCAGCGCGTGCGGATCGGGCACTTCGTCGGCCGTTACGAGCCACGGGCCGAGCGGCCCGAACGTGTCGTTGCCCTTGCCCTTGTCCCACGTGCCGCCGCGTTCGAGCTGGAATTCGCGCTCCGACACGTCGTTCACGACGCAATAGCCGGCGACGTGCGACAGCGCGTCGGCTTCCGCGATGTAGCGGCCGCCCTGGCCAGTGACCACGCCGAGCTCGACTTCCCAGTCGGTCTTCTCCGAGCCGCGCGGAATCTCGACGTCGTCGTTCGGCCCCGAGATCGCGCTCGTCCACTTGCCGAACACGACGGGCTCCTTCGGGACTTCCATTCCCGATTCGGCCGCGTGGTCGGAGTAGTTGAGGCCGATGCAGATGAACTTGCCGACGCGGCCCACGCACGCGCCGAGCCGCGGCGTGCCTTCGACCAGCGGCAGCGACGACGGCGGAATGTCGCGCAGCCGCGCGAGCGATGCCGGCGCCAGCACGTCGCCGGCGATGTCGTCGATCACGCCGGACAGGTCGCGGATATGGCCCTGCGCATCGAGCAGGCCCGGCTTTTCATGGTGTTTGTCGCCAAATCTCAGCAGTTTCATGTCGTGTTGAGCCGATACGGAAAGTGAATGGGAGGGCGCGGTTAGTTCGACACGGTCAGTTTGACCAGCCGCCGTCGATCAGGTGGATCGCGCCGGTCGTAAACGACGCTTCGTCGGACGCGAGGTACAGCGCGAGCGCGGCCACTTCCTCCGCGCTGCCGATGCGTCCGATCGGCTGGCGCGCGACGAACGCCTGGCGCACCTCGTCGGTCGACACGTGGCGCATGCGCGCCTGGTCCGCGATCCGCTGTTCCAGCGACGGCGATTCGATCGTGCCCGGGCAAATTGCGTTGCAGCGGATGCCCCGCTCGACGAAATCGGCGGCCACCGCCTTGGTCAGGCCGATCACGGCCGCCTTGGTCGTGCCGTACACGAAGCGGTTGGGCACGCCCTTCACACTCGACGCGGCCGACGCCATGTTGATGATCGACGCGCCGCCGGCTTCGAGCATCGCGGGCAGCAGCGCGCGGATCAGCCGGTACATCGACGTGACGTTCAGGTTCAGCGAGAACGCCCATGCTTCGTCGTCGCAGTCGAGGATCGAGCCGTGGTGCACGAAGCCCGCGCAGTTGAACAGCACGTCGAATGCGCGTTCGCTCGCGGCAAGCGCCGCGATGTCCCGCGCATCGGTCACGTCGAGCCGACGGGTGGCCAGCCGGCCGCCGGCACGCTCGACGTCGGCCTCGAGCCGCACGAGCGCAGCTTCGTTGATGTCGGTCGCCAGCACGTCGGCGCCCTCGCTCGCGAACCGCAGCGCGGTCGCGCGGCCGATGCCCTGCCCGGCCGCCGTCACCAGCGCGCGTTTGCCCTGCAATCTCATGAGCACCTCTCCCGAAAAGCCGGCCACCCGTCGGCCGAATTGGCACAAAGGACTAAAGGTCCAGCCAATCATAGGAAGTGATTCCGCGTTTGTCACGGAATCGGGATTCAGTATTTACCCGGGTGGGGAAATCGGGCGTTCGAGCAAGGATTTGGCATTCGACGGCGCTCGGAGCGCCTGTCCGGGGGGCCGCGCAACCTCAATATCGGCGTGCCTTCGGGCGGGATGACGGCACACGTCCTGGCACGACATCCCGCCAAACTGACGAAAAAGTCATGTTCACGTCAGGGTCTCAACGGGATGCGCGCGCCATCATGACGTACCGGACTGCGCATCCGGTCCATCGCCACCCCGCCCGCGTTCGATCCCTGCGGGCACCTCCGTCCCCCGGCGATGGGCTCCGTGACTGGGCGAGCAGACACGGCGCGCAGGCCGATTTTCCGCCCCGGGCTTCACGTCCGGGGCGTTTTTGTCTGTGGTTTCCAAGAAAATAAGCTTGGATTGTTTCTAAATCGGCAAAAGGTAATTTGAGCCAGACAGGATGTTTTTTCCGGTCACAGACGCTTACATTTAGCGCACCACTCATGGAAACCGCTACGGATTCGCCATCGGGTAGTGACATCCACTGCCATGACCGAACCGCACGAGCTTTAGGAAACGGCAAATGAAGGCCTCCAAATCCCTGCCTGCGCTCGATCCCGCCGACGTTCACGTCGAAATCCTCGAACGTTCCGATACGCTGCTCGTCGTCCGCTGGGTCGAGCCCGGCCGCTGTCACTACGGTGAACAGCGCTGGCGCCGCCGCTTCGCGCAACGCACCGGCACCTGCGCGCTGTCGCGCCAGGTGATCCACCGCGGCGACGAAGTCTTCCGCCCGGCCGAACGCCCGGCACCCGCGAATGCAGCCGCGATGATCTCCGCCGCCGAAGTGCTCGCGCTGGCCGGCGGCAGGTAAATCCTGCCGGCCGCGCATCACGGCACGCGGCGCCTCACGATGCGCCGGCCCTAGAAGCGCCGGTCTAGTTCCCCCGCTTGTCTGCCACGCCCGCGCGCACTATCGTTACACCACTCAATGTAATGATTACGCGCCGCGGCCGCCCGGCCGCGCCGATGGAGGCAGACATGCATGCATGGAGCGCGCGCCACGTCCCGGCGCAAGGCGGCAAGGTCGCGGTCGTGACCGGCGCCAACAGCGGGCTCGGCTGGCAGCTGGCGGAAACGCTGGCCGCGAAAGGCGCGACGGTCGTGATGGGCTGCCGCGACGCGGCCCGCGCCGCGCAGGCGGCCGACGCGATCCGCCGGCTCCATCCCGATGCCCGCGTCGAAGTCGATGCGCTCGACCTCGCCGATCTCGCGTCGATCGCACGCTTCGCGGCCGAGGTGGCCGAACGCCATGGGCGCGTCGATATCCTCTGCAACAACGCCGGCGTGATGTTCCTGCCGCTGCGTCATACGCACGACGGCTTCGAGATGCAGTTCGGCACCAACCACCTCGGCCATTTCGCGCTCACCGGCCATCTGCTGCCCGCACTGCGCGCCGCACGTCGCGCGCGGGTCGTGACGATGTCGAGCGGCCTCAACCGCGGCGGCCGGATCCGCGTCGACGACCTGCGCGCCGAGCACCGCTACAACCGTTATCTCGCCTATTGCGACAGCAAGCTTGCCAATCTCGTGTTCGCGATCGAGCTGCAGCGCCGTTTCGAGCGCGCGGCGTTCGCCGGGATCAGCGTGGCCGCGCACCCGGGCTACGCGGCGACCAACCTGCAGTTCGCGGGCCCGGCAATGGACAGCTCGCCGGCCCGTGCGGCGCTGATGCGCGCCGCGAACCGTTATCTCGCCCAGCCGGCCGACCAGGGCGCGCTGCCCGCGATTCATGCGGCAACCTCGCCCGATCTCGCCGGCGGCGCGTACATCGGGCCGTCCGGCTGGTTCGAGTCGCGCGGGCTGCCGGCGCCCGCGAGCGTGCCACGCGCGGCGCGCGACGTGGCCTCCGCGGCGCTGTTGTGGGAAGCCTCGGAAGCCGCGACGGGCGTGCGTTTCCTCAGTTCGGGCGCACCGGCCGGACGTTCGCCGGGCCGGCCGTTCGACACGGCGGCCGAGGTGCGCTGAACCGCGCGTCGGCCGTCGCAACATTCGCCCTACTCGTTGCACCAACCGAAAAGAAAGCCGGTTGAAAGCCTGATTCGACGCGCCACTGTTACCACCCAGGAAACAATTTATCGTCAAAATCAGCGTTTACCCTCAACCCTCCGATGACTAAGATTTGATCAATTGCTTAAGACATGGTGTCGAGAGCGAACTCAATAAAACACCGGAGGTCATCATGAAATCGCTCGTTTCCGCAGTCGTTGCCGCTGCCGCCCTGTCCGCTTCGTTCGGCGCATTCGCTCAAAGCACCGTGACCCGCGCTCAAGTGCGCAACGAACTGGTCCAGCTCGAACAAGCCGGCTACAAGCCGGGCGTGTCGAGCCCGTACTACCCGAACGACATCCAGAGCGCCGAAGCGCGTGTTCATGGTGCCGACACCAGCGGCTACGGCGCACAACCGGCTCCGGCCGTCCACTCGGGCGCCCCGGCTGCATCGTCGAACGCTCGCGACTCGATCTTCTTCGGCCAGTAAGCCGATGCGCCCTTGGCGGGCGCCGCGCGTCGCGCGATGAAGCAATATCCGGACGAGCCCCCTTGCGGGGCTCGTCCTTTTTTATGAAACGCATACCTCCGCCGTCCGGCAACGGGTGGCTTCGCCCGGGCGCCTGGCGTCCGGGCGCTTTTTCATCTGCGAGGGATGCGTGCGAGCAGGATGAAGCCGCGCGCGCCCGTCAGCGCGGCGCGGCCACGGCAGGCGTCGAACGCGACAGCACGCGCCACCGCGACAGCAGTTCGTCGCGATCGATGTAGCAGCCCTGCAGGTGCCGGCGGCCGGTAGACGGATCGAACTCGGTGCGCGCATGCAGCACGCGCCGGTTGTCGAACGCCCACATGTCGCCCGCCCGCAGCCGGCGCTGCACGCGAAAGCGCGGCTCGCGCGCCAGCGCGAGAAATCGCCGGTACGCGCGATAGACGGCCGCGACCGAGCCGGCCGGCGCATCGAGCGGCCCGCGCAGGAAATTCGCGACGCGCACCTCCGTCACGTTGCCGCGCGCGTCGAGCCCGATCACCGGCGCCGAGCAGCGGTAGTCGCTGTTCGCACTCTTGTTCCAGAACTCGAACGGCGTCACCGCGAGTTGTTCGAAATCGGCCGGATGCTCGCACCGCAGCGCATCGGCCAGCGCGAAGCCGTCGAGGAATACGCTGTCGCCGCCGGTCGCGTCGTTCGCGAGGCAATGCAGGAACTGCACGCCCGGCTGCAACTCGCGGGTCGGCAGGTCCGTATGCGGCGGCAGGTTCAGCGACGTATACGCGTTGCTGTCCGGGCGCGGTTTCGATTCGACGTCGAACAGCACGCCGAAATTGCTCTCGCGGATCAGGCCGATGCGGCGTGCGATCTCGTCGACACGGCCACGCTCGGCCGGCACGCCTTCGACGAGCGTCAGCCCCGTGCGTTGCAACGCGGCGAGCCACGCGAGCAATGCTCCGTCGTCCGCCATCACGTCGCGCCACGCGAACACGCCGATGGCCGTCGCATCGTCACCGGCCCACACGTGCCGCCCGTGCGCGGCCTGACGCTCCGCGCGCGACTCGTCGTCGTATGCATGCGCGCGCAACCAGCCCGGCGACCACGCGCTGCGATGTCCGTCATTCCACTCGACATGCAGCGCGCCGTCGGTTTCGACGTGCACCGTCAGCGCGGAGAGATCCTCGCGCGCATCGGCGATCTCGAACACCTGTTCACGCGTGACGGCATGCACGCATGCGGAACACGCGCAGTTGTCGCGCAGCCAGTCGAAATGAAACGGCGATCGTCGCGTGTCGCTCCATTCGACGTCCACCGCGCCGTCGCCAATCGTCGCCGCCGCAATGGCCGCGTCGGCCGAAAACGTCCGCCAGTCCTCGATACGGTGTTGCGCTGCCTGCATCGTTGCCTCCTGGAAACGCCCGCTACGCGTGTGGTGCGAGCAGAAACCCGCCGACCGTCCGGTGCAGCCGCGCCGCCTGCGGGCTCGTTCCGAGCGCGCGCCAGCAGCCGTGCACCAACCCTTCTCCCATCCAGTAGTGCGCGGCCCCGCCGGCCGCGCGAATCCGTTCGACATACACGCGCGCGTCGTCGCGCAGCGGATCGTGTTCCGCGCCGATCGCGAGCACGGGCGGCAGGCCGTCGAAACGCGCCGCCGCGAGCGGCACCGACGCACGCAGCAGCGGGTTGCCGTCTCCCAGCGCATCGAGCAAGCCGCCTTCCCAGTACAACGCGCGATAGCGATGGACGTCGTCGAGCGTCAGCATCGGCGCGTGTGCTTCCGTTTCGCGCGCGGGCGATTGCGGTTCGAACCCGAGCATCGGATAGACGAGCGCGATGCCGTCGACACCGCATTCGCCCGCATCGCGCAGCGCCGTGGCCACGGCCGCCGCGAGCATGCCGCCCGCACTGTCGCCCGCGAGCGTCAGCGGATGCGCGCACGGACCGAACGGCCAGCGCGCATCGCGCGCGGCAAGCGTGACCTCCAGGCAATCTTCAAGCGCGGCCGGCGCGCGATGCTCGGGCGCCAGCCGGTAGTCGACCGCGATCACGTCGAGCCCCGTATCGGCCGCCAGTTGCGCGGTGATCAGCGCGTGACTGTCGAGCGAGCCGACGACGAAGCCGCCGCCATGAAAGAACAGCACCGTGCCGCGTGGCGTGCGGTGCGCGGACGTGTAACGCCGCAGCGCGATCGCACGGCCGTCGGCGGCATGCCAGACGGCGTCCTGCTGCACGATGCCGGCCGGCAGCGCGGCTGGCGTCCATTCGGCCGCGAAGCGGTCGTAGAGGCGACGCTGCTCGGCGGGCGAACGCGCCGCCGCATCGGCCGGATACCACGCGTCGACGGCGGCAACGAACGTCGCGATTTCCGGTTCGAGCATCGTGTGCGCTCCGAGGTCGAAGGTTCGCGCCGGCTAGCGGCGCGGCGGCAGCCCGATCACGCGGCCCGCGTACGCGGGCGCCGCGCAATCGCGCTGCAACGCATGCAGCTCGGCCACGCGTGCGGCCACGTCGTCGTCGAACGGCGCCGATTTCGCACCGTCGCGTGTATCGACGTGCAGCAGCATCTGCTCGCTCGCCGATACCGCATCGTCGTGCCCGGCCGCGAACAGCTCGAGATACAGGTGCAGCCGCTTCGCGTCGTGTGCGAGCACGCGTGCGTCGACGCGCACCGGCGTGCCCTCCTTGATCTCGTGCAGGTAGTTCACGTGCGCTTCGAGCGTGTAGACCGAGCGCCCCCGCTCGCGACGTGCGGCGTCGTCGAGGCCGATGCGGTCCAGCAGCGCATCGGTCGCGAAGCTGAAGATCAACAGATAGAACGCATCGCGCAGGTGGCCGTTGTAGTCGACCCATTCGGGCCGCACCACGTCGCGGTAAATCGTCAGCGGGGTATCGCCGGTCATCGTCTCTCGTCCTCAGTCTTCGAATCGCATCCCGTGCCGCGCCTTCACCGCGGCGATCGACTTCAGCACCTCGGTGATGCACTCGTCGCGATAACGCTCGAGCTCCTTGATGCTGCGCGTGCCCTGCTGTTCGGTCGTGCCTTCGACGACGCTGTCGATCAGCGCGTCAGTCAGCGTGGGCGCGACCAGCTTCGTCCACGGCAATTCGAGCGCGGGGCCGAACTGCTGCATGAAGTGTCGCATGCCCGCATCGCCGCCCGCGAGCGTGTAGGTCAGGAACGTGCCCATGAACGACCAGCGGATGCCGGCGCCGAAGCGGATCGCATCGTCGATCTCGCCGGTCGTCGCGACGCCTTCGTTGACGAGGTGCAGCGCCTCGCGCCACAACGCTTCGAGCAGCCGATCGGCGATGAAGCCCGGCACTTCCTTGCGCACGTGCAGCGGCCGCATGCCGAGCTTGCGATAGATCTCCATCGCGCCTTCGACCGCCTCCGGCGACGTGCGCGCGCCGCCGAGCACCTCGACGAGCGGCAGCAGGTAGACGGGATTGAACGGATGGCCGACCACGCAGCGCTCCGGATGCGTCGCCCGTGCGTAGAAATCCGTCGGCAGCAGCCCCGACGTCGACGACGCGATGATCGCGTCGGGCTTCGCCGCGCGGCTGATCTGCTCGTGCAGTTCGAGCTTCAGCGCCTCGCGCTCGGGCGCGCTTTCCTGGATGAAATCCGCTTCGGCGACGCATGCCTCGATCGTCGAGACGAAACGCAGCCGCGCGGGGTCGGCGCCCGGTGCGAGGCCAACGCGTTCGAGCGCGGGCCACGCATTCGCGACGTTCGCGCGCAACCGCGCTTCCGCGCCCGGCGCCGGGTCCCATACGACCACGTCGAGACCGTGCGCGAGCGCGCGGGAAATCCATCCGCTGCCGATCACGCCGGTGCCGATGGCGGCGAACGTCTTGATGTCGGTCTTCACTGCCATGTCAACGCATCCTTCAAATCAGGGGAAATCGGTGGGCGGCCGCGCCTGGGCGCGCCGCCACGTCGTATCAATCAGTCGGCTGAAAACTCACGCGAACTCGGCGATCGCACGGCGTTCGAGCGGACGCTCGCCGCGAGCCGGCAGGCCGAGCTTGCGGCGGCCTTCGGCCGGCGTCAGCACGCGGCCGCCAAGGCGTTCGATGACCTCTCGTGCGCGCTCGACGAGCGTGTCGTTGGTCGCATGCACGCCGCGATCGAGCCAGATGTTGTCTTCGAGGCCGACCCGCACGTGGCCGCCGAGCAGCATCGCCTGCGCGACCATCGGCATCTGCATGCGGCCGATCCCGAAGCCGGCCCAGTGCGCGCCCGGCGGCAGGTTGTCGACCATCGCCTTCATCGTGCCGGTATCGGCCGGCGCGCCCCACGGGATGCCGAGGCACAGCTGGAACAGCGGCGGATCGTCGAGCAGCCCTTCCTTCAGCAACTGCTTCGCGAACCACAGATGGCCCGTGTCGAAAATTTCCAGTTCCGGCTTCACGCCAAGCTCCTGGATGCGCTTCGCGCCGGCGCGCAATTGCGCGGGCGTCGACACGTAGATGTAGTCGCCATCGCCGAAATTCAGCGTGCCGCAGTCGAGCGTGCAGATTTCGGGGAGCAGTTCCTCGACGTGCGCGAGGCGCGTGAGGCCGCCGACCAGGTCGGTGCCCTTGCCGAAACGCATCGGGTCCTCGCCCGGGCCGATCTCGAGATCGCCACCCATGCCGGCCGTCAGGTTGATGATCACGTCGACGTCGGCCGAGCGGATGCGGTCGACCACTTCGCGGTACAGGTTCGGGTCGCGGCTGCCGCGCCCCGTCTGCGGATCGCGCACGTGGCAGTGCGCCACCGTCGCGCCGGCTTTCGCGGCCTCGATCGCGGCGGCCGCGATCTCCTTCGGCGTGACCGGAATCGCCGGATGCTTGCCGACCGTATCGCCGGCGCCGGTGACGGCGCAGGTGATGATGACTTCATGGTTCATGCTGGTTGCCTCGTTTGAATCGGGTTGTGTCGCAATGCGGATGTTTCGTCAGGGCGCGCCGCGTGCGGCGCGCGGGCCATCCATCACAGGCCGAGATACGCCTTCACGGCCGGCAGGCCATCCTTGCCGTCGAACGTCTTGACGCCCGCGAGCCACGGATCGAGCACCTGCGGGTTCTTCTTCAGGTACGCCTTCGCGGCATCGGCCGGCTTCGTCTTGTTCATCACCGACTGCATCAGCTGGTTCTCAAGCTGCGTCGAGAAGCGCAGGTTCGTGACGAGCTTGCCGGCGTTCGGGCAGCGTGAAATGAAGTCGGGCGCGGTGAGCGTGTACACGCGCGCTTCGCCGTAGTTCGGCCCGAACGACGCATCGCCGCCGGACAGATAGTTCATGCTGATCTGGATGTTCATCGGATGCGGTTCCCAGCCGAGGAAGACGACCCACTTCTTCTCGCGGATCGCGCGCTCGACGGTCACCAGCATCCCGGCCTCGCTCGATTCGACGAGCTTGAAGCCGCCGAGCCCGTACTGGTTCGTGTCGATCATCTTCTGGATCGTCGCGTTCGCGCTGCTGCCCGGCTCGATCCCGTAGATCTTGCCGTCGAGTTCCGCGCGGTGCTTCGCGATGTCCTCGAAGGTCTTCAAACCGGCCTGGTACTCGTAGCTCGGCACCGCGAGCGTCGCCTTCGCGCCCGACAGGTTCGGCGGTTCGACGACGTTGATCGACTTGCTGTCGAGGAACGGCTGAAGCTGCTTCTGCTGCACGGGCCACCAGTAGCCGAGCGATATGTCGAGCTGCTTGCTCTTCAGGCCGGCGAACGAGATCGGCACCGACGCGATCGTCGTGGTCGGCTTGTAGCCGAGCGCCTCGAACACGGTCGACGCGAGCGCCGTGGTCGACGTGATGTCGGTCCAGCCGATATCCGCGAAACGCACGGTGCGGCAAGTCGCGGCATCCGTTTCGGCCTGCGCCGCGTGCGTGAACGCGCCGGCCGCCAGCACGGCCGCGACAAGCGCGGCAATCTTCGTCGACTTCATGGTTCGTTACCTCCCGGTTTGACTCGCGGCAGCCGGTGCGCGGGGTGTGCCCGGCCTGCATCGTGGGAGTAAAAGTAACGAGCCATATTGGCCGCGAGAAGACCGCCGGCGACCTGTTCTTGACTATTTGCGACTATGAGTGGAAACCACTAGGTTTCTTCAGAAGCTTGATAGGCGGGGTTTTCACGCGCATTTCCGATGGATTCAGCTTGTCCACATGCGGCGCGGTGCTTTCGATTCGCCCGGACGAAACGGCATGCCGCGGCGGCTTCGGTTCAGCGCCGCTTGCGCCGCGTCGACGAACGCGTGTCACGGGCACGTGTGAAGCTGGCCCGGCCTCCAGCAGCCGAAAGAGCGTTTCGCATTGCGGAATCTACGCCGAATTCCCGCGCCGCGGCCTTTTCGTCGCTTGAAAACTTGTTTTGCATTGCAAAAATCACAACGTATCTCATTGAAAAACAAGAAAAATTAATGTCTTATGTCTTATATAAGACATCGCCAAAAGCTCGATGGGCGGCGTTACTATTTATCCCATGCAGCCCGCTTCGACAGACGTAGCGGGCACGCTCAACCCGTTACTCAAACGCGCTTTGCTCCCAGGAGATTGACATGGCCCAGTATCAAGACGACATCAAGGCAGTTGCCGGTTTGAAGGAAAACCACGGCAGCGCGTGGAATGCGATCAGCCCCGAGTACGCCGCCCGCATGCGTGCCCAGAACAAGTTCAAGACGGGCCTGGACATCGCCAAGTACACCGCGAAGATCATGCGCGCCGACATGGCCGCCTATGACGCCGATCCGGCCAAGTACACGCAGTCGCTGGGTTGCTGGCACGGCTTCATCGGCCAGCAGAAGATGATCTCCATCAAGAAGCACTTCAACAGCACCGAACGCCGCTACCTGTACCTGTCGGGCTGGATGGTCGCTGCGCTGCGCTCCGAGTTCGGCCCGCTGCCGGACCAGTCGATGCACGAAAAGACCTCGGTCAGCGCGCTGATCCGCGAGCTGTACACGTTCCTGCGCCAGGCCGACGCCCGTGAACTGGGCGGCCTGTTCCGCGAACTCGACGCCGCCAAGGACGCGACCGCGAAGGCCGCGATCCAGGACAAGATCGACAACCACGTCACGCACGTCGTGCCGATCATCGCCGACATCGACGCCGGTTTCGGCAACGCGGAAGCCACGTACCTGCTGGCCAAGCAGTTCATCGAAGCAGGCGCATGCTGCATCCAGATCGAAAACCAGGTGTCCGACGAGAAGCAGTGCGGCCACCAGGACGGCAAGGTCACCGTCCCGCACGAGGATTTCCTCGCGAAGATCCGCGCGATCCGCTACGCGTTCCTGGAACTGGGCGTGGACGACGGCATCATCGTCGCCCGTACCGACTCGCTGGGCGCCGGCCTGACCAAGCAGATCGCCGTGACCAACACGCCGGGCGACCTGGGCGACCAGTACAACTCTTTCCTCGACTGCGAAGAACTGTCGGCCGACCAACTGGGCAACGGTGACGTCGTCATCAAGCGCGACGGCAAGCTGCTGCGTCCGAAGCGCCTGCCGAGCAACCTGTTCCAGTTCCGCGCCGGCACGGGCGAAGCGCGTTGCGTGCTCGACTGCATCACGTCGCTGCAAAACGGCGCCGACCTGCTGTGGATCGAAACGGAAAAACCGCACATCGCCCAGATCGGCGGCATGGTCAGCGAGATCCGCAAGGTCATCCCGAACGCGAAGCTGGTGTACAACAACAGCCCGTCGTTCAACTGGACGCTGAACTTCCGTCAGCAGGCGTACGACGCGATGAAGGCCGAGGGCAAGGACGTGTCGGCCTACGACCGTGCGCAGCTGATGAGCGTCGAATACGACGAGACGGAACTGGCCAAGCTGGCCGACGAGAAGATCCGTACGTTCCAGGCCGACGCATCGCGTGAAGCCGGCATCTTCCATCACCTGATCACGCTGCCGACGTACCACACCGCCGCGCTGTCGACCGACAACCTGGCCAAGGAATACTTCGGCGACCAGGGCATGCTGGGCTACGTGGCCGGCGTGCAGCGCAAGGAAATCCGCCAGGGTATCGCCTGCGTGAAGCACCAGAACATGTCCGGCTCGGACATCGGTGACGATCACAAGGAATACTTCAGCGGCGAAGCAGCGCTGAAGGCGGCAGGCAAGGACAACACGATGAACCAGTTCTGATACCGGTCATCTCCAGGCGAAACGCCAACCCGATACGGGTTGGCGTTTTTTTATGCCCCGATCACCCGCACGAACGCGTCCGCCAGCACCGTCGGCTCGACCGGCAACACCAGCGCGCACACCGACTTGGCGTCGTCATCCGAGATCGGCACGAAGACGACCCCGTCGATCCCGAGACTCGCCATCCGCTCCGGCAAGATCGCCACGCCCTGTCCGGCCGCGACGAGATTCAGCATCGACGTCTTCGGCGACACGATCCGCGCGGTCGCCGGCACGAATCCGCGCTTCAGGCAAAGATCGATCACGACGCGCGCGAGCCCGCCCCGCTCCCGATACACGGCCGATACGAACGGCTCGTGCCGCAGCCTCGAGATCGCAATACGCTTGCGGCCCGCCAGCGGATGATCGGCCGGCACCGCCGCGCACAAACGCTCGGCCGCGAGCTCGACGAAGCGCACGCGCGGATCGCGGCGCAGCACCGGCAAACGAACGATCCCGATATCGGCGTTGCCGTTCGCGATCTCCTGCACCTGATCCTCGGACGACGCGCGGTCGAGATCGATCCGCGCACCCGGGCACGCGCGCATGAAGCGCTCGAGCACCGGCATCAGGCTGCAGACGGGGACGGTGCTCGAATGCAGAAGCCGCGCGACAACTGCGCGCCCTCGTCGGCCGCGGCGGTCAGGGTCGCCGGAATCGACGCCACGCGATCGCGATAGAGCGCGCCGGCGGGCGTGAGCCGCACACCCCGTGGCTCCCGGTCGAACAGCGGAAACCCCAGCTCGTCTTCCAGTTGAGCGATCTGCCGGCTGAGCGCCGACTGCGCGACGTGGAGCGCGCTCGCAGCCGGCGTGAAGCCGCCGAGATCGGCCACGGTCAGGAAATACTGGATTTGCCTCAGGGATGGCATGCCGAAAAGAGATGGATAAGCGCACGATTTGATATTTGCGTTATACCGTCGCGCTTTCCAGAATGGAAGCCTGCCGTGCCGGAGCCGCCGTCACGGCCACTTCGCCGGAGCCTGCCTCGTCGTGACTACTCTCCTGTCCTATCTGCTGGTCGTTGCCGCCGGCGTCAGCGTGGCGTTGCAACAGGTGCTCAACGCCAACCTCCGTGCGCAGCTCGGCTCGCCGTGGTGGGCCGGCTCGGTCAGCTACCTCGTCGGCCTCGCCGCGATGCTCGTCGTTGCGCTGCTGTCCCCGCATCCGCGCTTGAGCGGCACCGGCACCATTACCGGTGCCGCGTCATGGTTCAGCTGGACCGGCGGAATTTTCGGCGCGGCGTTCGTCGGCATCGCGATCCTGATGGTGCCGCGACTGGGCGCCGCGACGACGCTCGCGCTGATCGTCGTCGGGCAGACGACCGGCGCGCTCGTGTTCGACCACTTCGGTGTACTCGGCATCCAGCAGCATGCGGCCAGCCCGATCCGCCTGGCCGGCGCGGCGTGCCTCATTCTCGGGGTGGTGCTGGTGCGCGCGTGACGACGTGTCGCGTCGCTGCCGCGTGCGCGTGCGTTGCCGAACCGCCGGCAACGCGCGCACCCGCCGCGACGCTCACGCGTAGTTCATCATCACCGACTTGCTTTCCGTGTACTGGTCGATCACCGCGCGGCCGAGTTCGCGACCGAAACCCGACTGCTTCATCCCGCCGAACGGCATCGCGTTGTCGAGCAGCGAGTGGCAGTTGACCCACACCGTGCCGGCCGCGATGCGCGGGATCAGCTTGTGGATCGCGGAAAGATCGTTCGACCAGATGCTCGCGCCGAGGCCGTACGGTGTGTCGTTGGCGCGCTGCACGGCCGTCTCGACGTCGTCGAACGGCATCGCGACGAGCACCGGCCCGAAGATCTCCTCGCGCACGACGCGCATCGCCTGCGTCGTGTCGACCAGCACGGTCGGTTCGACGAAGAAGCCGGGGCCGTCGATCGCGCGGCCGCCCGTGGCGGCGCGCGCACCCTCGCCGAAGCCCGAGTCGATATAGCCGCATACGCGCTGGCGCTGCTTCGCCGAGACGAGCGGGCCGATCTGTGTCGACGGGTCCATCCCCGGTCCGATCTTCAGGCTCGCGGCGATCTTCGCGACGCGCTCGATCACGTCGTCGAACACCGACGCATGGATGTACGCGCGCGACCCGGCCGTGCACACCTGCCCCTGGTTGAAGAAGATCGCGTTCGCCACGCCCAGTGCGGCCTTGTCGGGATCGACGTCGGGCAGCACGATCACCGGCGACTTGCCGCCGAGTTCGAGCGACATCCGCGTCATGTTGTCGAGCGCCGCGTGGCCGATCGTCTTGCCCGTCTGCGTCGAGCCCGTGAACGCGATCTTGTCGATGCGCGGATCGCGCGACAGCGCGGCGCCGGCCGTGTGGCCGTAACCGGTGACGATATTGACGACGCCGTCGGGAAAGCCGGCCGCCTGAATCAGCTCGCCGAGTCGCAACGCGCTGAGCGGCGTATCTTCCGCGGGCTTCAACACCACGGTGCAGCCCGTGGCCAGTGCGGGCGCAAGCTTCCACGCAGCCATCAGCAGCGGGAAATTCCACGGAATGATCGCACCGACCACGCCGACGGGTTCCTTGCGCGTATAGGTGAAGATCTCGCTGTCCGGCATGTAAGGCATGCCCGCGTCGATCACGCTGCCTTCGATCTTCGTCGCCCAGCCTGCCATGTAGCGGAAGCACTGCGCGGCCATCGCGACATCGAGCCCCTGCGCCACCATCACGGGCTTGCCGTTGTCGAGCGACTCGATCTCGGCCAGCTCGCGCGCGTTCGCGTCGATCAGGTCGGCGAGCGCCAGCAGCAGACGCTCGCGGTCGGTGGTCTTCGCGGTGCGCCACGGCCCCGCGTCGAATGCGCGCCGCGCGGCGGCGATGGCCTGCTGCACGTCGTGCTCGTCCGCTTCGGGCACCCGTGCGAGCAGGGTGCCGTCGGCCGGGTTCACGACGTCGAGCTGGCGACCCGACGCCGCATCGCACCACTCGGCGCCGATCAGCATCCTTTTCGGCTTCGCGAGAAACGCGCGCGTGGCATCGAGCAGCGGGAACTGTTCGTTCGTCTCCATCTTCTTGATTCCTCGATTTCCTGAATGAATCGGTCAATAGCGATCCGTGACGCCGTCGATCCCGCGCGCCTGCAACGCGCGAACGAGGCCGGCGCGCACGGTCGCGACGTCGGACAAGGCGGGACGGCGGTGCGCGGCGACTTCGGCGGCCGTATAAGGCTTGAAGTCGCGCGGCAGTGCGTCGCGGTTCATGGTGGTGAGTACCCAGTTGAGCACGTCGGCGAGGTCCTGGTCCGACAGCGCCGAGTTCGACGCGCCGGGCACGCGCATCACGTACTCGCGCCCGGCCGGCAGATGCGTGAAATAGCCGAGCGAGTTGGCGAGCGGCGGTACCTTGCCGGGGATACCATCGCCCGTCGCCGTGTGGCAGCCCATGCAGTTGAGCACCCAGTGCTGCCGCGCGAGCGCCGCGTCGGCCGCGCCTTGGGCGTGCGCGGGTGCCGCGGTCAAACCCGCGACTGCTCCGGCCAGCATCAGCCACGACGACACCGCACACCGCGCGCGGGCCGCGGCGTTGCCAACACGGGGCGCGCACGCGAGCGTCACAGGCCAAGCCCCTTGATGACGATTTCGCGTTGCGCATGAACGGCCGTGCCCTCCATCGCCTTCGCACGCGCCGCGCGGATATCGGCCGCCGTGAACGGCTTCGCGTCACCATGCTGCGCGTTGAGATCGAACACGACGTAGTTGAGCACGTGCGCGATGTCGTCATCGCTCGCGCTCGCGAACGACGGCATCTTGAAGTTGTAGGTCTTGTCGCGCACCTTGATCTCGCCGAACATCCCGTGCAGCAGCGTCGCGACCAGTTGCGCACGCCCCGGCTCGGCCGTCGCGTACTTGCCCGGATACTCGGTCAGCGGCGGCGCGAGGCCGTCCTGCCCCTTGCCGCCCGCCTGGTGACACACCGTGCACTGCGCGTCGAACACGCTCTTGCCGGCCGGGTAATGCACGGTTTCCTGCGCGCCGGCGGCGCCCGCCAACACGAAGCCCGCCACGGCCGTCATGCACGCAACGACGAACTTTCCCGCTTGTTTCCCTTTCATTGTTTTGCCGCTCCCAGCAGAACCGAAACCGAACAGTGATAGTTCGAATTGCCGTTGGCCATGCACCAGTTGATGTCGTTGTTCAGCGACAGCTTGTACAGCGGCTTCTCGCGCTCGTTGCGGTTGCAGAAGCACTTTCCGCACGAAGTCTTGCCGCAGCAGTCGTTGTACGACACGATGTAGTCCGAACCGTCGTGCGGGTTCCGGCACGTGCCGATCCACGTGATCGGCGAAGGCGTCGTGCCCGGCGGGCAACTGCTGGACGTGCCGCCGCAGCAACTGCACAGCCAGCCGTCGATCGCGCAGTATTTCCAGTAGTCGCAGCTCATCGGATCGTCGCTTGCCGCCGATGCGGCGCCGCCGGACGCAGCCGACGCGCCCGATGCCGCATCGGCCGCATACGCGGTGCGGTCGACGGGCAGCAGCGGCAGCATCGCCGATCCCACCAGCACCTTGCCGAGCTTCGCCATCGCGCTGCGCCGCGAACTGTGCTGCGCGACGCCGCGCGCCGACCGCTCGAACCATGAATCAAACAGGCCCATGTCGTTGTTCTCCCTTGACGTTGAAAGAGGTGCGGCCCGGTCATGCGTGCTGCGCGCGTGCGTCGTGGTCGTGGTCGTGGCCGTGATCGCCGTGCACGAACTGCTGCAGCGATGCGACGCCGCGCGCCTTCGCTTCGAACAGGCTCTCGAGATGCTCGCGCGTGTTGACGAGCCCCTTCGCGCGCACCGTGCCGGTTTCGTCGAGCAGCACCGCGTACGGCAGCTTGCCGATCTGATAAGCGAGGCCGAGCTCCTGCGACAGCACGTACGGGAAGCGCCCGAGGTCGTGCTTGCGCGCGAAGCGCGTGTGTTCGTCGACATCGCCGTCGCTCGCGAGCACGATGTTCACCGGCGTCGCTTCGCTCGCCTGCAGCGACGGCAGCAGCGGCAGCAACTTCTTGCAGACGGGGCACGTCGGCGACAGGAAGAACAGCAGCGTCGCGTTGCCCGACGCATCGAAGCCGCCGACCTTCACCTGCGCGCCGCGAATGTCGGTCAGTTCGAACGTCGGCGCGATCGCGCCGACCGCCGGCCCCTTGTCGATCATCAATGCGCCGGCCGGCATGATGCGTTCGTACAGGATGCCGATCTGGCGCACGAGCGCAAGACAGATCGCGCCGAGCGCGAGGACGGCCACCCACAGCAGGGCGGTGGAAACGGTGAGAGCGGTTTGCATCATGAATTCCTCAGGTGGGAAAGGCGCGGGTCGTTGGCGAGCAGCACGTCGACGATAAGCAGCGCGCAGACGATCAGCAGCACGGAGAAGAACAGCGTCAGGTAGTCGAACCACACGACCGCGCGAGCGCCCGGCTCGACGAGCGCGGTCGCGGCCAGCGCGGCGAGCAGCAGTGCGCGCCCGACGTGCAGCCAGCCGATGCCGCGCGGTGCGTCCGCACGCGCCGCCGCGAAGCCGGAACAGCCGCAGTCGATGTCGGTGTGGCCGCGCAGGAGATTGATCGCAATCGCGGCGGCGAAAGCCACGAGCAACGCGACCAGGCCGCTCGCGCCGGCCGTGCGCGTGTCGGGAAACAGCAGCGCCGCGGCGCCGACGGCTTCCGCGAGCGGAATCGCGAACGCGACGGGCGCGGTCAGCGCGTCGGGCAACAGCCGGTAGCCGGCGAGCGCCCGGCTGAACGCGGCGGGCCGGCGCATCTTCGCGAACGCGCCGAGCAGCACGACGACGGCGGCGCCGGCCTGCGCGCTGGTGGCAAGTACGGGATCGAGCGTCATCGCGGCCTCACGGGTTGACGAGCAGCGACGACGTGTTGCCGATCTGCTTCTCGACGTTCTGCAGCTTGCCGGTGCGCGCATCCATCACGACGAGGTCGGACGTCGCCGTCAGCCCGTAGAACAGCGGCTTGTCGTCCTCGCTGACCTGGATCGACACGAGCGGATCGACCTTCTGCTGCGCGAGATCCCAACGCGCGATACGCTGCTTCGACTTCAGGTCATACACCCACACCTGCGTGCCGGGATCCTTGTGCGAGCCGTCGCCGCCCTGGTGCATCAGCACGTAGTAGCGGTTCTGCCTGGTCTGCACGGTCGTCTGCTGCATGCCGCCCGGGCGCCAGCCTTCGGCGCGCTCGGCATCCGTCAAGAGCGGCCACGGCTTTCCGAACGCGGGCTTGTCGCCGCTGAAATCCGCGCTGCGCACGTTGCCGCCGTAGGTCGTGAACAGGTAGTCGCCCTTGTAGCGCGACGCGTTCACGAACGCCGGATCCTTGTCGACGTCGATGAACACATCCGACATCGTGCGCTTCGCTTCCTTGCCGTTCGCATCGAGCGTGACGGTCAACGCCTTGCCGCTTTCGCACAGCGCGGTGAAGCGGTCATTGCCCGACGGATAGGCGAGCACGCAGGCCGCCGTGTCGATCTCCGACAGCACCTGCTTCGACACCGCATCGATCACCGTCATCGAAGCGGCCGGCGTGATGTTCGCGACGTACAACCGCTTGCCGTCCGCGCTGAACGCGGTGTTGTACGGCGACGGCACATGCTGCGCATGCTTTGCCGGAATCACGATCTCGCCGGCGTGATCGAGCGTCGTGTTGTCGGTCATCTCGACGACGTCGGTACGCGTGCCGTGCGAGCCGCGCGAGAAGTAGGTCGTCGCGACGAAGCTCGTCCTGCGGTCGGGCGAAATCGCGAAGCCGGGGCCGAAGCCGCCGTCGATCTGGCCGAGCAGCTTCTTCGCATCGGCGTCGTACACGTAGATGCGTCCGTCGGTCATCGACGGCATCGAGATGTCGACGATATAGACCTCGTGCGGATGCCATGGCGGCATCTTCTGCACGACCAGTTCCTCCGGCATTTCCGTCGCGTTCGCGCCGCCGACCCATGCCGCCGCGAACGCCAGCGTCGCCGCGAGCACCGCGGTTCGTCGCCTTGTCCTCATGTCGCCTCCAGTTGGGGAATCACGTGATGTGGGGCGACTGTAGTTCGACAATAAATCCGGTCAGCACCCGGACCGGCACCGCGTGCGTGCCGATTCGGGATATTGGAAAACCGCCTGAAAGCCGCGCCGGCCGGAGGCTTCCGACCCTCTGACGAATGCGCGCGGAATAGCGCTCCCCCGTATTGCGCCGACCACGCGGTCGGTTTAATCTTGCGCGGTCCTGATCGACGCACCCGGAGGCGCTGTGTTCGTGTTTCACGAGAGGTTCGACAACGCGGACCGGCATGCCGAGGCGCTGCGCGGCTGGCACCAGCGCTACGACCAGATCGGCTCCGGCGCGTATCGCAGCGCAGTCAAGCATGCGGTGCTGGACGGCATGCAGTTGTTCCAGGAAACCGCCAACGTTCGCATCATCCAGCGCGGAAGATTGCCGCACGACCATACGGTGTTCGGCATGCCGCTCACCGGCTCCGGCACATTCGCATTCGGCGGCGCGCGCATCGAGCGCGGCACGATGGTGATGGCGCGCGGCGGTGCGCCGTTCGAGCTGCATTCGCCCGACGACATGTCGCTGATCGGCGTCGTCGCCGATCGCGCGCTGATGCAGCAGGTCGAGGATGCGGCCGACGTGCGCGTCGACGAAGCTGCGTTGCGGCGCGGTGTCGTCGACATGCCCACCGCCGTGCTGATGCGCGCGAGCGTGCAGGTCGCCACGCAACTCGAGCGCGTGCTGTCGGCACCCGATACCTACCGTGACGCACGCGCGCAACGCGAACTGCGCGGCGAGATCGGCAACGTGCTCGTCGATCTCCTCACGTACCGGATTCCCGAGCCTTCGAACCGCCTCACGCACGCGTGTCGCGCCGACATCGTGCGCCGCGTGCACGACTACGTGATCGGCCATCCCGAAGCGCCGGTCGACGTGCTGAGCCTGTGCACGCAATTGCGCGTGAGCCGGCGCACGATGCAGAACAGCTTCCAGTCGGTCGTGCAGACCAGCCCGTTGCATTACGTGCGCTCGCTGCGCCTGTCGCAAGTGCGGCGGATGCTGCTCGATACGCGGCAGGCCGACCTGCCGATCAGCGACGCCGCCGCGCGCTGGGGTTTCATTCATCTCGGGCATTTCGCGAACGCGTACAAGGCGCAGTTCGGCGAGTTGCCCTCGGCCACCGCGCGCCGGGCCGTGCGCGACGCAAAAACGCGCTGAGCCCCCGCAAAACCCGCGATAATCTTCCGCTGACCGTTCGGCGCGCGCGAACCGGCCACGGCGCATGCCCGTCCGCTCGCCGCCCCGCACGATGCGCGACGACTTCCGGATTCCATCTCCTGCCCCGATGCCCGAGGATTTCCATTTCCTGCTGCTGCCCGGCTTCTCCGCACTCGGCTTCATGTCCGCGGTCGAGCCGCTGCGCGTCGCGAACCGCTTTCGCACCGAGCTCTATCGCTGGCACGTGATCAGCGCCGACGGCGCGCCCGTCGCGGCGAGCAACGGCATTCCGGTCGCCGCCGAGGCCGCGTGCGCGGAGGTCGACAAGGTCGATACGGTGTTCGTCGTCGCGGGTTTCGATCCGCTCGTGTGCTACACGCGCGCGATCGGCGACTGGCTGCGCCGCCAGCACCGTCATGGTGCAACGCTCGGCGGCATCGACACGGGCAGCTTCGTGCTCGCGGAAGCCGGGCTGTTCGACGCGTCGCAGCCGCTCACGCTGCACTGGGAAGCACTGGCCGCGTTTCGCGAACGCTACCCCGGCCTGAACGCGACGCAGGAACTGTTCGAGATCGACGACCGGCGCATCACGTGCGCGGGCGGCACCGCATCGATCGACATGATGCTCGACCTGATCGGACGGCGGCACGGCGCCGATCTCGCGGCGGCGATCTCCGAGCAGTTCGTCGTCAGCCGGATCCGGCAGCGCTCCGACAGCCAGCGGCTCGAGATCGCCGCACGCTACGGCGTGCACAACCGCAAGCTGATCCAGGTGATCGGCACGATGCAGCGGCACATGGAAACCCCGCTCGGCTCCGATGCGCTCGCGCAGGAGGTGTCGATCACGCGCCGCCAGCTCGAACGGCTGTTCAGCGCAACGCTGAACGACACGCCGACGCATTTCTACCTGAACCTGCGCCTCGATCGCGCGCGTGAACTGCTACAGCAGACGGACATGAGCATCACATCGGTTTGCGTCGCGTGCGGGTTCGAATCGCCGTCGCACTTCTCGCGCACGTATCGCGCGCGATTCGGGCTGAGCCCGCGCAACGACCGGCGTGCGACACGCTGATCGTCGCCGGCTTCAAGCACAATCCAGCGCGGTATTGCACGTTCCGGCAGCGTTTCCCGCCGCTCGCTGCACAATGCCGGTGATTGATCGACGGACCGAAGCGGTCGTCGAAAATAAATTGGAATGTCGTTGAAAATATTCTGTAACATACCAAAAAAAGTTAGATAGGCAGCCTAACGACACGCATGCCGCCGCTCGGCGTGCGTCGCGCCACGCGGGCCATCAACCGATATCGATCCGATCCGAGGGGTATGACATGACGATGCTCGCTTCGCCGTCGCCGCACCTGCCTGCCGTTCGCTGCTTCGCCTGCGCTCCCCGCTCTTCTCCCGCCTGCTTCTTTTCGACCTGACATTTAGGGTTCCTTAGTCAGTCGACGCTCCCAACACCGCTTCGCCGCACCGGCTCCATCGAGCCGGCGCGCGGGCCGTGTCGTGCCTGCGCGCCACGAACGCGCGGGCGTATCCAACCGTTGAGATGAGGATCACGTATGCAGACATCACGCAAAGCACTGCCGCTCGCCCTGGGTCTCGCGCTCGGTTTCGGCATCGTCGGCGGCACCGCGGCCGATACGAAAGTCTCGAACCCGCAAGCAACGAGCCTGCGCGAAAGCCTGACGCGCGGCGTCGCGCCGCCGGCCGCCAAGGCCGATACGGCCGCCGGGCAGTTCCGCGCGGACGGCGTCGCCGTCACGCTGTACAACCCCGCGTATCGCGCGAAGAAAACCGCCACGACAGCCGCCGCCACCGCGCGCGACTTCGTCGCGTCGCAAGCCGCGCAGCTCGGGCTCGATGCGACCGCGCTCGCGAGCCTCGTCGTCACGTCGGAGCGCAATGATGCCGATTTCACCGTCGTGCGCCTGCAGCAGCAGGCAGCCGGCCTGCCCGTGTACGGCAGCGATATCGCGGTGACGGTCGCGAAGGACGGCCGCATCCTGTACGTCGCGAGCAATACCATCAACGGCGTGGTCGCGACGTCGCGCAAGTCGCAAGCCGTCGACCAGCAGCAGGCGCTCGACCGCGCCCGCGCGTATCTCGGCGTGAGCGGCTTCACGAACCTGGATGCGCAGCTCGTCGCGTTCGTCGACAAGACCGGCACGCATACCGCGTGGAAAGTGCGCGGCCGCCCGAACGACGGCCCGAAAGGCGACTGGGAACTGCTGATCGACTCGGGCAGCGGCGACGTGCTGCGCGCCGAGGACAAGGCGTTCTACGCGACCGACGGCACGGGCTTCGTGTTCCGGCCCGACCCGCTGTCGCCGACCAAGAGCAGCTACGGCAGCACGGGCTACAAGGACAGCAACGACGCCGATTCGTCGCAGCTCACCGCCGCACGCGTGCGCGTGACGTTGAAGGAACTCGCGCAGTCGGGCGGGCGGTATTCGCTGACGGGCCCGTACGCGTCGTGCGTCGATTTCGATGCGCCGCTCGACAAGGCGTGCCCCGTGCAGTCAACGCCCACGTTCGAATTCACGCGCGGCAACCTGTATTTCGAGGCCGTGAACGCGTACTACCACATCGATACGTTCCTGCGTTACGTGAACCAGACGCTCGGCATCAAGGCGTTGCCGTACCAGTACACCGGCGGCGTGCAGTATGACCCGCACGGCGAATCGGGCGACGACAATTCGTCGTATTCGTCGAGCAGCGGCCGGCTGACCTTCGGGCAAGGCGGCGTCGACGATGCAGAGGATGCGGACGTCGTGATCCACGAGCTCGGCCACGGCATCCACGACTGGGTGACGAACGGCGGCCTGTCGCAGCAGGAAGGGTTGTCGGAAGGCACCGGCGACTATCTCGCCGCCGCGTACAGCCGCGACTTCAACCAGTGGAGCCCGTCGGACGCGCAATACCACTGGGTCTACAACTGGGACGGCCACAACGAGTTCTGGGGCGGCCGCGCGACCAACTGGAACGTCGGGCGCACCTACGCGCAGGCACGCGGCGCGGAGATCCATACGGCCGGCCAGTACTGGGCGTCGTGCAACCTCGTCGCACGCGACGCGATCGGTGCGCAGGCAATGGACAAGGCATTCCTGAAAGGGTTGTCGATGACCAACAGCTCGACCAACCAGAAGGCCGCCGCGCAGGCCGTGCTGACGGCTGCGTCCGCGCTCGGCTACAGCAGCGCGCAGCTGACCGCGATCGGCAATGCGTACAACCAGAGTTGCACGTACGGCGTGACCGTACCGAAGAAGTCGTAATTCCGCAGCAGGCGGGGGCGCCTCGCACGACCTGCGGCGCGCCCTCTTCCTCGACATCGCCATCCTCACGAGATCGAACATGCCTACTCTGAAACTGACCCGCCTGAGCGCCGCGCTGGGCGGCATGCTGCTGACCGCCGCCGCGCATGCGACGCCGGTGTGGATCACACTCGGCGACGCGGCGTTCCGCCAGTTGCAACGCATCGACGCCGGTGCCACCGCGCAGTACAGCACGACCCTCGACGCCGGCAAGACGGCCGACGGCGCCGCGCGCCGCGAAACCGTTCACGTCGTCTCAATCGACGATTCACGGCTCGGCGAGCTGGCCCTCGCCGTCCACCATGCGCGCGGCCACGGGCCCGGCTACGTCGTGCACGACTCGTTCGACGAAGCACGCCAGGCACTGCAGCCGTTGCCGCCGACGCTCGCAAAACAGGCCGCCGCCTCCGTGTACAAGGTATCGAACGCGCCGCAGATCGGCACATGGATCCAGCAGCTGCAGGCCAGCAACATCGTCGGCACGATCACGTCGCTGTCCGGCTTCACGAACCGCTACTACACGACGTCGCACGGCGTCGCCGCGTCGGACTGGCTCGCACTGCAGTGGAAGCAGCTGGCGGGGTCGCGCGCCGACATCACCGTCGAACAGTTCACGCACACCGGCTTTCCGCAGAAATCGGTGATCCTGACGATTCGCGGCAGCGATCCGGCCGCGGGCACCGTCGTGCTGGGCGGCCACCTCGATTCGACGGTCGGCCGCACGACGGAAAACACGCGCTCGCCCGGCGCGGACGACGATGCGTCGGGCATCGCCAGCCTTACCGAAGCGCTGCGCGTGCTGCTGGCGAACAACTACAAGCCGAAGCGGACGATCAAGTTCGTCGGGTACGCAGCCGAGGAAGCCGGGCTGCTCGGCTCGAAAGCGATCGCGAAGCAGTTCCGCGCGCAGAATGCGAACGTGGTCGGCGTGCTGCAGCTCGACATGACGAACTACAAGGGCGATCCGAAGGATATCTACCTGATCACCGACTACACGAACGCGTCGCAGAACACCTACCTGACGAATCTGGCGAAGACGTACCTGCCGGAACTCGCGATCGGCACGTCGCAGTGCGGGTATGCGTGCTCGGATCACGCGTCGTGGAATGCGCAAGGGTATCCGGCGTCGTTCCCGTTCGAGGCCGACCAGAACGATAGTCCGTATATCCATACCGTGAACGACACGCTGGAGAATTCGGATCGGCAGGCGAATCATGCGCTGAAGTTCGGCAAGCTGGCGCTGGCCTACGCGGTCGATCTCGGCGGGAACGGCAGCGCGACCGTCAAGCGTTGACCCGGCGACGGCCGGGGGCAGTGGCACGGGCGCGTGGTGCGGGCGCGCCCGTTCGAACCCGGCCGAGCCCGTATGCCGTTCCGGATAGAATCGTCGTTCGCTCACTTCAGCAACACGGTGCAATGCCATGACCGATATCTCCCGCTCGTTCGACGATCTCACACCCGAACGCGTCACGACCGCGTTCGACCTGCCCGGCCACACGACCGTCCGCTCGCTCGGGGTCGCACAGGGCATCATCGTGCGCTCGCGCTCGATCGTCGGCTCGTTCGGCGCGTCGCTGCAAACCCTCTTCGGCGGCAACATCACGCTTTATACGTCGCTGTGCGAGAAAGCTCGCCAGCAGGCGTTCGACAAGATGCTCGGCGACGCGCGCAAGCTCGGCGCGAATGCGATCGTCGCGATGCGCTACGACTCGACCGAGATCGGGGCGGGCGTCACGGAAGTCATCTGCTACGGCACGGCCGTGCGGGTCGCGCGCGACGCCGGCGCCTGACCGTCAACCGTTGCGCGCCGGCCGCCCACACGATCGCGACGATCACGAGCACCACTGCCGACGGTCTTGAGACTGTTCAGTTCCTTCCACGGCAGCACGCCCGTCAGCGACAGCAGGATCAGCGCACCTGCGAGCGTATCGACGAGCAGCACCCAGCCGATACTCATCCCGACGCCCTTGTGCAGGCTCGTCAGTCACCCCTGCGCATCGGCGCCGCCGACATTGAGCCGCTGGAACGCGTTGTTGAATGTCTTTTGAAATACTCGGACATGAAACGGCGTCGGTACTGCTTCAGCGCTCGCGCTCGAGCGAAGTCATGTTCCGCAGTTGCGGGAACAACCGCATCCACGTGAGCGCGACCAGAATCGTCGCGGCACCACCGACGACGATCGCCGCCGGCGCGCCCCACCATGCGGCCGTCACGCCCGACTCGAATTCGCCGAGCTGGTTCGACGTCCCGATGAACAGCGAATTGACCGCGCTCACGCGCCCGAGCATGTCGTCGGGCGTACGCAGTTGCACGAGCGACAGCCGCACGACGACGCTGACGACGTCCGACGCGCCGAGCGCGGCCAGCGCCACGAGCGACAGCGTGAAGTGCCGTGACAACCCGAACACGATCGTCGCGATGCCGAACGCGATCACGCCACCGAACATCGCGCGGCCCGGCCGCCCCTTCAGCGGGAACCGCGTGAGCCACAGCGTGCCCGCGAGCGCGCCGACCGCGGGCGCCGCACGCAGCGCACCGAGCCCCCACGGGCCGACCTGCAGGATGTCGCGCGCGTAGATCGGCAGCAGCGCGGTTGCGCCACCGAACAGCACCGCGAACAGGTCGAGCGACAGCGCGCCGAGAATCGCCGGCTCGCGCCGGATGAACGCGATGCCCGAAAACACCGAGCGCAGCGTGACCGGCTCGCGGGCGGGCGGCGCACTGCGCAGCGGAATCGTGCCGCTCAGCGCCGCCGCGATCGCGAACGCGACGACGCTCGTGCCGAACGCGGCGGGCGCGCCGACGCCGTACAACAGCCCGCCGAACGCGGGCCCGAGGATCTGCGCCGCCTGGTTCGCGGAGGTCGACAGCGCGGTCGCGCGCGGCAGGTCGGTGCGCGGCACGACGGCCGGCAGCAGCGACGACACCGACGGCGATTCGAACGCGCGGGCCGTGCCGACGATCGCCGCGAGCCCATACACGGCCGGTGCGGCCAGCCACCCTTGCGTGGCGCCGAGCAGGAACACGCCGGCAGCCAGCGCCTCGACGCCCTGGCAGATCGTCGCGATGCGCCGACGATCGTAGCGGTCCGCCACCTGCCCGACGACGAGCGTCAGCGCGAACATGGGTACGAACTGCGCAAGGCCGACGAGACCGAGCGCGAATGCGCTGTGCGTGAGCGCGTAGACGTACCAGCCGATGGCAACCGACAGGATCTGGAAAGCCAGGGAAGACATGACGCGCGTGCCCCAGAAACGCTGGAACGGGACGTGGCGGAACAGGTTGGCGGGTAACGGGGATAAAGGACTGGAGTCGGGCACGGATTCGGTCATCGAGGTCTCGGCGGTCGGCGCTGCGCGCCGGTACCGTTCGAGAAACGACTGCGCACGCCGACGCGTGCGCGCGACAACGGTGCCGACGCGGCCAAAGCGCGATGATATGCCAACCGAGGAAAACGGGCCGCAGGCGCGGGTGCCGACGATTCCGGCGGCCACGCTGAGCGCGGCCGCCGGGTGGATGCCCGGCGACAGGATCTTCCGATGAAGGCGGCCCGCGCGCTTTACCGCGGTGGGCCGCCTGTATCGCTCGACCCCATCGCCATGCCGAACAGACGTTGCCCTTCCGGCGTGTCCTCGACTCTCCAGCCCTCGGCGCTCAACGCTTCCCGGATCCGGTCGGCTTGTGCCCAGTCCTTGTCCGCCCGCGCGCGCTCACGCTCACCGAGCAACACGCGAACATGTTCCGGAACGTCGAACGCAACCGGCCGCCATTCGCTCAACCCGAGACCCAGCACCGCATCGAAGCTGTCGACGGTCGCCTTCAGCGTGGCAGGCGGCAGGTTGCTCCTGACCAGATCCCACAGCACCGCGAGCGCCCTTGGCAGATTCAGGTCCTCGTTCACTTCGGCATCGAATCGCGCGGCGAAATCCGCATCGACGCGCCCGCCGTCCGGCCAGCCGGCATGGAGGTGCCGAAGTCGATTCAGCGCGGTGTGCGCCGCGTCGAGCGACGCCCACGTGAAATGCAGCTTGCTTCGATAGTGGGCCGTCAGGCACAGGTAGCGGTACGCGAGCGGATCGACACCCCGGCTCTGCAAGGTCTGCAGACGGACGAAATCGCCGCTCGACTTCGACATCTTCGTATCGGCGTCGAGCGTCAGGAAGTGCCCGTGCATCCAGTAGTTCGCGAGGTGCGTGCCGTGGGCCGCCCGCGTCTGCGCGATCTCGTTGCTGTGATGCACGGCGATATGATCCTCGCCGCCGCAATGGATATCGAACAACGTCCCGAGATACTTCGCCGACATCGCCGAGCATTCGATATGCCAGCCCGGAAAGCCGCGCCCCCACGGGCTGTCCCATTCCATTTGCCGCTTGACGTCGGCCGGGCTGAACTTCCACAACGCGAAATCCGTGATGCTCCGCTTCCCGCCCAATGCCACCCGCTTGCCCGCCTGCAACCCGGCGCGGTCCAGCCGCGCGAGATAACCGTAGTCGTCCTGCCGACTGGTGTCGAAGTAAAGGCCGTCGTCCGTCCGATAGACGTAGCCGGCCCGGTCGAGCGTCTCGATGAACGCGATCTGTTCGGCGATGTGATCGGTGGCGCGGCACCAGACCGTCGGCTCGAGCAGGTTGAGCGCGCGCCAGTCCCGGACGAACGCCTCGGTGTAGCGCCGGGCGATGGCCCATGCCGATTCGCCGGTCCGACGGCTGCCCTTCTCCATCTTGTCTTCGCCTTCGTCCGCGTCCGATGTCAGGTGGCCGACGTCGGTGAGATTGACGACGTGCCGGACCGCGTAGCCGTTGCGTTCCAGTACGCGGCGCAGGAGGTCCTCGAACACGTAGGTTCTCAGGTTGCCGATGTGGGCATCGTCGTAGACCGTGGGGCCGCAGCAATACATGCCGACCTGCCCGGCCCGGATAGGCGTGACGGGGCGCACGGTACGCGACCAGGTGTCATACAGCGCAAGCGGCATCGAGTTTCTCCGTCCCGAAGGTGTGGGCCCAAAAACAAAAAGGCCGCCTGTCTTGCATCACAGGCGGCCGGAAGGCGATTGCTTGAATGTTCAGCGAGTTCGCTAGACGCAACTTCCCCCTGGCATGTCCTGACAACATGCACGGATCAGCGACGAGGGGGAAAGGGCGAGATCAAGCATGCGGACGATGCTAGCGCCTATAGACGGCAATGGTCAATACCATCCGACCGCCGCTCCCCGGGCGGTGGCCAGGCGGCCGCACGGGCCGGACGCATTTCATGCCCGCTCGCGCCGGCAAAAAAAAGCGCGAACCGTGGTTCGCGCCAAAGAGAGACCCTTCGCTGAAGACGTCGCTGCCCCACACCACCCCGCTCAGAACGAATGCCGCATCCCGATCCGCACGTCGGCCTGCGTCTGCGTCGTCGACGGCGTGAAGCTGTAGCCGACCACCGCATCGACGCCTTGCGACGCGCGCAGGTAATCGCCGGAGATGTAGATATCGGTGCGCTTCGACAGCAGGTAATGCAGGCCGGCCGTGCCCTGGTTCCAGTGGTGGCCTTCGAAGCGCGTGTGCTGGTAGCCCGCGATGAAGCTCAGCGCCGGCGTGAACTGGTACAGGCCGCCGCCTTCGTACACCTGCATGTGCGACGACTGGCCGAAGCCCTTGATCGTCGTATACGAATAGTTGGCATCGAGCGTCAGCTTGCCGATCGTGTAGCTGGTGCCGATGCCGAACGTGCCCTGGCTGTCGACATCCATCGGCGTGTTCGCGAACAGGTCGGTGCGGGCGCCGGTCGCCGGATCGACGGTGACGGTCTGCTGGCCGAGGAACGTATGCGTGCCGATCATCGCGTACGGATCGAACGCATAGATGCCGTTCGGGTTGTTCAGGCGCGTGTACGCGGCGCCGATCGAGAAGTCGCCCTTCGTGAAGCTCGCGCCCGCGCTCCAGGCGCTGTTGCGATGGAAGTTGCCCGCGACATTGCCGAACGAGTACATCGCGCCGAACTTGAAGCCGCTGAGATCGTTCGACAGGAACTTCACCGAGTTCGGCAGGCGGTCGCCGTTGAAGCGGTCGAAGTCGCCCTGGTGGATCGCATAGCCGCTGCCCCACGCGGAGATGTTGTAGATCGATACGAGCTCGTTCGTGATGTCGAGCTGGTTGCCGAACGACAGCGTGCCCCAGTCGTTCTGCAGGCCGACATACGCCTGCCGGCCGAATTCCGCACCGCCGAAGCCGAGTTGCCCGTTGCCGAGGTGGAAGCCGCTCTCGAGCGTGAACACGGCCTTCAGGCCGCCGCCCAGGTCTTCGGTGCCCTTGAGGCCGAAGCGGTTCCCGTAGGCGACGCCGTCGTCGAACTTGACCACGTGCGAGCCGCCCGTGTTGTTCACGTACGTGATGCCCGCGTCGAGAATCCCGTACAGCGTCACGCTGCTTTGCGCATGCCCGATGGCGGGAATACAGGCCGCGCATGCAAGCGCGGCGGCTACGGCAACTTTCTTTTGCTTCATTGTCGACCACCCTCCCTGAACCGTTCGATGGATAGAATCTCGTCCCGGCGCGTGCCGCGATGCGCCGGTGGATTCCAATTCAGACCCGCCCCGCTGGCTTCGGCATTTCGTTTTCCGCAATAACGCAGCCATTGGCGAAAAATACAAACCCATATTTCGGGCCACCCGTCTGAAGGCGACACTAAATGGTCACGATGCGACGGATCGGGAAAACACGTAGACAGGCGGCACGGCAAAAACCGGCCGCCCGGAGGAAGGGAATCAGCGACCGTCGAGGGCCGCGCGCACGGCCGGCAGGCCCGGTGCGCCGGCCGCCGTCGTCACGCCGTCGAGCCAGCCCGCGACCAGCGCGGGCTCGGCCTTCAGCGCATGCTGCGCCGCGAGCGCGGGCGACGTCTTGTGGTCGAGCATGTCGGCGATCATCCGGTTCTCGACGTCGACCGAGAACGTCATCTGCCGGAACAGCCGCGCGAGGTTCGTGCACTGGCCGGCGAACCCGGCGCGCGTGACAGTATTGACCGTCGCGCCGCCGTAGTTCGGGCCGAAGTACGCATCGCCGCCCGACAGATACGTCAGATGGAACTTCGTGTTCATCAGGTGCGGCTCCCACGCGAGAAACACGATCCAGCGCTTGTCGCGCACCGCGCGCTCGACCTGCGTGAGCATGCCCGTCTCGCTCGATTCGACGAGCGACCAGTTCGCGGACCCGAGCACGTGGTCGGACAGCAGCCGCTTGATGTTCTGGTTCGCGGGCGCGCCGGGCTCGATCCCGTAGATCTTGCCGCCGAAGCGATCCGCATAGCGCGCAAGATCGGCGAACGTATGCACGCCGGCGGCCGCCACGTAATCGGGCACCGCGAGCGTGAACTTCGCGCCGCTCAGGTTCGCGTGCAGCACGTCGATCGATTTCTCGTCGACGAACGGCTTCACGAGCGGCGCCTGCGCGGGCATCCAGTTGCCGAGGAACACGTCGACCTGCCCTTTCTTGAGCCCCTGGTACGTGATCGGCACCGACAGGTTCGCCACGTCCTGCCGGTAGCCGAGCGCCTTCAGCACGACGCCCGCCATCGCGTTCGTCGCATCGATGTCGGTCCAGCCGGGCGCCGCCATCTTCACGTCGCTGCACGTCTGCGGGTCGGCGGCATACGCAGGCTGTATCGCCACCACGCACGCGGCGGCGGCGAGCGCCGCGCCGATCCTTCGGATTGCTGCATTGCGTTGCCGTTTCATGGTTCACTTCCTCCGTCGTTTTTCATTGACCGCGATGCGGTACGCTCAGCGCCCGACGCGCGGAAAACGCGCCATCGCCTCGAGCGTGTCGAGTTCGATGTGATTGCGCATGTAGCGCTGGCTCGCGTCGGTGAACGGCTGCCAGTCCCACGCCTGAATGCGGCCCTGCGTCGTCGCCGCGTAATGGAAGCGCCGGCGCCGCTGGCTCGCGCGCACCTGCCGGTCCAGCTCGGGCAGGTTCCAGCGCTGCGCGGCTTGCGCGCGGAACGCGGCAAGCACGTCGGCGGCTTCCGGCGTGCCGGCCAGGTTCGTCAGCTCGCGCGGATCGTCCGACAGGTTGTACAACTGGTCGGGATCGAGCGGGCAATGCACGTACTTCCAGTCGCCGCTGCGGATCATCACGACCGGCGCGACCGCGCCTTCCGCCAGGTATTCGCCGAGCGCAACCTCGTGGGCGGGCGTGCCGTGCAGGTGCGGCACGAGGCTCGCGCCATCGACAGGATCGGGCCAGCCGCCGGCCGGTGCGGCGCCGGCCAGGTCGACGAGCGTCGGCAGCAGGTCGACGTGCGACACCGGACCGCGCACGCGCGCGGCGTCGAAACGGCCCGGCGCATGCACGATCAGCGGCACGCGGCAGCCGCCTTCGAAGAAGGTCATCTTGTACCAGAGCCCGCGTTCGCCGAGCATGTCGCCGTGGTCGGACGTGACGATCACGATCGTGTCGTCGGCGAATCCGCATTGTTCGAGCGCGGCGAGCACGCTGCCGAACTGCGTGTCGACGTAGGACGTCGCGCCGTAGTAGGCGCGGCGCGCGGCGCGGATCTGCGCGTCGGTGGGCGGCGTGCGGTCGTTCTCGCAGACGAAGCGCAGCCGCTGCGAATGCGGGTCGCTTTCCGCCGCATCGAGGTGCACGGCCGGCATGTCGATCTCGTCGTCGCTGTATTGATCCCAGTATTCGCGCGTGATCGCATACGGGTCGTGCGGATGAGTCAGCGACACGACCATGCAGAACGGCCGCGCATCGTGCCCGGCCGCACGCTCGCGCGCGACGTCGTACAGCTTCTGCTTCGCGGCGAACGTGACTTCGTCGTCGAAATCGAGCTGGTTCGTGCGCACGCACGGGCCGGCCTCCAGCACCGAACTCATGTTGTGATACCAGCTCGGCCGCTCGGTCGGGCTGTCCCAGTCGGGCACCCAGCCGAAATCGGCCGGGTAGATGTCGGTCGTGAGCCGCTCCTCGAAACCGTGCAACTGGTCGGGCCCGCAGAAGTGCATCTTGCCGGACAGCATCGTCCGGTAGCCGCCCGCGCGCAGGTAGTGCGCGAAGGTCAGCGTTTGCGCCGGCAATTCGGCGGCGTTATCGTAGGCGCCAATCCCCGACGGCAATTTGCCCGTCAGCAGCGAGAAACGCGACGGCGCGCACAGCGGGCTCGCGCAGTACGCGGCGTCGAATACGACGCCTTGCGCGGCGAGACGGTCCAGTGTCGGCGTGCGCGCGACGCGATTACCGTAGGCCGGCAGCGCGAACGGCGTGAGCTGGTCGGCCATCAGGATCAGGATGTTGGGTGTCGGGTTCGTCATCGGCAGTCGTGGGGAAAACGGTGTTCGAATGGAACGGCGCGCCGCTCGCGCAGCGAGACGTCCGGCATGACGGAAACGGCTCGACGAAAGTGCCGCACGGGCGGGCCGCGCTGGCTAGAATCGCGGAATGCGTTGCGCGACGCCCGTGAAGCCGGCTTTGAAGCCGGCTTTGAAACGGGCCGTGAAGCGCAGGTACCGCACCGTCCGAAGCACTATCACCCGCCCGAATTCGCGCGGGTAGGCGTCCGGCCCTTATGGGGCCATTAGAGAGACTTATGTCGAAATCCGAACCGTTACCGTCGATGCAGGCGCTGCGCGCGTTCGAATCGGCTGCCCGGCTCGCGAGCTTCACGGCCGCCGCGCGCGAGCTCGGCTCCACCCAGCCGGCCGTGAGCCAGCAGGTGTTCCAGCTCGAAGCCGAACTGGGCGTGCCGCTGTTCGAGCGCAGCCCGCGCGGCGTCACGCTGACGGCCGACGGCGAGTGCCTGTACGAAGCCGTGCGGCTGAGCCTCGACACGCTGCGCGGCGCGACCGCGACCCTGCGCGCGCGCCGCGAGCACGGTGCGCTCACGATCGTCACCGACTTCGGCTTCGCGACCTACTGGCTGATGCCGCGCCTGGCCGGGCTGAAGCGCGTGATGCCGGATGTCGACGTGCGCGTCGTCACGTCACAGGATTACGACGCACAGCGCGACCATGGCGACATCGCGATCCTGTTCGGCGACGGCCACTGGCCGTCGTGCACCGCCGCACGACTCTTTCCGGAATCGGTCACGCCTGTCTGCTCGCCCGCGTTCCGCGACGCGCACCCGCACGTCGCGCGGGCCGAGCAGCTGCTGGCCCTGCCGCTGCTGCACGTGCAGCCGACGCGCCCCGAGCGCTGGCTGTCGTGGTCCGGCTGGTTCGACGCGCACGGCCTCGATACGGCCGCCGCCGCGCGCGGCGTGACCTTCAACAGCTACGCGCTCGTGATCCATGCGGCGCTGCTCGGCGAAGGCGTCGCGCTGGGCTGGTCGCCGCTCGTCGACGAACTCGTCGCGTCGGGGCAGCTCGTGAAGCTCGTCGACGCGCCGGTCGTCACGTCGCGCGGCTACTTCCTGGTGCGGCCGCCGCAGCGGCCCGAGCCGGACGCGACCCACGTGTTCCGGCGCTGGCTGCTCGACGCGTGCGCGAGCGCGTGACGGGCACATCCCGCCCCCGCGTGCTGGCGCGCCGATACCAGCCACACGGCGCGTTGGTTCTATCCGCCCCGAAATCGTCCTGATTTACTTGAGCCTCCCGCTACCCGCGCGGCGCGGCGCTTTCGTGCGCCGCCGCACGGCCGTGCGCCCATGCCATCCGAGGAGTCTCATGACCGCCGAGCACCGCCCCGATCAATTCGTCCTGACACTGTCGTGCGCAAGCGCGGCCGGCCAGGTCGCCGCCGTCGTCGGCTTTCTCGATCGCCATCGCTGCTATGTCGATGCGCTGAACGTGTTCGACGACGATCTCAGCAACCGCTTCTTCGTGCGCTGCGTCTTTCATCCGACGGATGAAACGCTGCAGATCGATGCGCTGCGCCACGAATTCGCGCCGATCGCGGCCAGTCTCGGCGGCCAGCAAGGCGACATGCAGTGGGCCATCCATGACGTGAACGCACGGCCGAAGGTGCTGATCATGGTGTCGAAGCTCGAGCACTGCCTCGCGGACCTGCTATTCCGCTGGCGGATGGGCGAGCTGAAGATGGACATCGTCGGCATCGTGTCGAACCATCCCGACTTCGAGCCGCTCGCCGCACAGCACGGGCTGCCGTTCCGCCACTTCCCGATCACGGCCGATACGAAGGCGCAGCAGGAAGCGCAGTGGCTCGACTTCTTCGAATCGAGCGGCGCCGAACTCGTGATCCTCGCGCGCTACATGCAGGTGCTGTCGCAGGAAACCAGCGCGAAGCTCGCGAACCGCGCGATCAACATCCATCATTCGTTCCTGCCCGGTTTCAAGGGCGCGAAGCCGTATCACCAGGCCCATGCGCGCGGCGTGAAGCTGATCGGCGCGACCGCGCACTTCGTCACCGACGATCTCGACGAAGGCCCGATCATCGAGCAGGTCGTCGAGCGCGTCGATCATGCGCTGCGGCCGGAGCAGTTGCTTGCGGTGGGGCGTGATGTCGAATCGCTCACGCTCGCACGCGCGGTGAAGGCGTTCATCGAGCGGCGCGTGTTCCTGAACGGGGACCGGACGGTGGTGTTTCCGTAAGCGGAAAGGCGTCGCGTTCGACACGCGGCAGAAACGAGAAAGGCTCGACCGGTATGTCCCGGCCGAGCCTTTTTTGTCGTCGCGCTGCGCGCGATGCGCCACGCGACGCTCCGTGTGCGGTTTCCGGAGCCGTCGCGCGTTCGCTACCGCGTCACTTCACCCACGCGAAGTAATACGACAACCAGATCGTCAGCCCCGCGCCAACCAGCGCAACGTAAGGCATCAGGTTCAGCCACATCGCGCGCTTCGGCACTTCGAGTTCCATGTCGCGCTGCATCTGCGCGGGGAACCGGCCGCGGTCCTGCCAGTAGTGGCGGAACAGGAACACCGGCACGATCAGCAGCATCGCGATCAGCCCGTTGCGCAGCGTGCCGTCGCCCTGCAGGTTCGCACCGGCGCCGACATAGACGAGGTTCGCATACCCGCAGATCGCGCCGCCGACGAGCAGCCACGTCGGGCAGCGGAACGGCCGATCCCAGTTGCCGCGATCCATCCGGTGGATCCAGCCCGACTGAAGATTCAGGAATACGAACAGCATGTAGCAGACGTTCGAGATCGACAGCACCGTCATGTAGTCCGACATCATCAGCAACACGAGGTTGAAGCCGAGATCGGTCCACATCGCGCGCGTGGGCGAGCCGTGCTCGTTCACGTGCGACAGGTACTTCGGCAGCCACCCGTCGACCGATGCCTGGTACAGCGTGCGCGACGAGCCCATCATCGACGTCATCACGATCAGCAGGATCGACAGCATCAGCATCACGACGACCGCATTCGCGACCCATGCGCCACCGCCGACGATCTTCGCCATCGCAGCCGCGACGCCGGTGCCGTCGCCGATCGCCGGATCGAGCATCGCCTGCGTACCGAGTGCGCCCTGGAACGCCATCGGCACGAGCGTCATCACGACGAGACACAGTGCGCCCGACCAGAAGATCGCCTTGGCGGTATCGCGACGCGGGTCACGGAATTCACGCGTGTAGCAGACGGCCGTCTCGAAGCCGTACGACGCCCAGCCGGCCATGAACATCGCACCGAGCGCCATCGTGACGCCCTGCCCGTTCCACGAGCCGAACGTCGCGGCCGTGAGATTGCCGTGCGCGTCGTGACCGAGCGGCAGCAGCGGGAGCAGGTTCGACATCGGCACGTCGCCCGTGATGAACGGCACGATGCCGACGATCAACAGCGGCGTGAGCGATGCGATGCCGAGAATGCGCTGCGTACGCGCAGCCTTCGATGCACCGCTGTGCTGAAGCTTGAACGTGATGAGAAGCAGGATCGTCGCGATGATGAACGTCGCATTGATCCGCAGGGAAAGACCGGGCTTGATGAACCCGAGATCCGCAACCTTGAGCTGCCAGTGCAGCACCGCCGCATCGGCGGGAAAGAGACTCGTGAGCGCATAGCTCGCCGCGAGGCCGCAGCCGAGCGCGAGCATCGGCGACCACGCGAGCCAGTTGCACCACACGGACACCGGGGCAATCAGCTTGCTGTAACGGACCCAGCCGATCGCGCCATACACGGACGCGCCGCCCGATTTATGGGGAAATAGCCCCGATATTTCCGCATAAGTCGCGCTTTGAACCAGCCCCATCGTGATCGCGGCGATCCAGATCGCCCACGCGGGCTGGCCGATCGTCGCGCATACGCCGCCGATCGTGAACAGTACGCCTGCCGGCACGCCGCTCGTCACCCAAAAAGCGTCTTTCCAGGTCAGGCCACGATGCAGCGTGTGGCCCGTCGAATCATGTGAGATGGTTGCCTCAACATCACTGGTGCGGTTCGCACGCAGTCCTGCCTGACTCATCCAATTCCTCCTGTGATGACTCCGCACAAGGGCGCTAGTGTAACAACTTACGCACTTTTTTGCAGAATCAAAAAAATAATTCCGGGATAAGGCCGTGTCGCAGTACGATTATTTCGCATTACTACCGACCTTTCCCGGACTGTCTCTTCATCTATTTATTGAGGCGATTCACCACTGGCTTACTGGCTTACTGTGCGCCTTCCGTCCACGCATTCACGCGATCCGTATGCGCGGCGATCCACGCATCGGCGGCTGCTTCCGGCTTCGAGCCGTTCTGGATCGCCAGCATCACGCTGTCGATTTCACCCGGTTTCCACTGGAATTTCTTCAGGAACATGACCACCGGCTTCGCCTTCGTTTCGAGCCCCGGATTCACGACGCTGTCGACGTGCTCCGCGCCGCCGAACACCTTCTTCGGATCCTCGAGGAAGCGCAGCTTCCACTTCGCGAACATCCAGTGCGGCGCCCAGCCCGTCACGATGACCGGCTTGTTCGCATTGACCGAACGCGACAGCTCGGCCGTCATCGCGCTGCCCGAGCTCGGCATCAGCGTGTAGTTCAGCCCGTAGCTCTTGATCGCGTCGTCGGTCTTGCGCATCACGCCGGCACCGGCATCGATGCCGACGATCCGGCCGCCGAAGCTGCCCTTCTCCGCATTGAGATCATCGATGCTCTTCGCCTTCACGTACGCGGGCACGATCAGGCCGATCTTTGCATCCGGGAAATTCGCACCGAGGTCGACGACCTTGGCCTTGTATTCATCCCAGTACGAGCCGTGCGTGACCGGCAGCCATGCGGACAGCGTCGCATCGAGATCGCCGCGCGCGACGCCCTGCCACATGATCCCGGCAGCGACCGGAACGAGCTTCACTTCATAGCCGAGCTTCTTCTCGATCACGCGCGCCGCGACGTTCGACGTCGCCACGCTGTCATCCCAGCCTTCGACGTAACCGATCTTCAGCGTGGGCTTCGTATCGGCGAGCGCCGATGCACTCAGCGCCACCATTGCCGACAGTGCGCCGGTCCACAACAGTTTTCCGAACAGCTTCATGGTCGATCTCCTTGATATGCGCACCGTGCGCGTTGCCTCTCTAGGTTCTTCAACCACAAATCCGCGGTATCGTTGTTTTCCGACGGATGCTTGTCCGGACGCGACGCGCCCGGACAGCCGATGGCGTGTTGCGACTACTTGTCGATCACGAGATCGGACAGCGGCTTGCTGCAGCACAGCAGCACCATCCCCTGGTCGATCTCGCGCTGGCGGATGCCGCCGTTGTGCTTCATTTCCACCTGCCCCGATACGAGCTTCACCTTGCAGGTGCCGCACATGCCCTGCGTGCACGAGGCCGGCAGCCGCACGCCCGACTGGCGAGCCGCATCCAGCACGTGCTGCTCCGAGCCGCACGAAATCTCGCGATTGCTCTTGGCGAAGCTGACCGTGTACTGCTTCGTCGCGGCGTCACCGCCTTCGACCGGCGGCACGAGTTCGGCGAGCACTTCGTCGCTCGCGGTCTGCGCAAGCGTTTCGAACGAGAAGCTCTCCTCGTGATACTGCTTGCGATCGAAGCCCGCTTCGTCGAGCAGGTCGCGCACGGCCTTCATGTACGGCGCGGGGCCGCACGTGAAGATCTCGCGCTCCATGAAATCCGGTGCGATCAGCTTCAGCAGCGGCAGCGTCAGGAAGCCCGTGACGCCCGGCCAGTTGGTGCGTGCACCGACGCGCTCGACGACGAACGACGTGCGGAAGTTCGTGTGGTTCGACGCGATCAGGTCGAGCTCACGCGCGAAGATGATGTCGTCCGGCGTGCGCGCGCTGTGCACGAACAGGATGTCGCGATCCTCGGCGAGATCATGGTGCGCGCGGCTCATCGACATCAGCGGCGTGACGCCCGAGCCGGCCGACAGGAACAGGTACTTGCGCGCCGGATGCCGCGCGCACGTGAATTCGCCGGCCGGGCCGAGCACGCGCACCGATGCGCCCGGCTGCAGGTTGTCGTGCAGCCAGTTCGACACCTTGCCGCCCGGCACGCGCTTCACCGTGATCGACACCGTGTGCGGCCGCGCGGGCGACGACGAGATCGTGTAGCAGCGGTTGATCGTTTCGCCGTCGATGTCGAGCTCGAGCGTGAGGAACTGCCCGGGCTCGAACGAGAACGAGCGGCCCTGCGGCGAACGGAAGAAGAAACTCTTCACGTCGTGCGTTTCCTGCCGCACGTGGCAGCACACCAGCGTTTCCTCGACGTCGCTCGTCCAGCGCTCGGGAAGGCCATTCCAGAACGCCGGGCGCGTCACCCGGCTGTCCGTCGGCTCGAAGTTGGCCGCATCTCGCATCATGTCTTGCTCCGCTTGTCCGCTTCTGGGTACTACGCGCCGGTTTTTTCGGCGAGCCGGCCGATGTACCAGGCCGAGAATTTTTCGACGAGACCTTCCGTGAACGGCGAATACGGGCCCGGCTCGTACGCGCTGCTGGTCGCGCCGCGCTGCGAGAATTCGACGAGCGCGCGATCCTGGTCGTTGGTCGCGTTCCACACGGCCGTGAGGTTCTTCACGTCGTAATCGATGCCTTCCTTCGCGTCCTTGTGCACGAGCCACTTCGTGCGCACGAGCGTCTTGCCGGCCGACAGCGGAATCACCGAGAACGTCACGATGTGATCGCTCATGAAGTGGTGCCACGAGTTCGGCTGCGTCCAGAACGACAGCCCGCCGAGGTCGGCCTTGTCGAAGCCGCCGAGCAGCTTCTTCGACGCGACCTTCGCATCGAGCGTCTGCGATTCGCCGTGGCGATCGAGCGGCAGGCGCTGCGTGCGGAAACCCGTCACGTCGAGCAGCTTTTCGATTTCGGCGGACGGCAGGCCCATCTCGGCCCACTCCTTACCGCGCCGCACGCAGGTTTCCGCGAACGCGTCCATGCCTTCGGCGTTGGCGTCGGAGCGCTGGTAGCCGAAGCCGTATTCGTACAGCGAGATGGTGAGCTCCGGATGGTTCGCGACGCAGTGGTAGCACTCGCGGTTGTTCTCCATCGTGAGCTTCCAGTTGCCTTCCTCGATGATGTCGATCTGCGCGGCGATCTTCGTGTTCGGCAGATCGTGCGGCAGCAGGTACGGCTCCATCTCGGCGCGCAGTTGCGCGAAGTCGGCGGGCGGCTCGTCGGCGAGGCAGACGAAGATCAGGCCCGCGAGGTTCTCGACGTGCACCGACTTCAGGCTGTGCTTGCAGCGGTCGAACTTCTCGCCCATGTGCTCGGCGAACATCAGCTGGCCAGTCAGGTTGTAGGTCCAGCTGTGGTACGGGCACACGATGTTGCCGACCGAGCCTTTATCTTCGTTGCACAGGCGCGCGCCGCGGTGACGGCACACGTTGTGGAACGCGCGGATCGCCATGTCGTCGTCGCGCACGATCAGGATCGAATCGCTCCCCAGTTCCACGGTCACGTAGTCGCCCGGCTCGGGAATGTCCGGTTCGATCGCCACCTGGATCCAGTGCTGGCGGAAAATCGCCTCCATGTCGAGCGCGAAGATATCCTCGCTCGTGTAGAACGGCGCCTCGAGGCTGTGCCCTTCCTTGCGCCGTTCGATCAATGCACGAATGTCTGCCGATACTTTCATCGTTTGCTCCGGATTCCTTGCATCCCTGGGTTCTTGCCGACAGGCATCAAAATCAGTAGTCGATGAGCTGATGCTCGCGCAAATACGCGAGGATCACTTGTGCTTTTTCGACCGAACTCCCTTCATTTACGACGTTGCCGCCACGGCTTTCGGTCGTCGTCGCGGACAGCATCCGGGCATGCCCGGAGCGCTTCTCGGCAGCGACCAGTTTTACGGGTTTACGCTCAATCGGGCCGACCTTCCACGCGGCCGCGTCGGCGTCCGCGCCGGGCGCCGCGAGCGCCGGCCGGATCGCGCCGGCGCGCAGCCGCGCATACGCATAGCGCGGCTCGGCATTGGCGAGCGGATGAACGGCGACGACGGCCGGCAGCGCGGCGTCGACGCGCCGCCGCAGCCCTTTCGGCAAAAATTGCCGGACGGCCACGCGGCCGCCGTCGACCGTCACGTCGACGGCCGAACCAACGAGCGGATAGCCGAGCGTCGCGGCGAGGCGATACGGCAGCATGCCGGTGTCGTACGCGCCCTCGGCGCGCGTGCCGGTCAGCACGAGGTCGTAGCCCTCGACGCGCGCGGCGAGCGCATGCACGGCATCATCGCCGTCGCGGCAGGCCAGCACCTCGACCTCCCGTGCGCCGAGCGCGAGATATTCGGCAAGCGCCGCATTCGCGGGGTCGCCCGCATGGATCACGTCGAGCTTCGCGCGATGCCGCTCCGCGAGCTGGCGGCCGGTTTCGAGCGCGGCCGCGTCGTTGCGGCTATAGCGCGCGACGCCGCTGACCGGATGACGGCCGACAGACACGAGCACCGCGATGCGTTGCAGCTGGCGGGGGGCGTTCATGCTGCGACTCCTTCCGGTTCACGGGTGCCGACCGCGGCCGGCGATTCGCCACGCGCGGCGCGCGCGGCCTGCACCTGTTCGATCAGCGCGGCAATCGTGCCCTGCGCGTCGCCGACCACCGTCAGGTTCGCGCGCTTCGCGATCGGCGCGCTGCCGTCGAGGTTCACCGCGATCACGTGGCGGCAGTCCTTGATCCCCTGCAGGTGCTGCACCGCGCCCGAGATGCCGAACGCGATGTACACGCTCGCCTCGACCGTCTTGCCGGTCGCACCGACCTGCTTGTCGCGCGTGAAGTGACCGTTGTCGACTGCGACGCGGCTCGCGCCGATCGCCGCGCCGAACACGCCGGCCAGCCGCTCGAACGCGCCGATGTCGGACACGCCGTTGCCGGCCGACACGATGAAATCGGCTTCCTCGAGCGCGACCTGGGCCGCATCGATTTCGTCGAGACCGAGATCGCGGTACGGCTGCGCGGCGTCACGGGCCGGGCGGATGAAGTCGGCGGCCACGCGTTCGCCCGCACCGACGAACGGCAGCTTCGCGTCGACCGCGTTCTGCGCGAGCAGGATCACGTCGGGCAGCGCACGGGTGGCAAACGCGCGCCCGGCGTGCGCATACGCGCCGACATGCTTCGCGTCGATCTCGACGACGTGCGCCGCGACGCTCGCGCCGGCGGCCGCCGCGTAACGCCGGCCGAGATCGCCGTCGCCCGTCGCGTTGTCGGGCACGAACACGTGTTTCGGCGCGAGTGCCGCAACGCACGCCTGCAACGCTTGCAGTTCGCTTTCAGGGTCGAACGCACGCCGATCGAAGCCGGCGAGTTCCAGCAGCTTGTCGACGCCCAGTGCGGCCACGTCGTCCTTCAGCTCGCCGAACGCGAGCAGCGCGACTTCGGTCTGCGCATCGGCAAGCAATGCGGCGGCGGCGATTGCCTGCCGCGAATGATCGTCGAGCGCGCCGCGTTCGCTGTGCGCGACCACCAGCATCACGTGCTTCGGATCCTGCACCGCGCGGCGCGGCTTGGCAGCCGCTGCGCCATGAGCGTGCGCGGAACCGTGCACGGCGTTCGCATCGGCGCTGCCTTCCTCGCCGAGCGTGATGCGCTTCAGGCCGGCGGCCGTGATGATGAACGGCCGGCGCGGATCGATTCGTTTGATCGTATTCATCGATTCACTCCAGCGAGGCGGCAACGAGTTCGGCCACGTCGAGCACGTCGGGGCGCGGGCCCACGACGCCTTCGAGCATCGCCGTGCAGTTCGGGCAGGCAACCGCGACCACGTCCGCGCCGATCGTGCGTGCGTCGGCGATGCGGATGTCGGGAATGCGCTGCTTGCCGGGGATGTCGGTCAGCGGCGCACCGCCGCCACCGCCGCAGCAGCGGCCGCGCATGCCGTTGCGCTCCATCTCGACGACCTGGATGCCGATCGTCTTCAGCACCTTGCGCGGCGCTTCCGTCTCGCCGTTGTAGCGGCCGAGATAGCACGGGTCGTGATACGTGGTGCGCTTGTCCTGCAGCGCTTCGACGGCCTTCGGCGCGATCTTGCCGCTGTCGGCCAGTTCGGCGAGGAAGGTCGTGTGATGCTTGACCGTCACGCGCAGCCCGAGCGCTCGGTATTCGTTGCGCAGGCTGTGCATCACGTGCGGGTCAGCCGTCACGATCTGCTTGTAGGACAGCGTGTCGAGCGTGCCGATCAGGCGCTTCGCCATCTGCTGGAACGTCGCTTCGTCGCCGAGCCGGCGGGCGACGTCGCCCGTGTCGGTCTCGGTCGAGCCGAGCACCGCATAGTCGACACCCGCCTTGTTCAGCACCTTGACGAATGCGCGCAACGTGCGCTGGTAGCGCATGTCGAACGCACCTTCACCCGCGACGAACAACACGTCGACCGGCTTGCCGGGTTGCGCGACGGGCGCGCTCAGGTCGACCGACCAGTCGTAGCGCGCGGCCGTGTCGTAGCCGCCCATCGTGCCGGTTTCGCGCAGGTTCGCGAGCACTTCCTGGCCCTTGCCCGGCACCGTGCCGTGCACGAGCGTGCGGTTGCGGCGCATGTCGACGATCGCGTCGACGTGCTCGATCAGCATCGGGCATTCCTGCACGCACGCGCGGCAGGTGGTGCACGACCACAGCGTCTGCTCTTCGATCAGGCCCGACACGATCGGGCCGTTTGGCTCGCCGCGATGCTGGCCGACCGCGAGGCCCGGCGTCGGGCTGCCCGCGTACGCCGCATCGGTGCCGCCCGCCATCCCGACGACGAGATCCTGGATCAGCTTCTTCGGGTTCAGCGGCTGGCCCGACGCGAACGCGGGGCATGCGGCTTCGCACTTGCCGCACTGCACGCACGCGTCGAAGCTCAGCAGCTGGTTCCAGCGGAATTCGACCGGCTTCGCAACGCCGTACTCCTGATGCTCGATGTCCGGCAGCTTCAGCGCGGTCGGCGGCGTGGCCGTACCGTTGCCCGTGAACGATTCGCGGGTGGCCGCGAAGCGCTCCTGGCGCGGGTGGAAGGCCAGGTGCAGGAGACCTGCGATCGCATGCTTCATCGGGCCGCCCTTCGCGGCGCCGACCGTCATCGTGAACGCACCGACACCGATCAGCACGGCGCAGAGCACCGCGAACGCACCCGACATCGCGCCGGTCGGCACCAGCATGAACAGCACGAGGCCGAGCGCGAACGAGCCGAGCAGCCAGGGCAGCGTATTCCACGGGCCGCGCGACAGGCGGGCCGGCACATCCTTCGCCGCGCGCCGGCGCCACACGAACACCGCGCCGACCAGCATCGCGAGCGCTGCGAGGAAGATCAGCTTGTCGAGCCACGGCGAGTAGATCGCGAGGCCGTAGTTGATGAACACCAGCGCGAGCGCGCCGATCGCGCCGCCGGCCGTCGCGACGTGCGTCTTCGCGATGTACGGATCACGGGCGACCACGTGGTGCAGGTCGACGAAATAGCGCTTCGGGATCGCGAACAGGTTCGCGACGCCGAACGTGCCAGGCGCGGTGGCCCGGCCCAGACGCCAGTAGGACGAGCGCTTCGCGACCGCGAACGCGAGCCCCGCCACCGACAGCCACAACAGGGCGGTAATGAGGAAGGACGGGTTCATCGTTTAGAAATCCTTCACGAGACGCAGCGAGTCGTAGATCGCACCGTGGACGTTGTGCATCGAGATGCAATCGCCGACACGGAACAGCAGGAAACGGCCGTTGCCGAGTTCTTCCGACAGGCACGGTTGCGGCTCGGCCGCGAACAGCGTGTGCGGATCGATCTGGCCACGGTTCACCGATTCCGGCTTGAGCTTCCAGTACAGCTCGTCGTTCGGCGACGAACCGTTCTCGATCACCACCTGGTCGACCGCGCGCTCTTCCAGTTCTTCCGTGTACTCGTTGCGCAGCACGGCGATCAGCTTGCCGTCCTCTTCATAGACGCGATCGAGCATCGTGTTCGGCGTCGGGATCACGCCGAATGCGTACAGGCGGCGATAGAAGATCGGGAACGTCGTGCCGCCGCAATCGTCGGCGACCTTCACGTCCGGCGTGACGACCTCGACCTTCGAGCCGCGGCTCGCCATGAAGTCGGCCACGCCGGCGCCCGCGTGCGTGCTCACGCCGTCGAACAGCAGCACGTTCTGCTTCGGCTCGACCTTGCCGGTCAGGATGTCCCACGAACTGACGGCCAGCCCCTCGGCCACGCCCCAGCCCGGCACCTGCCACGTGAAGCTCGACCCGCCCGTCGCGAGCACGACGATGTCCGGCTTCTCGGCCATGATCATCTTCTCGTCGGCGGCCACGCCCAGGCGGCGATCGACGCCCAGGCGCTTCGTTTCCATGTCGAACCAGCGGATGATCCCCGACATCTGTTCGCGCTGCGGCGCCTTCGCGGCGATCATCACCTGCCCGCCCACTTCGGCATTCTTCTCGAACAGCACCACGTCGTGGCCGCGCAGCTTCGCGACGCGAGCGGCTTCGAGCCCTGCGGGGCCCGCGCCGACCACCACGACCTTGCGCTTCGGGCCGCGCGACTTCTCGATGATGTGCGGCATCGTCGCTTCGCGCGACGTCGCCGCGTTCTGGATGCACAGCACGTCGAGGCCGTTGTACTGGCGGTCGATGCAGTAGTTCGCGCCGACGCACTGCTTGATTTCGTCTTCGCGGCCGTCGCGGATCTTGATCACCATGTGCGGATCGGCGATCTGCGCGCGCGTCATGCCGACCAGGTCGATCATGCCGGTCGCGAGCAGGCGCTCGGCCTGGCCCGCATCGCGGATGCTCTGCGCGTGCATCACCGGAATCTTCACGACCGACTTGATGCCGGCCGCGAGGTGCACGAACGGCTCCGGCGGCAGCGCCATCGGCGGCATGCAGTTGGCGATCGTGTTGTGCGTGTCGCCGCCCGAACCGACCACGCTCAGGTAGTCGATCAGGCCCGTCTCCGACATCGCCTGCGCGATTTCCTTCAGCGCTTCGTGATCGAGGCCGTCCTCGTGGAATTCGTCCCCGCACATGCGCAGGCCGACGCAGAAATCCTTGCCGACCGCCTCGCGCACGGCCGTCAGCACCTCGATGCCGAAGCGCAGGCGGTTCTCCAGGCTGCCGCCCCATTCGTCGGTGCGGTGGTTCGAACGCTTGCTCCAGAACTGGTCGATCAGGTGCTGGTGGGCGGCCGAGATTTCGATGCCGTCCATGCCGGCCGCCTTCACGCGCTTCGCGGCGGCCGCGAAGTCACCGATGATGCGGCGGATTTCCTCGATCTCGATGATCTTCGCGTTGCCGCGGTGCACGGGTTCGCGCACGCCCGACGGCGACATCAGGTGCGGCCAGTGCTCGCCGTGGAACGACGAGCGACGGCCCATGTGCGTCGCCTGGATCATGATCTTCGCGCCGTGCTTGTGCATCGTGTCGGCGAGGCGCGTGAGCGGATCGATGATCTTGTCGGTCGACAGGTTCACCGATTTCCACCAGCCCTGCGGGCTGTCGATCGACACCGGGCTCGACCCGCCGCAGATCGCGAGGCCCACGCCGCCCTTCGCCTTTTCTTCGTAGTAGCGGATATAGCGGTCGCCCGGCAGGCCGCCCGGCTCGGCATACACCTCCGCATGCGCGGTGCTGACGATCCGGTTGCGCAGCGTCAGCTGGTTCAGCTGCATGGGTTTGAACAGGTGGGGATAACGCATCGCTGGCGACCTCTGGCGTTCGAATGTCTCGTGTTGCGGGTGTTGTTGTGTTTCAGTGAATCAATGCGTCAGTGCGCGATCGGCGACACTTCGAAGACGCAGTGGTCGTGATGCTCGGCCGCGCACTGCACTTCCTTCGACTGCGCACGCGGTGCGCCCTTGCCTTCCGGCGTCGTGTCGTTGACCCAGTCCATCGCGCCGGCGAACCAGCCCGCGAACATGTAGCAGAGCTTGCCTTCCTTGCCCGGCTGCTGGAGCACGAACGACGAGTGACGCAGCTCGATCTTCGCGCGTGCGCTTGCCGGGTCGGCTTCGATGATCGAGAACAGGCCCCAGCCGCGCTGCGACAGGCGCTTCAGGTAGTGCTCGAACACGGCCATGCCGGTCAGGCCGTGCAGCTTCGCTTCCTTGTCGCACCAGTGGTAAGCGGACTTGTAGCCGGCCTTGTACAGGATCTCGGCATACGCTTCGACGCCGAGCGCTTCCTCGACGGCGACGTGGTTGTTCGTGAAGAAGTGACGCGGCACGTACAGCATCGGCAGCGCGTCGGTGGTCCAGACGCCGGTATCGGGATCGACGTTGATCGGCAGTTGCGGTTGCATCGTGGTGACTCCGTGAGGAAAGTGGCCGCGCGGCTCAGTGCGCAGGCGCGACATCGTCCGCGCGCCCGTGCGGCTTGCACGGGCGCGTCCCGATTTCTTTTAATGTTGAATCGCTGGCGGCGGTTCGGCGTTCGCGGCGCTTATGCGCCCCACACGTCCTTGAACACGCGCACCCAGTTCTCGCCCATGATCTTGCGGATGCGCGATTCGCTCCAGCCGTGGCGTTCCATCGCCGCCGTCAGGTTCGGGAATTCGCCGATCGTGCGGATGCCGTCCGGGTTGATCACCTTGCCGAAGTTCGTCAGCTGGCGATAGCGGCCCTTGTCATGCGTCAGCATGTCGAAGAATTCCTTCGCGTAATCCTGCGTGAAGTCCGTGCCGATGCCGACCGCATCCTCGCCGATCAGGTTTACGACGTAGTCGATCGCCTCGATGTAGTCGTCGATGTTCGCTTCGATCCCGCGCTTGAGGAACGGCGCGAACATCGTCACGCCGACGAAGCCGCCCGCATCGGCGATCTCCTTCAGCTGTTCGTCGCTCTTGTTGCGCGGATGCTCCTTCAGGCCCGACGGCAGGCAGTGCGAATAGCACACCGGCTTCTTCGAGAACGCGATCGCTTCCGACGACGTATTGCCGCCCACGTGCGACAGGTCAACCATGATGCCGACGCGGTTCATCTCGGTGATCACTTCGCGGCCGAAGTCCGACAGGCCGCCGTCACGTTCGTAGCAACCGGTGCCGACCAGGTTCTGCGTGTTGTAGCAGAGCTGCACGACGCGCACGCCCATGTCGGCGAACGCTTCGATGTAGCCGATGTTGTCCTCGAACGCATGCGCGTTCTGGAAGCCGAGGATCACGCCGGTCTTGTCTTCCTTCTTCGCGCGGAAGATGTCTTCCGTCGTACGCACCAGCGTCAGCAGTTCGCTGTTGTCGCGGATCTTCTTCTTCATCACGCCGATGTTGTCGACGGTCTTGGTGAAGTTCTCCCACACCGACACCGTGCAGTTCGCGGCGGTGATGCCACCCTTGCGCATGTCTTCGAACACCGGCTTCTCGAACTTCGAGATGTTCAGCCCGTCGATGATGATGCTGTCTTGATGCAGCGTGCTCATGTGTTGCTCCAGTATTGTCGGGTCGGTGGGATCAATAGATCGGGAAGCGTTCGCACAACGCGAAGATCTCGCGGCGCACGCGCTGTTCGGTCGCGTGGTCGCCTTCCGGGTTCGCGCGCAGCGCGTCGAACACTTCCAGGATCAGGCGGCCCACCTCGCGGAATTCCGCGACGCCGAAGCCGCGCGTCGTGCCGGCCGGCGTGCCGAGGCGGATGCCCGACGTGACGGTCGGCTTCTCGGTGTCGAACGGAATGCCGTTCTTGTTGCAGGTGATGCCCGCGCGTTCCAGCGCCTGCTCGACCGGCGCACCCTTCAGGCCCTTCGGACGCAGGTCGACCAGCAACAGGTGGTTGTCGGTGCCGCCCGTGACCAGATCGACGCCGCCCGCCTTCAGCACTTCGCCGAGCGCCTGCGCGTTCGCGAGCACGTTGTCGATGTAGGTCTTGAAGTCCGCCTGCAGCACTTCACCGAACGCGACGGCCTTGCCGGCGATCACGTGCATCAGCGGGCCGCCTTGCAGGCCGGGGAACACAGCCGAGTTGATCTTCTTCGCGATCTCCTCGTCGTTGGTCAGCACGAAGCCGCCGCGCGGGCCGCGCAGCGTCTTGTGGGTGGTCGACGTGACGACGTGCGCATGCTCGACCGGGTTCGCGTGGCGGCCCGCGGCGATCACGCCGGCGATGTGCGCCATGTCGACCATCAGTTTCGCGCCGACGCTGTCGGCGATCGCACGGAAGCGCGCGAAGTCGAGTGCGCGCGGGTAGGCCGAGAAGCCGGCGATGATCAGGTTCGGCTTGTGCTCGTGCGCGAGCGCTTCGACCTGGTCGTAGTCGATCCGCATCGTGTCGCGGTTCACGCCGTACTGGACCGCGTTGAACCACTTGCCCGACAGCGCCGGCTTCGCGCCGTGCGTCAGGTGGCCGCCCGCGTCGAGCGACATGCCGAGCACCGTGTCGCCCGGCTTGGCCAGCGCGAGCATCACCGAGCCGTTCGCCTGCGCGCCCGAGTGCGGCTGCACGTTCGCATAGCCGGCATTGAAGATCTGCTTGACGCGCTCGATTGCCAGCGCCTCGACTTCATCCGCGAATTCGCAGCCGCCGTAATAGCGCTTGCCGGGATAACCTTCCGCGTACTTGTTGGTCAGCACCGAGCCTTGCGCCTCGAGCACGGCACGCGACACGATGTTTTCCGACGCGATCAACTCGACCTGCGACTGCTGACGCTCGAGTTCCTTCAGGATGGCGCTGCGCACCGGCGCGTCGCGCTCGGCGAGGGGCTGCGAGAAGAAAGGCTGGGTGTTCGACATAGTGCGTCCGTGACGAAGAATAAGGGGCTGAAACCGAAGCTCAAGGCCCGCCCTGCCTGGGTTTCCCGCTCGTCCAGTTTCAAGGCTGCCGACGGCTCTATTCTTGTCGTTCGGATTTTCGGCGGATTGATGAATTTAGACGCGTTCTTTGCCTTTTCCGCCATCCGCGTCCGTTTTATACAAGTGACCGGTCGTGCTTTTTCGGATGACCAACAGAAATGGTCGACGCAGTTCACCTATGAACAGGCACGCCGGCGGTGCGATTGCCGCCCGGTCGGGGTGCAACGCATCACGAATACGGTGCAGTGCAGCATGCCGCTTGCGGCCAGACAACGTATGGATCTAGGGTTTAGCCGTATGGCACGCTTGTTGCGCTGGCTCACACAATATCGCAGCCCGTCCGTGCCCCCCGGGCGTAAAGCTATTAGAGATTCTAGGAACGCTCCCCATGTCGCCCGACCGCACAGCGTCGCTGTCCCACTTCGCGTTCATGCCGTTACCGAACTTCACGATGATCGCGTTCACCAATGCGATCGAGGTGCTTCGGATGGCGAACTACCTGAGCGGCCAGCCGCTCTATCGCTGGTCGGTCATCAGCCCGGACGGCGGCCCGGTCACCGCGAGCAACGGCCTGACGGTCGATACCGGCCCGGCCGAATGCGTGGGGCAGCCCGACATCGTGTTCGTGTGCGGCGGCGTCGACGTGCAGCGCGCGACCACGCCCGCCCATCTGTCGACGCTGCGCCGCTTCGCGCGCGCGGGCATCCCGCTCGGCAGCCTGTGCACGGGCACCTATGCACTCGCGAAGTCGGGGCTGCTCGCGGGCTATGCGTGCGCGATCCATTGGGAAAACATGTCGGCGCTGAAGGAAGAGTTTCCGGACACGCGCTTCCTGAAGGAACTGTTCGTGATCGACCGCGACCGCATCACGTGCACGGGCGGCGTCGCGCCGCTCGACATGATGCTGAACCTGATCGCCGCGCGCGTGGGCACCGCACGCGTCACGCAGATCGCCGAGCAGTTCATCGTCGAACACGTGCGCGACACGAGCGCGCAGCAACGCATGCCGCTCGTCGCGCGCCTCGGCTCCGCGAACAAGTCGCTGTTCGAAGTGATCTCGCTGATGGAGAACAACATCGAGGAGCCGCTGTCACGCGAGGAGCTCGCGCGGCTCGCGAACATGTCGCAGCGGCAATTGCAGCGCCTGTTCCGCGAACACCTCGGCATGACGCCGACGCACTACTACCTGACGCTGCGGCTGCGCCGCGCGCGCGAACTGCTGCTGCAGACCGACATGTCGATCATGCACATCACGATGGCGTGCGGCTTCCAGTCGGCGTGCCATTTCAGCAAGAGCTATCGCGACGCGTTCGGCGTCGCGCCGACCCGCGAGCGCCGCAAGCAGGTCGCGCCGCTCGCGCAGAGTGCGGCGAGCGCCAGCCCCGCCTTTCCGGCGCATGTGCTGCATGCGTGATCCTCGCCGCGATTGACGAAAAAAAAGCGACCTCGAAGGTCGCTTTTTTTGCGCTTACGATCCCCACACCTGCATTTCGTCGAGCGAATAGCCCCATGGCGTCGCGCGCTTCGTGCCGAGCATCCGCACATAGCGGCCATGCCCGTTCAGGTTCGGCAGCGTCACGTGGCCATGCGACACGCCGTTGTTCGTCGAGTAGATCGTCGTCCAGTTCGCGTTGTCGTTCGACGTCTGGATCTGATATACGAGCGCGCCCGCATCCCAGTAGAGATCGATGCTGCTGATCGTCTTCGTCGCGCCGAGATCCACGGAGATCCATTGCGGATCGACGCCCGCGCCTTCCGGCGAATCCCAGCGCGTGCTCGTGGTGTTGCCGTCGAACGCCTTGTCGGCCGTGAGCGATGCGTTGTAGCTCGCCGATGCAGCAGCCGGGCGACCCTGCGACAGCAGCGTCGGCTGCGCGGCGGCCGGGCCGCCGTAGTAGCTGGACCCGAGCTTGGCCTTCGTCGTGTCGGCGTTCACGCCGAACTGCGACAGGCTCCAGCGCTGGCCGGTCGTCACGTCACCGACGTAGAGCTGGTAGCCGCCCGCGGTCGTCGACGAGAAGAACACGTAGTTGGTGCCGGTCACCGGCGCCGGATCCGAGTTGTTGCTCACGCAATCGTTGATCGGCAACGCGTTCGGCGTCGACGCCGGGTCCGCGGTCTTCGCATAGATCTGGTCGGCCTGGCCGCTGTCTTTCCAGCGCGCGTAGAACACCATGCCGTCCCCACGCACGATCGGGTAGTACGTCTGCAGCCCGGCCGGATGATCGAACGTGGCGGTGACGCCGGTCGCGAGCGTGCGCTTCATCAGCCCCATGTTCGCGCCCGTGCCGGTCGCGTAGTACACGGCGCTCGCATCCGGCGAAAGGTACGGCATCGAGTATTCGGCGCCGGAGGGTGCGTTCGTCAGGCTCACGACCGACGTGAACACCGGGCCCGCGCTCGTGTACGACAGCGTCGCCTGCTTGACGTCGCCGTTCTGCTTGAACACGAGCGTCTTGCCGTCCGTGCTGAATTTCGGGTCCTCGTTACGCGTGGCGCCCGTGCTGTTGGTCATGTTGATCGGCGCATTGTTGGTGCCGAGCTGAACCATGAACACGTTCCACGCGTTGTTCTTGATGCCCATGAACGCGAGCCACTTTCCGTCGGGGCTGAATACGCCGTTCATCGGATCGGTGATGCCCCACGCGCTCTTGCTCAGTTGCGTCAGCGTATGGGCCGAGAAGTCGTACAGGAACAGCTGGCTCGTGCCGTCGCCGTAATTGACGTAGCTGTGATAGACGAGCTTGCCGGTCAGTGCGGCGGGGAACGACGCGTTGGATTGCGCCGGCGGATTGCTGATGCAGGCGGCCTGCGCGGCGCCGCCGAGGAGGTTGAGGGCAACGCCGGCCACGAGACCGGCGACAAGAGTTTTCAATTTCACGCTGAAGGTTTCCGGTTAGGGTCATGACATCGCTGACTAGACCTCGCACGCACAGGCGCACGGGGCACGGATCAGCCGGCGGACAGCGTGAATTCCGTATCGGTCAATGTCGGGAACAAAGATTGCTCGAGGGGCTAGAGGATGCCAGCGCGTCGCGCCGAAAAACAGGATCAGAGCCCGTGAAAAACGAGCGGATCACGGGATAACGACCCTGTGGCGCAGCGCGCCCCGTGCTACTCTTTTTTCGGCACAAAGCTGCTCGACTTGAGGCAGGCATGAAGCGTTATGCGAAGCTCGCCCGAACGATTTCCGAGTCGATCCGGCGTGGAGATCTGGCCCCCGGTACGCGCATCCCCACCGTGCGCGCCGCGTGCCGCGCATATGGCGTGAGCCCGTCCACCGTGTTTCGCGCGTACTACGCGCTCGAAGGCGAGGGTCTGATCGTCGCGCGTGCACGGTCCGGTTATTTCGTTGCGAACCTCGAAGACAGGCGCGTGCGGTTCGGCCATGAACCGCCGCGCAAGCCGCCCGCCCCGTCAGCAGGCAACGGCGATACGTTGTTCCGGCTGCTCGACTCGCTCAGATGCGAGGACATCGTCCCGCTCGGCTCGGCCTTCGCCAGCTATTCGCTGTTCCCGATGAGCAGTCTGTGGCGCGCGATGGCGTCGGCGGCCCGCAACATGGATCGCACGGCCCTGCTGGCCGGCGCGCCGCCCGGCCACGACGGGCTGCGCCGCCAGATCGCGCTGCGCTACCTGAATGCGGGCGCGGCGTTGCCGATGGACGAGATCATCATCACGACCGGCGCGCTCGAAGCGCTGACGCTCAGCCTGCAGGCGTTGACGCGCCCCGGCGATATCGTCGCGATCGAGCGACCGGCGTTTCATGCGGCCCTGGAGGCCGTGCAGCGCCTGCACCTGAAGGCCGTCGAGATTCCGGTCGACCCGCGTACCGGCCTCGATCTCGACGCGCTCGAGAAAGCGCTCGACACGCATCCGGTGCGCGCGTGCTGGTTCATGACGTCGTTCCACAACCCGACCGGCGCGACGCTGACCGACGAACGCAAGCACGCACTGATCGACCTGCTCGCGGCGCGCGACGTGCCGCTGATCGAAGACGACGTCTATGGCGAGCTGCATTTCGGCACGGCACCCACGCGCCCCGCCAAGCTGTATGACGACAGCGGTCTCGTCCTGCATTGCGGCTCGTTCTCGAAATGCCTCGCGCCCGGGTTCCGGATCGGCTGGGTCGCGGCCGGACGCTACGTGCGGCAAATTCGTCAGGCAAAGGGCGCAAGCGCGCCGGCCGCCGACGTGCCTGCGCAGATGGCGATTTCGAGCTACCTGCGCGACGGTGCGTACGACCGCTTCCTGCGCAAGCTGCGCCGCAATCTGGCCGCGCACCAGGCACAGATGCTGGCGGCCGTGCGTGCGTATTTTCCGGCCGGCACCGAAGTGTTCGCGCCGCGCGGCGGGTATTTCCTGTGGATCGAACTGCCGCCGCGCGTGGATGCGTTGCACCTGTTCGGCGATGCGATGGATAGCGGCGTCAGCATCGCGCCGGGGCCGATCTTTTCGGCAACCGGCGGATTCCGGCGCTATCTTCGGCTCAATTACGGCCGGCCGTGGACGCCGGCGGTCGAACACGCGATGGAGACCATCGGGACGCTCGCGGCCCGGCAGCGGCAGGACGGTTAGCGCGGAACCGACGAATCACCGCGGCCACTCTGTACCTTGCGTTTCACGCGCCAGCGACCAAAAATGAAACGTAGGCCATCACGGACGAACGTGTTCCGCGCACCCGATGTCACGGAGAACCCCATGAACACCGCATGCGAACGACAGTCGACGATGTACGCACAACGACATTCCGGCACGGGCCGATCGCCTGTCTGGCAGGAACGGATCATGACGACCGGCGAACGTTCGCCTCGTTGACGGCGCCCGACCGTTTCCAGCGATGCGAGTCCTCCTCAATCGCACAACTCGCGCGCGCGACGACTGGCGCGCGATCCTGAACGCGCGAGCCGAAGCGCGGCGCACGGCCAGCTTCCGCTGCAGGGAATGCGGCTTCGTGGCCTTCCGTGCGCTCGAGCACTGCCCCGTCTGCGGCCGGCGGAACTGGCCGTTCGATTCGATCCACCACGCATCAGACGACGCCCATGCCACGCACGCTCCGCACGCCTTTCACACGTGGTCGTCACGCATCGCGCGCGCGCTTCGCAACGCGGCGTTCCAGCAGCCTCGCGCGTCGACCGCGCCGATCCTGAGCATCCTGACACTCGTGCTGCTGGTCGGCGGCTACGTGGTGGTCGACCGGACATGCAAGGCCGATCCGGTCTGTCGCGGTTCGAATGGTTCGCGCGCAATGGCGAGCGATGCCCCCCGGTATGCATCGAACGATCCCGTGCTACCGGTCTTGCCCGCACCCGTCTATCCGTTTCATTCGACTGACGGAACGCAGGTGGCGGCCGCCCGCCCAGGCAGCCCCAGCCCGGATACCACCCGTGCATCCGCCGGACCGACGGCAGTCGCGCGAGCGGCGCCGGCCATGCGCGCCCCCGACCGGTCGCACCCCGCCGCCACGGTTCGCCTGACGGGCTGGAAAGGCAGTCACGGTGCCGCGCATCGCCCGCATACCTTCCACCGCGTGAGCACGCACACCGCGCGTGCGCGACGCTCCACCGCCGGCAATACGCAGCAAATCGCGCAGCTCTATCGCGGCCACTGAGCGCGCAGGCATGGGCCGTGCATGCGCGCCCGTCGATTCATTTTTCTAAACCATCCCTCACAAAACCTCGTTTGCGTCGCGACTCACGCGTGACGTTCAATGGGTCATTCGCCCGCGCCGGTGCATCTCGCGTATCGCGTTCCGGCCGGCCGCCCGATCCACCGAACGGAGTCGTCGATGAATGCATTACAGCTCGTGACCCTTGCCGCCATCTGGGGCGCGTCCTTCCTCTTCATGCGCATGGGCGCACCGGAATTCGGCGTCGTCCCGCTGATCGCGCTGCGCGTCGCGATCGCGGCCGTGCTGTTGTCGCCGGTGCTGCGCAACGCGCAGGCACGACAGGAATTCCGCTCGCATGCGTTGCCGCTGTTCGTCGTCGGCATCACGAACTCGGCGCTGCCGTTCTGCCTGCTGACCTACGCGGCGCTGTTCGTGTCGGCCGGCACCGATTCGATCCTGAATGCGACGACGCCGTTGTGGACCGCGATCGTCGCATACGCATGGCTGCGTGCGCCGCTGACGAAACCGCAGGCGACCGGCCTCGCGCTGGGTTTCGCCGGCGTCGTCGTGCTCGCCGGTTCGGCAGTCGGCGCCGGCACGCCCGGCGCATCGCGCGCGATCGCCGCCGCGATGCTCGCGACGCTGTCGTACGGGTTCGCCGCGCATTACTCGAAGCGCAAGCTGGCGAACGTCAGGCCGTTCGTGTCGGCGTTCGGCAGCCAGTTGTTCGCGGCGGTCGCGCTCGTGCCGCTCGCGCTGCCGATGTGGCCGCACGGGCCCGTTCAAACGTCCGCGTGGATCGCGGTGGTGCTGCTCGGCGCGATCTGCACGGCCGTCGCCTACCTGCTGTATTTCGGGCTGATCCGCAACGCGGGCGCGCAGTATGCGGCGTCGGTCACGTTCCTGATCCCGATCTTCGGCGTCGTATGGGGCGCGATCTTCCTGCACGAGACCCTCACCGTGCAGACGGTCGCCGGGTGCGCGATCATCCTGCTCGGCACCGCGCTCGCGACCGGCAAGCTCAAGGGGTTCACGATCGCCACCGCGCGCGGGTCACGCCAGTAGATCGCGCGGGCCGTCGTCGCCGCCGCCGATCTCGCTCGCGAGCCAGTCGCGGAACGCCGCGATCTTCCACTCGTGCTGGCGCGCTTCGCTGCACACGACGTAATAGGACAGTTCGGTCGGCCAGGGCCGTGCGAGCACGCGAACCAGCCGGCCGGCCGCGACTTCGTCCCGCGCATAGATGTCGCGCACCAGCGCCACGCCCTGCCCGGCGACCGCCGCCTTGATCAACAACGCATCCTCGCTGAAGCTCGCGCCGCGCGGCGCACGCGGGTCCTCGATTCCCTGCGCGCGCAACCACAGTGCCCAATCGGCGCGATCCGCGTCCTGCAGTAGCGGATACGACAGGCAGTCGGCCGGCGCGGCGATCGGACGGGCGGGATCGAGCAGTTGCGGGCTGCAGACGGGCCACAGCTCGGGTGTCCAGATACGGAACGATGCGTGCCCGGGATAGTGGCCCAACCCGTGCCGGATCGCGACGTCGACATAGTCGCGCCGCAGGTCGACCAGCTGCGCGCGCGTTTCGACGGTGATTTCGATGTCGGGGTACGCGGCATTGAATGCGCCGAGGCGCTGCACGAGCCACGTGTTCGCGAAGGAGGCGGTGGTCGTCACCGCGAGGCGAACGACGCGCCGGTTCGCCCCATGCACGTTCGCCCATGCGGCCTCGATCTCGTTGAAGCCGCCGGCGAGCTGGTCGAACAGCGCGCGCCCCGTGCCGGTCAGCTCGAGTTCGCGGCCGGTGCGCTCGAACAGCCGCACGGCGAGGCGATCCTCGAGATTGCGAACATGCTGGCTGACGGCGCCCGGCGAAATGCAGAGCTGGTCGGCCGCCTGTTTCATGCTGCCGCAGCGCGCCACTTCGACGAACGTGTGCAACGCTGCGAGGGGAAGTGACTTGGCCATCCGTGGATGCGCCGCCGAACGGCGGCGATGGGGTCGGGAACGGGCGAAGATTATCGCAGCAATTGCGGGTGCCCGGGACCGCGGGGCGCCCGTGTTCCGGGCCGCGCCGAACGTGCGCGTGGCCGGCTCTCCGCTGCGCATCCGCAGCAAAAAAAGGGGGACCCGTTTCCGGCACCACCCGTTTCGCACGATGCGTCGCGTACGTCGAACGCCCGCGCATCACGCACCCGCCCCGGCACGGACGATGCCACCCGAGCACGCGCCTTGCGTTCTGGCCCGTGCGCGACAAAGAATGAAATCGGAAGGCGGCGTGACGACCGTTGACGAAGTGAACAGCGAGCGGTCGACCCGGCCGCGTAGCGGTTTAAGCGGAGGAATTCCATGAGCACCGAGAGCACACTCCAGGAGACGATCCAGGCACTCGTTCAGGATGGCAAAGGCTTGCTGGCGGCCGACGAAAGCGGGCCGACCATCGCGAAACGCTTCAAGACGATCTCGGTCGAATCGACCGAAGAGAACCGCCGCGCATGGCGCACCCTGTTGCTGTCGACGCCGGGCCTCGGTAAATTCGTCAGCGGCGTGATCCTGTATGAAGAGACGCTCGGGCAATGCGCGGACGATGGCACGCCGTTGCCCGAACTCGCCACTCGCCAGCAGATCGTGCCCGGCATCAAGGTCGACGCGGGCAAGATTCCGCTCGCGCTCGCGCCCGGCGACGAAATCACGCAAGGGCTCGACGGGCTTGCGGCGCGCCTCGACGGCTACCAGCGGCAAGGCGCGCGGTTCGCGAAATGGCGTGCGGTGTACAACGTGTCCGACACGCTGCCCGGCCATGCGGCGATCGAAGCCAACGCCGAAGCGCTGGCGCGCTATGCGGCGATCTGCCAGGAGGCCGGCGTCGTGCCGATCGTGGAGCCGGAAGTGCTGATGGACGGCGATCATTCGATCGGCCGCTGCGCGCAAGTGACCGACGCCGTGCTGCACGCCGTGTTCAACGCGCTGCACCGGCACCGGGTCGTGCTGGCGCACATGTTGCTCAAACCGAGCATGGTCGTCGCGGGCAGCACGCACCCCGAACAGCCGGCCCCCGCCGAGGTCGCGGAAACCACGGTGCGCCTGTTGCGCAGCACCGTGCCAGCTGAAGTGCCCGGCATCTTCTTCCTGTCCGGCGGACAGACGCCCGAGGAAGCGACGGCGCATCTCGATGCGATGAATCGCGTCGACGGGCGGCCGTGGGTGCTGAGCTTTTCCTATGGACGCGCGCTGCAGGAGCCGCCGCTGGCCGCGTGGAAGGGACAGGCCGCCAACGTACGCGCCGCGCAGGATGCGCTGCTGCTGCGTGCACGCCTGAACAGTGCGGCCTGCTGCGGTCAATACGACGCCGAGATGGAGCGCACCGCATGAACGGAGCCAGGCGAATGTCGCCCGGCCGATCGTTCATACGTGAGCTTCCCGCCCGGTTCCCTCGCGGGCATTGAGCGCGCGCTTGCGGAACGACAAAGGGCCGAGGCGCTCGAGCGCCCCGGCCCCTTTCGATGGCCGCGCGGCAGTCGGTCGCGTTACGCCGCCAGCAACCCGTGCGGGTCGATGACGAATTTGCGCGGCGCGCCGCCGTCGAACTTCTTGTAGCCTTCCGGCGCCTGGTCGAGCGAGATCACTTCGACGTTGACGATCTTCGCGATCGGCAGACGGTCGAACAGGATCGCCTGCATCAGGTTGCGGTTGTACTTCAGCACCGGCGTCTGGCCCGTGAAAAACGAGTGCGACTTCGCCCAGCCGAGGCCGAAGCGGATGCTCAGGCTGCCGTGCTGCGCGGCCTTGTCCTTCGCGCCCGGATCGTCCGTCACGTACAGGCCCGGGATGCCGATCGCGCCGGCCGGGCGCGTGATTTCCATCAGCGAGTTCAGGACCGTCGCAGGCGCTTCCTCCGAATGGCCCGACGAACCGTGGCCGTGCGCCTCGAAGCCGACGCAGTCGACCGCGCAGTCGATCTCGGGCACGCCGAGGATCTGCTCGATCTGCTCGCCGAGCGAGGCGTCCTTCGACAGGTCGACCGTCTCGAAGCCCATCGCCCGGGCATGCGCGAGGCGTTCCGCGTTCATGTCGCCGACGATCGTCACGGCCGCGCCGAGCAGGCGCGCCGAAGCGGCCGCCGCCATCCCGACCGGGCCCGCGCCCGCGATGTAGACCGTCGAACCCGGCTTCACGCCCGCGCTCACCGCGCCGTGATAACCGGTCGGCAGAATGTCGGACAGGCAGGTCAGATCGCGGATCTTCGCCATGGCCTGATCGCGATCGGGGAATTTCAGCAGGTTGAAATCGGCATACGGCACGAGCACGTACTCGGCCTGGCCGCCGATCCAGCCGCCCATGTCGACGTAGCCGTAGGCGCCGCCGGCACGCGACGGGTTCACGTTCAGGCACACGCCCGTATGCGTGTCCTTGCACATCGCACAGCGGCCGCAGGCCACGTTGAACGGCACCGACACGAGATCGCCGAGCTTCAGCGTCTCGACGTCGCGGCCGATCTCGACCACCTCGCCCGTGATCTCGTGACCGAGCACGAGGCCGACCGGCGCGGTCGTGCGGCCGCGCACCATGTGCTGGTCGGAACCGCAGATGTTCGTGCTCACCACTTTCAGGATCACGCCGTGGCCGATCGCGCGGCCGCTCGGATCGACCATCTTCGGATAATCGATTTTCTGGACTTCGACCTGGCCCGGCCCAAGATAGACGACACCTCGATTGCTGCTCATCGTATTGTCTCCATGTCTCGTTGGATGGCGCCGCGGCGCGCCGGCGCCATGCGGCGCACGCGCAACGTGCTGTTCGAGAGTAGTCCCGGAGGCAGGGGCGCCGATGTCTCAAACGCGACACGCGTTTGAACGGCGCCGACATCGATGTCGGAAATGCGAAAGTCGGGCGGGAAACGACGGGAAGGTTTCGCGCGCGGGGCGACGCGCTGGATGATGGTGCCGGAGGCGCTGGGGGTGCGGAAGTGCGCTGGGGGTGCGGAAGTGCGCCGTGACGCGCCGGGCGGCGGCCCAGTCGTGGCGACCGGCCGCCCCTCTCCCGGGCTGGCGTTACCCGCCCTGATTCTCGCGGATGATCGCGGCGGCGGCGCTTTCCGCGTCGCTCGCGACGCCGTCGTGCACGCGCGTGCTGACGGCCGGCGTCGGCGGCTCGCTGTCAAGCGCGTGGCCATTGCGATCGTGCGTGTCGACCGTCGCGCGCATCGACAGCCCGACGCGCAGCGGATGCGCGGCGAGATCGCGCGCATCGAGCGCGATCACGACCGGCACGCGCTGCACGACCTTGATCCAGTTGCCGGCCGCGTTCTGCGACGGCAGCATCGAGAACGCGCTGCCCGTGCCCGCCGAGAAGCCCTGCACGCGGCCGCGATAGGTCACGCACGAGCCATACAGATCCGACACGACCTCGACCGGCTGCCCGATGCGCATGTGGCGAATCTGCCCTTCCTTGAAATTCGCCTCGATCCACAGCTGGTTGAGCTGCACGATCGACATCAGCGGCACGCCGGGCCCGACCTGCTGGCCGACCTGCACCGAACGCTGCCCGATCGTGCCGTCGACCGGCGCGACGATCGTCGTGCGCTTCAGGTTCCGGTACGCGAGCTTGAACTGCGCGGCCGCCTGCACGACCGCCGGGCTTTCGTCGACAGGCAACTTGGTGCCGAGCGCACGTGCCGCATCGAGCTGCGCCTGCGCGGCCGCGAGATTCGCCTGCGCACCGGCGACCGCCGCGCGCGCACGCGCGAGTTCCTCGGGCGCGACGATCTCGACCGACGCGCCCGAGCGCGCTGCGAACGCGCGCTGCGCCAGCGACAGGTCGGCGCGCCGCGCATTCACGGCCTCGACGTACATCGTATTCGAGATCTTCGCGTTCGCGACTTGCCGCACCGCCTGTGCGAGCTGCGCCTTCGCCTGCGCGAACGCGACGGACGCCTCGGTGTCGTCGAGCTTCACGAGCGTCTGGCCGGCGCGCACGGCCTGCGTATCGGCAACCACGACGTCGGTCACCGATCCAGGGATCTGCGCGGCGACCTGGACGATGCTGCCGGCGACGTACGCATCGTCGGTGTCTTCGTAATAGCGATCGCTCAGCAGCCAGTACGCGATCCATGCGAGCGCGGCCACCAGCACGACCGCGAAGAACGCGATGAAGCGCTTGCGGCGCGTCGCGCGGCGTGCGTCGAGTGCCGGGTCGTTCAGTGCGGCCGGCGGCGCGGCGGTATGGAGGTTGTCGTGGTGCATCAGTCGCTTTGCGTAACGATCAGACGATCGTGCTGGAACAGGGGAATCGGTGGCGTGACCGACGGGCTCGGCGCCGGATTCGCCGCGGCCGTGTGCGTGAGAATAGAGGTGCTGCGAGGTGTCGCGGCGACGGCCGGCGTGCGTGCCGTATCGTCGCGTCGTACGGAACCCGCATTCGATACAGCGACGATCGGCGGCACAGCTACGCTCGCCGCACGCACATCGGCCGACGGCACCACCATCGGTCGGCTCGCGGTCGGTGCGGTCGCAGCGGCCAAGGCGGGCGCAGCGCCTCGCTTGGCCGCCCCGCTACGCGCCCGATGCGCGGCCGGCGCCTGCGCAACCGTCGCGCCCGCATCGAACCCGCCGCCCAGCGCGCCGATGAGCCCGACGCGCAACGATCGCTGCCGGCCGAGCAACGCGATCAATTGCGCGCGCTCGTCGATCAGCGTGAGATCCGCGACATCCACGTCCTTCTGCATCAGCACACCGCGCCGGTGCCGGTCGGTTGCGATCTCCACGATCTTCTGCGCGGCCGCGACCGCGTCCTGCTGCTGCGCGACGAGCGTCTGTGACGTCTGCAGCGACGTGACGAACTGCGCGACCTGCCCGAGCGCGTCGTCGACGGTCTTGTTGTACAGCCCGATCGCGACGTCGGCCTGCGCGACATCCGCACCGAGCTTCGCCTTCAGCCGGCCGCGATCGAAGATCGGCAGCGAGATCGCCGGGCCGATGGAACCGGCGAGCGCATCGCGCGAGAACAGCGACGCGGGCGTCAACGCGAACACGCCGCCGAGCGCGACGAGGTTCACGTCCGGATAGAACTGTGCGCGCGTCGAATCGGCATTCGCGAACGCGGCTTCGACACGCAAGCGCGCGGCGACGATGTCGGGCCGGCGCCCCAGGAGATCGGCCGGCAGCCGCGCGGGCAGCGCGCCGCCCGCCAATGCGCCGACCCGCGGCCGCTGCAGCGCGAGCCCGCGCTCCGGGCCCCGGCCGGACAGCACGCCGAGCTGCAGCTGCGCGAGCTTGATCTGCTCGTCGTTCATCGCGATCTGGGCGAGCAGCTTGCTGCGCTTGATCGATGCGTCGCTCGCGTCGTACGCGTTGTCGAGCCCGCGCGCGGTGCGCTCGCGCAGCACGGTCGTCACGCGCTGGCTGACCTTCAGTTTCTGCTGCAGCAGGTCCTGCGTCGCATACGCCTGGTCGAGCTGGCAGTACACGGTGACGATCGCGACCGCCAGCGTGAGCCGCACCTGCTCGGCCTCGACCCGCGCCGCTTCGCGCAGCGACATCAGGCTCTTCGTCGCGGCGCGGTTCTTGCCCCACAGGTCGAGCTGATAGGTCAGCCCGACGAACACCGACGACGGCGAGGTGTTCGGATCGCCGAAGATCTCCACCGGCACGCGATAGCCGCTGACCGACACGTTGGCGACGTCGTCGCCCGGCTTCGGCATCCGCGCGCGGCTGACCGTCGCGCCGGCCGTGCCCGTCAGTCCCGTCAATGAATCGAACTGCTGAAGCTGCGCCTGCGCGATCCGCAGCCGCGCCTGCGCAACCTGCAGGTCGGGATTGTTTTGCGAAGCCTCGGCGACCAGCGCGTCGAGCTGCGGATCATTCAACTGCTTCACCCAGTCGGGCGCGGGCCACGCGCCGTTCACGCCGGGGCCCGCCGTGTGGGCGAGCGCATCGTCGGCCGGCGCGCGCAACGACAGCGACGGCAGGAAGCCCGACGGCACACATCCGCTCAACGCCAGCGACACGGCCGCGGCGACGATCATCATCGAGCCGCCCTTCACGCCACGCGCCACACTCGCCGCTTCATTCACACGCCGCATCGCGCCCCTCACCCTTGCTGCACGCGTTGCGCACGCGCGGCCAGACGCGGCCGCGTGCGTTCGAGCGGGCCGAGCCGGCCGAACAGGCCGTCCGCGATGCCGAACAGGATGCCGGCGAGCTTCGCGCGCTTGTCGCGTTCGACGAGCGCGATCTGCACGATCTGCCACATCGTCAACAGGTTCGGCACGATCGCCACCGGAAAGCGCAACCCGTACTGCATCCCGAGCTGCACCGCATTGCGGGCGCTGTAATAGCGCCGTTGCCACGAGTGATTCATCGACGTCATTTCAAAAGGGCCGATCGCGTGACGCTGCTTCGCGCCGATCCGGTGCGGCAGCACCAGCGACGGCACGACATAGAGCGGCACGTTGCGCGACAGCGCACGGAAACTGTATTCGGTATCGACGTGATCGATGAACAGCGTCTCGTCGAAACGGCCGAGCACGTCGAACGCGTCGCGCGACACGACGCAGCCCGACGAAATCAGGAACGCGCAGCGCTGCAGCGGCGCGCCCGGCTCGATGCGCAGGCGGCGCAGCCCGATCCCGTTGGTCGACAGTTCGGGCAGGAAGCTGCGCGCGTTCTCGTCGAAGATGCGCGGGCCGGCCAGGAACGCGCGCCTGCCAAGCCCCGCGCAGACATCGCGCATCGCGGGGAAATACGCGGCCGGCACCGACGAATCCTGGTCGAACAGCGCGACGGCGTCGATCCGATCGCGAAACAGCGCCGCGAGCCCCGCGTTGTACGCGCCCGCGATCCCGCCGCGATTGCCGTGATGCAGCAGCGCGATGCCCTCGCGCGCGCACAGCTCGCGGGCCCGCGCATCGGGCTGCGGCGTGTTGTCGACGACGAGCAGCGCGTCGCACGCATGCCGCCATGCGCCGAGCGCGTCGAGCTGTGCCTCGCTCGGGTGATACAGGATCACGAGTGCGCCGAGTGTCGTCATGCTCCTCTCCTCAATGCCCGAACGACGCCGCCGCGCCGCGCTTCGGCCGCGTCAGCCACATCATTGCCGCGAGGACGAGACACGTCATGCTCGCCATCCAGAACATGTCGTTGGTCGCCATCATGTAGGCCTGCTGCATCACGACCTGGTGCAGCGTCGACAGCTCGCGCACGCCGTCCACGCCCATCGCGTTCAGCGTGTGCACGAAGCGCTGCGTGTTCGCCGACGCGTGCGTGACGGATTGCGACACGACGTCGTAGTGATAGGTCGCGCGGTTGTCCCACAGCGTCACGCTCATCGCGGTGCCGAACGCGGCGGACAGCGTGCGCAGGAAGTTCGACAGGCTCGACGCGGCCGCGAGCCGGTCGTCCGGAATGCGCGACAGCGTCGCAGCGGTCAGCGGAATGAAGAAGCACGGCAGCCCGATTCCCTGGATCAGCCCCGGCGCGGCGATCTGCGCGAACGTCATCTTCAGCGTGAAATGCGCATCCCACGCGAGCACGGCCGCGAACACGAGGAAGCCGAAGGTCGCGAGCACGCGCGCGTCGAAGCGATGCGCATGCAGCCCGACGAGGATCGAGAACACCAGCGCGAGCACGCCGAGCGACGCCGTGGCGAGCCCCGCGTGAAACGCGTTGTAGCCCATCACGGCCTGCATCCACAGCGGGAATACGACGCCGACCACCGAGAAGCTCATCATCCCGAGCGAGATGATCAGTACGCAGAAGGAGAACGTGCGATCGCGGAACAGGCCGAGATCGACGACGGGATGCGCTTCGCCCGCCTCCCAGATCAGCAGCGACACGATCGACAACCCCGCGACTACCGCGAGCGTGACGATCAGCGGCGAGCCGAACCAGCCGCGATCGTGGCCGAGATCGAGCATCGCCTGCAGCGAGCCGACGCCGATCACGAGCAGCACGATGCCCGGCACGTCGATCGGGCCGGCCGTGCCGCGTTGCGCGTCGGGGCGAAGCATCGCGGTGCAGACCGCGAACGAGAACAGCCCGATCGGCAAATTGATCAGGAAGATCCACGGCCACGAGAAGGTGTCGACGATCCAGCCGCCGACCACCGGCCCGAAGATCGGCGCGAGCAGCACCGTCATCGCCCACAGCGCGAGCGCGATCGTGCGCTTGTCCGGCGGGAACGTGCGCAGCAGGATCGTCTGCGACAGCGGCACCATCGGCCCGGAAAACAGCCCCTGCAGCGCGCGGCAGATCACCAGCACGTGCAGGTCGCGCGCGAGCCCGCACAGCAGCGACGTCAGCGTGAACAGCAGGATCGCGCCGACGAACAGCCGCAACTCGCCGACGCGGCGCGCGAGCCAGCCCGTCAGCGGCACCGCGATCGCGGCCGCGACCGAATACGAGCTGATCACCCACGTGCCCTGGCTGTTCGATACGCCGAGACTGCCGGAGATCGCCGGCACCGCGACGTTCGTCACGGTCGAGTCGAGCACCTCGATGAAGGTCGCGAGCGACAGCGCGAACGTCAGCAACGCGAGCCGGATGCCACGCACCGGCTGCGCGGCCGGCGCGGGCGCCGGCACGTCGAACGCGGACGGCGCGACCGGCCCGTCGTGAAGCGGCGACGCGGTGCTCATGCGCCGGCCGCCGCGAAATCGGCCCGTGCGGCCACGCGCCCGCGCACCGGCACGAATCGTTCGATGAAATCGGCGGCCGCCTCGCAGCCGTCCGGCGCGGCCGCGAGCAGCGCACGCGTGCGCTTCGCATACACCGCGAACGCCGGTTCGTCGAGCACGCGTGCGAGCGCCGCGCCGAGCCGCGCGCCGTCGACCGGGCCATCGACGCGCACGCCGCAGCCGTTCGCGACGACGCGTTGCGCGTTGTCGAACTGGTCGTGCGCGAACGGCGTGACGACCTGCGCGATCCCGGCTTCGCACGCGAGCGCCGCGGTGCCGATCCCGCCGTGATGCACGAGCGCGCGGCAACGCGGCAGCAAGGTGCGCATCGGCACGAAGCGGCGCACGAGCAGCCGGTCATCGTCCGGCGCCGCATCGTGCGGCGTCAGCAGGATCCCGCGCGCGCCGGTCGCGCGCAGCGCGTCCGCCACCGCGCGCGCGTATGCCGCGTGATCGACGCGTGTCGAACCGGCCGTGAACACGACCGGGGGTTCACCGGCCGCGAGATACGCATCGAGTGCCACATCGTCTTCAGGGGTCGCAATATCGTTGAACAACGGGAACCCGCTTTGCAGATGATTCGACGGCCAGTCGGGCTGCGGCGGCGCGAACCAGCCGGGAAACAGGCACAGCACGCCATCGGTCGAATGCAGCCAGCGGCCCAGCACGCGCCGCGCCGGCGCAAGCCCGAGCGCGCGGCGCACCGCATTGAGCGCGGGACCGCACGTACGATCGAGCACCTGCCGCTCGATCAGCGTCATCAGCGCCGCCTTCACGGGCAGCGGCCAGCGCGCGGGAATCGTCAGGCGGGGGTGCGTCGGCGGCGCATGCGCGGACAGCAGCGTCGACGGCGACACCTGCACCGACACATACGGCGTGCCGTGCAGCTCCTGCATGAAGCGCGCGGAGAACGCCCACAGCGTGCCGACGAGCACCGTATCGTCGTCGGTCAGCGCGCGCAGCGCGTCGTAATGCGGGCGCAGCGTCGGCGCGATCACCTCCCACAGCGTGCGAAACGACGTGCGCGAATCCCACAGCGCGGGGTTCGCCATCGCAGCCTCGTATTCGGCCGCGGTGCCGATCGGCACGAAGGCGAACCCGCAACGGCGCACGGCCGCCTCGAACGGCGCATGCGTGCAGAACACGACGTCGTGACCGCGCGCCGCGAGCGTGCGTGCGACGCCGAGCAGCGGATGCACGTCGCCCGCCGAGCCGATCGCGGTCACGATCATCTTCGCCATCGCGCGCCTCGCGGGGTTCAGTAGAAGCCGGGAATCAGCGCCGCGACTTCGCGACGGTACTGCGTGTACGCCGGCCCGAAATGCCCGGTCAGCCAGCTTTCCTCGACGCGCACCTTGTATGCGAGCGACGCGAACACGAGCAGCACGCCGATCGCGCCGCGCCATTCGCCGCCGATCAGCGCGGCGCCGACGAGCGCGATCAGGCAGCCCGTATAGATCGGGTGACGCACGAGCCCGTACGGCCCCGTGCGGACGAGCTCGTGGTCTTCCTTCAGCGTGACCGACACGCTCCAGTTCGTGCCGAGGTGCAGCCGCGCCCACACCGAGAACAGCAGGCCGGCCACCAGCACCGCGAGCCCGCACTGCGCCTGCAGGCCGAAGCGCTGCCAGTCCGGCACGAGCGCCTGCCACGACGGATCGGGCAGGATGATCAGCGCGCCGCCGACGATTAGCGGAATCGACTGCAACGTGCGCGAGCGCGACGCTTCCTTGCGCACGGTCGTCTTCACGCCTTGCGAAGTGGCGATCCAGTAGGCGAGCCACACGGCCCACGGAACGACGATGGCGATGGTCTGAACGATATTCACGGCTGGCCTGCCTCGTTGGGATGGGAATTGGGGAGCGCCGCGCGGTCCGGACGCACGGCGTACGGCGTCACGACGAAAGCGCGTGCATCGGAGCAGGCACGCACGCCTGCGAGGTGGCGAGCGCGATGCCGGCGGCGAACGACGACCCGCCGCAGAAAAAGTCGAGCAGCGCCGAGCGCGTGTATTCGCGCTGCGCGCGGCCTTCGATGTCGAGGAAGTGGCCGGCGTCCGGCACCGTCGCGAACCGCGCGCGCGGCACATGCGCGCCGAGCTGGCGCACGTCGGCGGGCGTCGTGTATTCGTCGCGCTCGCCGTTCAGGAACAGCAGCTCGCAGCCGATGTTCGAGAACTCGCTGAGGTAGCGCTCCGGCTGCAGCGACAGGATCTGGTCGACATGGAACGCGACCTGGTCCTGCTCGTCGCGCGGCAGGCGCGTGAGATACCGGTAGTTGTACAACTTCATGATGCGCGGCAGGTAGCGGCCGACGGTGTCGTTCAGCAACTGCGCGGCCTTCAGGTTCTCGCCGGCCGCGATGTGGTCGCGGGCGCGCGTCACGTAGTCGACCATCGCATCGTTCAGGAATGGCGAGAACGAGCAGATCGCCGCGCGCCGCACGCTCGGGCAGCCGCGTGCGAGCGCGAACAGCGACGCGACCCCGCCCCACGACACCGACACGAGGTACGCCGGCGCGAAGCGCTCGACCAGGTGCTGCAGGATCGCGGCCTCGTCGTCCTTCGTCAGGATGAAGCAGCCCGGGTTGTGCTGGCGCGACTGCCCCGCATACGGCAGGTCGAAGCAGATCGTGTTCATCCGCTCGCCGAGATACTGGACGGTCTGCCCGAACGACGCGGTCGTCGCGAGGGCGCCGTTGACGAGCATCGCCGTGTCGAACGCCGGGTCGAACACGTTCCGTTCGACGTAAACCTTCAGACCATTCGGCAGCGGGATCACGTGTTTTTCGGTCAGCATCGTCGTTCTCCGGTGGATGCGGCGTCTCGACGTCGCGGCATGCTGCAGGTGCGCAATGACTGCGCCGGTTTTTCACGCGCGATCCGAATCGCGCGATTGGCCCATGCACCGCGGCAATACCGGCGGCATCGATTCATTCCTCGTAGTGCGGCGCCATACTAATACGGACAATATTACTGACTCAAGTCATTCCAACGATACCCTCTACTCTGTTAGGAAATGCGGCCGATTCAAATTATTCCAGCATTTTTTATGGTATGCGGAATGCATTCGAGGGCGATCGCAATCGTTTGCGGAGCGGCAGCCGGTCGCCGTTCAATCGATACAAATTCATTTTTAATCAATGATTTAAGTCGTTTCATTCGCCTATTTCAAACGGATTTTCATGAAAAAATCGTGACGCCGTTTCGCGCGTCGACTTCCGCGCTTAACCGAATGTCACACTACTCAATACTCTTTCATTCCGTAATCGATTCGGCACCTGCAATGATTAACCGGATTGATCGCTCACTTCAGAAAGCGTTTTAAACAAACTCCAGCTTTTTTAATCATCTTTCAATTATTTTTCCGCACCTGCACAACGCGCGATCGGAGGCCCCGCTCACCTGTCGGGGTACCGTCTTCACCGTCGGACCCCGATTTTTTGTTGATTGAACGATCAATAAAAAACCGCTAAGCTCTCGACTTCCATGGACGGCCCGTCCGGGCGAAGGGAGTCGCGATGCCGAAAGTCGGAATGCGGGAGATTCGCCGCGCACAGTTGATCGACGCCACGCTACGCTCGATCGACGAGGCGGGCCTGCCCGGCACGACGCTCGCCTCGGTCGCGCAGCGCGCGAACATCTCGACGGGCATCGTCAGCCACTACTTCGGCGACAAGGACGGCCTGCTCGAAGCGACGATGCGGCACGTGCTGCGCGACCTGTGGTCGGCCACCACGCGCCGCCGCGTGGCGGCACGCAAGGACCCGCGCTCCCGGCTGCGCGCGATCGTCGCCGCGAACTTCGACGACACGCAGGTCAGCGCGCCCGTGATGAAGACATGGCTCGCGTTCTGGTCGCAGAGCATGCACGACCCGATGCTCAAGCGCCTGCAGCACGTCAACACGCGGCGCCTCCACTCGAACCTGTGCGCCGAATTCGCGAAGGCGTTGCCGCGCACGCAAGCGCGCGAAGCCGCCAGCGGCCTCGCCGCGCTGATCGACGGCCTGTGGCTGCGCGGCGCACTCGCCGGCGGCCCCATCGACACCCGGGCTGCATTGAAGCTCGCCCACGATTACATCGACCTGCTGCTCGCGTCAGACTGACGCGCGACGCAGTCGCCCTCAAGGAGATCCTCATGTCCGTATTCGGTTTGCAGCGCCTCTACATCGGCGGCGGTTACGTCGACGCCACGAGCGGCAAGACTTTCGACACCTTCGATCCCGCCACCGGCGAACTGCTCGCGCAGGTGCAGCAGGCCAGCGCGGCCGACGTCGATCGCGCGGTGGCCTCCGCACAGGAAGGCCAGCGTGAATGGGCCGCGATGACCGCGATGCAGCGCTCGCGCATCCTGCGCCGCACGGTCGACCTGCTGCGCGAGCGCAACGACGAACTCGCGGCGCTGGAAACACGCGACACGGGCAAGCCGATCGGCGAGACGCTCGCGGTCGACATCGTCACCGGCGCGGACGTGATCGAGTACTACGCGGGCCTCGCGACCGCGATCGAAGGGCTGCAGGTGCCGCTGCGCGCCGAATCGTTCGTCTACACGCGCCGCGAGCCGCTCGGCGTGTGCGCGGGCATCGGCGCGTGGAACTACCCGATCCAGATCGCGTGCTGGAAGACGGCCCCCGCGCTCGCGGCCGGCAACGCGATGGTGTTCAAGCCGAGTGAAGTCACGCCGCTCACCGCGCTGAAGCTCGCGGAAATCTATACGGAAGCCGGCGTGCCGGCCGGCGTGTTCAACGTCGTGCAGGGTGACGGCTCGGTCGGCGCGCTGCTGACGGGCCACCCGGACATCGCGAAGGTGTCGTTCACCGGCGGCGTCGAAACCGGCAAGAAGGTGATGTCGCTGGCCGGCGCATCGTCGCTGAAGGAAGTGACGATGGAACTCGGCGGCAAATCGCCGCTGATCGTGTTCGACGATGCGGATCTCGACCGCGCGGCCGACATCGCGGTGACCGCCAACTTCTTCAGCTCGGGCCAGGTCTGCACGAACGGCACGCGCGTGTTCGTGCACCGCTCGATCAAGGATGCGTTCACGCAGCGTGTGCTCGAACGCGTGAAGCGCATCCGCGTCGGCAAGCCGACCGATGCCGATACCAACTTCGGTCCGCTCGTGTCGGCCGCGCAGCTCGACAAGGTGCTCGGCTTCATCGAAAGCGGCAAGGCCGAAGGCGCGAAGCTGCTCGCGGGCGGCACGCGCCTGACCGACGGCCACTTCGGCAGCGGCCAGTACGTCGCGCCGACCGTGTTCGGCGATTGCCGCGACGACATGAAGATCGTCCGCGAGGAAATCTTCGGGCCGGTGATGAGCATCCTTGATTTCGAATCGGAGGACGAAGTGATCGCCCGCGCGAACGACACGCACTACGGCCTCGCGGCCGGCGTCGTGACCGAGAACCTGTCGCGCGCGCACCGCACGATCCATCGTCTCGAAGCCGGTATCTGCTGGATCAACACGTGGGGCGAATCGCCGGCCGAGATGCCGGTTGGCGGATACAAGCAATCCGGTGTCGGACGCGAGAACGGCATCACGACGCTCGAGCACTACACTCGAATCAAGTCGGTGCAGGTCGAGCTCGGCCGCTACAACCCGGTGTTTTAAGGATCACGAAAGGAGATTGACCGTCATGACGACACGCGAATACGACTACATCATCTGCGGCGCAGGTTCCGCGGGCAACGTGCTCGCAACGCGCCTGACGGAAGATCCGGACGTGACGGTGCTGCTGCTCGAAGCGGGCGGCCCCGACTACCGCTTCGACTTCCGCACGCAGATGCCGGCCGCCCTCGCCTACCCGCTGCAGGGCCGCCGCTACAACTGGGCATACGAAACCGACCCCGAGCCGCACATGGACAACCGCCGGATGGAATGCGGCCGCGGCAAGGGGCTCGGCGGCTCGTCGCTGATCAACGGCATGTGCTACATCCGCGGCAATGCGCTCGACTACGACAACTGGTCGACGCACAAGGGCCTCGAGAACTGGACGTATCTCGACTGCCTGCCGTACTTCAAGAAGGCCGAAACGCGCGACGTCGGCCCGAACGACTATCACGGCGGCAGCGGCCCCGTGTCGGTCACGACCAGCAAGCCGGGTGTGAACCCGCTGTTCGAGGCGATGGTCGATGCGGGCGTGCAGGCCGGCTATCCGCGCACGGATGACCTGAACGGCTATCAGCAGGAAGGCTTCGGCCCGATGGACCGCACCGTCACGCCGAAGGGCCGCCGCGCCAGCACCGCGCGCGGCTACCTCGACCAGGCGAAGGTGCGACCGAACCTCGAGATCGTCACGCACGCGCTCGCCGACCGCATCCTGTTCGACGGCAAGCGCGCGTCGGGCGTCACGTACCTGCGCGGCAGCGAACGCGCGACCGCGCATGCGCGCCGCGAAGTGCTCGTGTGCAGCGGCGCGATCGCATCGCCGCAACTGCTGCAGCGCTCGGGCGTCGGCCCCGGCGCGTGGCTGAAGGCACTCGACATTCCCGTCGTGCTCGACCTGCCCGGTGTCGGCCAGAACTTGCAGGATCACCTGGAGATGTACATCCAGTACGAGTGCAAGGAGCCGGTCTCGCTGTACCCGGCGCTCAAGTGGTGGAACCAGCCGAAGATCGGCCTCGAATGGATGCTGAACGGCACCGGCCTCGGCGCGAGCAACCACTTCGAGGCGGGCGGCTTCATCCGCACGCGCGACGACGACCTGTGGCCGAACATCCAGTATCACTTCCTGCCGGTGGCGATCAACTACAACGGCTCGAACGCGATCGAGATGCACGGCTTCCAGGCGCACGTCGGCTCGATGCGCTCGCCGAGCCGCGGCCGCGTGAAGCTGCGCTCGCGCGATCCGAACGATCATCCGAGCATCCTGTTCAACTACATGGCCGAAGCGCTCGACTGGCGCGAGTTCCGCGACGCGATCCGTGCGACGCGCGAAATCATGCGGCAGCCGGCACTTGATCGCTATCGCGGCCGCGAGCTGAATCCGGGTGCGGACTGCAAGTCCGACAAGGAACTCGACGCGTTCGTGCGCGCCCGCGCAGAGACCGCGTTCCATCCGTCGTGCTCGTGCAAGATGGGGTACGACGACATGGCCGTGGTCGATGAAGAAGGCCGCGTGCACGGGCTCGAAGGGCTGCGCGTCGTCGATGCGTCGATCATGCCGATCATCACGACCGGCAACCTCAATGCGCCGACGATCATGATCGCCGAGAAGATCGCGGACAGGATTCGCGGGCGCAAGGCGCTTGCTCGGGTGGATGTGCCTTACTTTGTCGCGAACGGGGCAATGGCTCGCAACATCGCAAAGGCGGTGCGGCAGCCGGAGACGGTCTGACGACGGCGGGCGTGTTGCCCGCGCATCAGCGTACTGAAAAGACGCCGCCGACAGCGATTGTCGGCGGCGTTTTGCATGGGGTCGTCAGCCGCTGTTCACTTCCCGTTTCAAACGCTCGACGTCGACGTTTTTCAAGTAGTTCGTGATGTTCTGCCAGATCGGATGGAAACCGTAGCCGCCGTGCTGCAGTTCATCGAGCGCCTGCTCGCGCGTCCAGCCCTGATACACCATCCTGTACAACGCCGACACGAGGCCGGTACGATCGGCGCCGTGCTGGCAGTGGATCAGCACCGGGCCGTCCTGGTCGGCCGTGCGCAGCGCCTTCAGCGCGGTAACCATGTCTTCGTCGCGGATGTCCCACGTGTTGATCCGGATGCGCTGCATCCTGATCTGCGTACCGGCCAGGATGGTGTCGTCCGCGTGAAACGAACGGAAGCTGATGACCTTGCGGATGCCGAGCTTCTGCAGTTCCGGCACGTCCGAGCGCGACAGCTGGGCGCTACGGTACAGCGTCGGCGTGATGCGATGCAGGTTGTTCACATGCACATCGGCCACGCTCTGCGCCCATTTGATCGGCCGGGCGGACACCTCGGAGGCCGGGTCCGCGTGGGCCGGCTGCACGAGCCCGGCAAGCGTGACGGCGATCGCGGTAATGACGGCGGTTTTCATGTCGGGTCGGGGATCAATAAAAGGCGCGCTTGCGCTCGCGGGAAAGCATGAACAGCACGATCGCGGCGGCGCTCATCGTCCAGTAGTCGGTCGGGGCCACGCCGAGCCAGTGGATATGCCACGGCACATTCGCCGGATTGAAGCGGGCCAGGCCATACGCCGGATTCAGCACGAACCACAGGAAATCCTCGGTCAGCCAGAACACCATGATGCACGCGATGATGCGGGCTTCGATGCGCCACGACCACCGTCCGTTGAACACGGCCGGCAGGTGAAAGAACAGCGCGACGAACGGGAACACCCACGCGTGGTAGCCGGTCATCGGCCGCCCGCCCCAGAAGAGGTCGAGCAGCCAGTGATGCTCGATGCGCCACGTCGGCAGGTTGGCCGCCCAGCCCGCGCTGCCTTCGATCTGGATCTCGACGTTCGCGAAGAAGTACGCGAGCAGCACGACCCACGCGACGACGAACACCGTATGGCGCGTCGGCACAAAACGCGCGACGCTCATGCGGCGGGCTCCAGGCCCAGCACGCGATCGAGCACGAAGCGGCCGGCGAGCGGCCGCCCGAGCGGCGCGAGACGGCGGCGCATGTCGGCAAGACGCTCCGGCGTCTGCAGCAGCGCGCGGATCCGGTAGACCAGCGCATCGTCGTCGATCGCCTTCAGCGCGACACCCTGTTCGAGCAGGAAATCCGCATTGCGCTCTTCCTGGCCCGGAATCGGCGAGTTGACGATCATCGGCAGCTGCATCGCAAGGCATTCGGACGTCGTCAGGCCGCCCGGCTTCGTGATCACGAGGTCGGCGCAGGCCATCAGGCGTTCGACCTGCTGCGTGAAGCCCTGCGGAAACAGCCGGCCCGGATGCTGCGCGGCCAGTTCCTGCAACGACGCCAGCATCGCCTTGTTCTTGCCTGCCAGTGCGATCAACTGGAAATCGGCATCCATCTCGAGCAGGCGCGCGGCCAGCACGTCGAGCCCGCCGAGGCCCGCGCCGCCGGACATCATCAGGAACGTCCGGCGCGCGGGATCGAGGCCGAACTCGGCCGCGCAGGCCGCGCGGTCGAGCGGCTGGCCGAACGCCGGCATGATCGGGATGCCGCTGACATGCACCGTGTCGGGCGCCATGCCGCGCGCATGCATGCGCCACGCGATCTCGTCGTTGGCCGCGAAATAGCCGCGCATGTTCGGCACGACCCACATGCTGTGCAGGTCGAAATCGGTGACCTGCACCCACACCGGCGTGTCGACGCGCCCCTTGCGGATCTCGCGCGACAGCAGTTCGGCGGGCAGGAAGTGCGTGCAGATGATCGCGTCCGGGCGCTGCCGCTCGATCTCCGCGAGCAGCGTCCGGCAATTGAGCCGCTCGATCGCGCGCCGGATCTTCTGCGACGGCGCGGCGGGATCGACTTCGTCGGTCTTCTGGTACAGGTAGCCCCACAGCGCCGGCTGGCTGCTGACGAGCTTGATGTAGAGATCGGTGTACAGCTTGCGGAAGCCGGTGGACACGAAATCCATCACGTCCAGGTGGGTGGCTTCGATGCCGGCGGGATGGTGGTCGGCGAACGCGCGGATCGCTTCGGCCGCTCGGGTATGGCCGGCGCCGGCGCTGACGCTCAGGAGGAGGATCTTCTTGTTTTGCTTTGACATCTGACTGACCGTTTCGATGAAGGTGGTCCGGACGTGGGTTCGCGGCGGCGCTCTCACACGGCGGCTGTTTGCGTCCGGCTTACAACAAGCTTGGCAGATCTTTGGCGGTGCGGGCGGGCGGCTACAGCGAAGCGATCGCCGGCATCGACTGCGGAATCATACTGCGTTCGGTCGAGGGTGCATGGATTGGGGGAGGTGCGAGGCGGTCAGACGGTCTAGCGGTCTGGCAGTCAGGCAGTCAGGCAGTCAGGCAGTCAGGCAGTCAGGCAGTCAGGCAGTCAGGCAGTCAGGCAGTCAAGAATGATAGATGGCGTGGACGGCGTGGCGCGCGGCCGGCGTGGGCGCCGACGACACGAAGGCTCAGTGCGCCACCGCCGGACGCCCATTCGCGCGTGCGAACGAGGCCGGCACTTCGGCGCAAGCCAGGGCGCTCGTGCGCGATTCGTTTGGAATCCTTGCGTGTCGCTTCGGCCCAGGCGATGCCCCAGCCGGCCGTGTCCATCCCACGTGCTCCCCGAATCAGGGCGTTACAACACCCCGCTTGCGCATCCGTTTCCCGCGGACGATCGGATTCCATCGCGACGTCAGGCTCATCGCGCCTTGCAGGCGTTCGAACGCGACATCCTCCTTCGGCCCGAATCGGCTGACCGCTGGCCAAGCGAGCACGTGATTGAGCCACGCTTGCCACTCGTCACCGTGAAAGCGGCGACCGACTTCGTGCACGGCATCCGGCGCTGCAATCACGATGCCCGCCAGCAAGTAGTAGGCCCAGAAGCTGCCCGCGCCGACGAGTTGATCGAGCCTGCACACGGACAACGCCGCGAGCAGACCGTCCACCGACGCGAGATCGGCGCGATGCGTGCGGATCGCCTGGGCGACGAGGTTGTGCTGACCGCCATACGCGGCAACAGAGGTCCCGTCGCCAGCGGCGAGTGCGGCCGAGAACGTCACGAGCGCAGCCATCTCGTCGATGCGCGACGCGTCGTTGCGCGGCCCGCACACGCGCAGCACGATCGCATCGATGACGGTGCCAGGCATCGCCGACGTTTCTCCACTCGCCGCCGCGGCACCGGCCAGCCTTTCTCTCAGGTTCTTCACGGCCGGCGTGTCGCCCTGCGCGCCCTTTTCATGTTCGGTACATTCACCGTCATCGCCCCCGTTGCATTCGACGCCGCCGGCAATTCGCCCGAGTGCGGCCCAGCCGACATCGGGATCGTCGAACGCGCATGCATCGATCACACCGTACGCGGTGTCGAACACGGCGCGCGAGCCGGGGCAGCTGCGTTCGGCTTCGGCGAGTTGCTGCATCGACGGCACATGCGAGCATGCACCGCGCGGGTCGCTCAGATCGCATGCGCAAATGCCACCGTCCGAGGCGATCCACGGCGCGAGCCGGTGAAGCATCGCCGTCGCATCTCGGGACAGGTTCGCGCCAGCCCGCATGCGTATCGCGTGCGACGCGATGGCCGTCGTGTCACCGGCGTCACCCGCCTCCGCCGCGCACGCGGCGGCGTCGAGTCGTTGGATCAGGTACTGCAGCCACGCGGCCGTGCGCAGCCGATCAGGCGTCGCGCCGCGGGCATCTCCATACTTTGCTGGATCGGTAAGCATGGGTCTTCCGGGATAGTTCTGGCCAATTGGAATTGTGTTGTTTCAATCGAATCGGACAGCGCGGCACGCCACGCCAGCCCTGCATGTCCACCCGAATCGGATCGCGACACGGGCGGCCAGCCGGCCGTCGCACCGATACGCGCGACGACACGAATGCATCTAGAAATGGGGAGTCCGCCATACATATGGCACGGCCCTCGTGCGCAACGGCAACCCGCGTCGATTCGCGACGCGCTTACTGCACGTGGAGCTTCGGCAACGCCATGAGCGTTCCGGAAAACTTGCAATCCGGTGTCAATTCAGCATTACTGAAAGTCATTGAAGAATTCGAATCGTTCCATTTCGCCACGATCTTGCTCGGCCCGCACGCTCCAAGCACCTTGAAGTCCACCTGCACGTTGTTGACCGAAAGCTGTGTCGCGCTTTCCACCTGCCCTGTCCATGGTGAAGAGCCGCTCGCGCTGCCGCTGACCAGCTGACACAAGCTGCCTCCGCTGAACTGCACCGACGCGATATTGACGATACCCGCAGGCGTAATCGTTCCGTTGAACGTCACGGAGCAGTTCGCGATGATCTGCTTTATGGTGAGCGCGGTCAGCCCCACCGCCGAAAACGGCTCACCGTTCGGATTCATCGGCTGGCCATCCACGCGCGAAACGGTTACCGCCAATGCGGGCGCAGCCGAAACCGCGGTGAACACCACTGCAGCAACAAGCGATGCAATCTGACGAATATTCATTTGTACGGCCCTCTCTCTTGATATATGGCGGCCTTACACGAGAAACGCGACCGCTCTGCAGAATGAATCCGGCCGCCGCGCCGATACACGCGACGGCACGGACCCATCGAAACCGCGAATACCCGCCGCACATACCACACGGCCCTCGCGCGCGGCGGGCATCCTGCTTCGATCTGCGACGCTTACTGCACGTGGAACTTCGGCGACGTCAGGACCGTGCCGCCCACCGTGCAATCCGGCGTCAGCACGGCCTTGTTGAACGTCAGCGACGAGTTCGCATCGCTCCACGCCGTCACGACCTTGCTCGGCCCGCAAGTACCAAGCAGCGTCACGGTCACCTTCGCGTTATTGATCGACAGCTGTGTCGTGCTGTCAGCCTGCCCCGTCCACGGCGACGCGCTGCTCGCGCTGCCAGCGATGAGGCCGCACGTCCCGCCGCCGGTGAACTGCGTCGACGTGATGTTGACGATGCCGGTCGACGTGATCGTGCCGTTGAAGGTCGCGGTACAGGATGCGCTGATCGATCCCTTGCTGAGATTCGTGATCCCCGACGCCGAGAACGGCTCGCCATTCGGGTTCATCGGCTGGCCGTCGGCACGCGAAACGGTGACAGCGAAAGCAGGCGCGGCCGAAACCGCGGTGAAAGCCACTGCAGCAACAAGCGATACGATTTTGCGAATGCTCATTTGAACTGCCCCCTCTCTTCACAAATGGCGGCACGCCGCCAGGAACGCGACCTTCCGGCCGGAATGGTCCGGCCAGCCGGTCGCAGGAAGCCGCCGGTGCACATCATGCGCACCGGTCGGCTCAGAACTTGTAGGAAATCCCGACGAACGTGATCAGCGGGTCAGCCTTCAGCCGCGTGCGCGTGGTGGCGAGCGTCGAGCCGTCGGCCGCCTTGATCACGAGCGACGAGTAGGTCTTCAGCGGCATGTAGGTCAGCGTCGCCGTTACGCCCCAGTGCTTGTCGATCGCATAGCTCGCGCCGACGTTGTAGACCGGCGTGAACGACGACGACGCCTTGCCCTCCACCGATGTCGGCCCGGGCTTGCCGGCACCGGCCGCGAGCACGCTGCCGAGGTTCTCGTTGATGTCCTTCGCGAAGTTGCCGTTCAGCTCGATGTTGCTGAACCAGCTATAGGCCACGCCGATCCCGACGAACGGACGGAACCGCGCCGTCGGCGAATTGAAGTAGTACTGCAGAATGACCGTCGGGCTCCACTGCCGCGCGTTCTTCACCGCCGGCTGGTTCGCCGGATTGTCCATGTTGACGCTGCCGAGCGCACCGGCCGGGCCGGGCGGCCGGATCGTGCCGTGCCCGGTCAGTGTGAACTCGGGCGGCACGCCGAGCACCGACGTCACCGCGATGTGGTCGGTGAAGAAGTGCGTGAGCGTGAGGCCGACGGTATCGGCGTTGTTGACCGTCAGGCTCGTGCCCGGCGACGTGAACGACCCGGGCAGGCGCAGCGGCCCGTTGATCGGCATGCTCGCGAGATTCGTCGTCAGCCCGTTGGTCGAATCCTGCGGCATGATGTGCAGCCAGCCCAGCGTCGCGACGTTGTCGCCCGCCTGCTGGGCCGATGCGAGCGTCGACACGCCTGCGACGACACCCGCGACAATCAGCTTCTTCATGAAGTCTCCCCTCATTCTGTCCGGGCGCCGCGCATCTGCGCGCGGCGCCACCGTGTCTCCATCCAGGCGTGCGTCACTGCACGAATGCGCCGACCGTGAAGTACGGGTTGGTCGTATCGTTCATGTCGAGGAACCCGAATACGCCGCCGGTGAACACGAACTTGCCGGTCGCCGGCCCCGACGCCGCGTCCGCATGCACGGTCGTCACGACGCCCGGCACCTTCTGCGTGTAGTCGAGGTTCAGCGCACGCGTAAGCGCGGCCTGCGACGCATTGAACGGATCGAGCAGCGTGGCCTGCGCGCCGACGAGCGCGGTCGCGCGGTAGTTGAACGCGCTGTCGACCCCCGTGTACTCGCCGTTCTGCGAGCCGAGCGCGATCGCCGTCTGCGGGCTCAGGAACGAAATGCCCGATTCGTCGTCCGCGCTCGGCGGGCCTTGCGTGAGGTCCGCGTTCGCGGCGCCGGTGCGGATGAATACCGGCACGAGCTGGTTGCGCAGCTTGCCGACGATCAGGATCCCCTTGCCGGCCTTCGCCGGATCGACCGCCGCGAGCGTCGGCTGAATCTGCGGCAGGTAGTTGAGCGACTGGAACGCCGGCGCATCGGGCCGTAGCGTGAACGGCTGGTTCACGGTCGCGCTCGACGCGAGCGGCTGCCCGCCGTTCTTCTTGCCGAAGTTGTCGGTCTCGACGTAGCTGCCGTCCGCGTTGATCGTCACCTGCTGGTCGAGCGCCACCGGCTGGAAGCTCTGCGACGGCACCTGGTGATAGCCGAGCTGGTTGTACTTGCCGGCGATTTTCGTCAGGTCGGTTTCCAGCGACGAGAAGCTGATGAACGGGTAGTACGGGAACGTCGTCTTCGGGATCTTGCCGACGCCGATCACGCCGTCGAACTGGATCGTCGCGCCGGGAATCGCGCCGCCCAGCACGCCTTCGCCGAGGAACAGCCGCGCGGGCCGGCTCGGGTCGAGGCTCGCGTTCTGCATCCGGAACGTGCACTGGTTCAGCTTCACCGTCGGCAGCCCGGTTTCGTCGGCCAGCGTGCCGTCGACCACGTTGGCCGGTGCCGTGTCGCGCGTCGGCTGCACGATGCCCGTGGTGGTCGGCACCGGCGACGCGAGGTACGTCATCCGGTACGTCATCTTCGTCGTGTCGAGCTGAACCTTCACGAGTTCGCCCGACCCCGACCCGCCGATGAACACCGTGTTGTAGTCGATCGTCTGCGGGCACAGCCGGACCACCGGTGCGGGCGGCGGGTCGCCGTCGCCGCCGCATGCGGCCAGCACGGGCGCGAGCGACGCCGCGGCCATCCATTGCTTCAAATTCATAGGAATCCTCTTGAAATTCGATTCGCCGGCGGCAACGCATGCGCCGCCGGTGTTACGTGTTCAACGCAGGGTTACTGGACGAACGCGCCAACCGTGAAGAACGGGTTGACCTGGCTGTTGTTGACGACCATCGCGTAGACGTTGCCGGCCGTCACGATCCAGCCCGTGTCGCCCTTCTTGAAGATCGCCACGTTACCGCTGGCGCCCTTCGCGTTGAAGTCGCTGTTGGCCGTGACCGCGATCTTGCCGGGCGATGCCTGCGTATAGTCCAGCCCGAACTGAGCCGTCTCCGACGACGTCTGCGGATCGATGAATGCCGCGGTATTGCCCTGGAAGAGCGTCGACGTGTAGTTCGCCGCGATGGTCGATACGGCGGTGCCGTCGGTACAGTTGCCGGCAGACGGCGCGAAGTAATTGAAACTGGTGTTGAACACGCCCGGCAGCTCCGGATGCGGGATCGTCGGATCGAAACTCGGTCGCGCAGCCGCCGCATTGCTCGACGGCCCGTTGTTCGTCACCACACCGCACGCGGACGCGCTCGTCGCGCCGATGAACCCGCCCTTTAGCACGTTTGCCGCAACCGGTGTGGAAGGCGCGAGCATCGAGATGCCGACTTCCGCATCGGCCACCGAACCGAACGGATTGCCCGGCGGGGCATACGCGTACCCGACACGGATCACCACCGGCACCAGTGCGCCGTTCAGCTTGCCGACGATCATCACGCCATGGGCCTGGCTCGGCACGAGAAGCACGATCGGCTGCCCCTGGCCGGCCGACGGATACGCCTGCCCCGGCTGCGCATTGCTGACGAATACGTTGTCGGACGTGCCATCCGCGTTCTTGCGCAACGTCCACGGCGTGCCGGTCGTCTGACACGAGTAGTCGCTGCCTTGCGTGATCGTGCACGAGCCGTCCGCATTGAGCGTCTGGTTCCAGTTCACGACATCCGGCTGCCAGCCCTGCGGCGTGGTGGTCTGATAGCCGGTGCCGGTCGGCGACAGGTGAATGCCGACTTCGTTGTATGCGCCGGCCACCTTCGTGAAATCCGTTTCCGTGGCGGTAAAGCCGATGAACGGATAGAAGTCGAACGTGCGCGACGGTACGGTACCGAGGAAGTAACCCGGCACGACTTCGATCCCCTGGAACGCGATCGTCGCGCCCGGAATCCCGCCGCCCACGACGCCGTTACCGACGAACAGCATCGGCGGATCCGCTCGATTGATCGTCACCGCATAAGCGCCATCGCTCGTCGCGCCGCTGTCGAGCACGAACGCGCAGCGGTTCTGCTCGGCGGTCGGAAGATTGGTCGGATGATGGAACGCGCCGCTGATCGTCAGGCCCGCGCGCGTGTTGTTGATCTGCCCCGCAGACGTCGGCACGGACGAGTCGAGGAACTGCATCTGGTAGGTGAGCTTCGTGGTATCGAACTTCACCTTCACATACTCGCCACTGCCTGCGCCGCCCGTATAAGTCGTCGTGTAATCGAGCGCGTCCGGACACAGCTTCGTCACGACCGGCGGCGTCGTTTCAGAGCCGCTCGGCCCGCACGCGCTGCCCGAGCACTGCGGCACGTTGATCGGCCCCGGATCGTCGCCGCCGCCGCAACCGGCGACGAACGGCAAAGCGACTACCGCGCACGACAGAATCGCCTTCCGCCATTCAGGAATGCAAATCATCAACCCCTCCTTTTCAGGTACGACAAGTCTCGTCCGGACAGGCTGCATGGCCCGCCGGTTGGTATCGCGCCGCGGCACGGACGCGCGGCGCATGACGGTGCGCGCAAGGCGGCCGCGATGCCGGTCAGGCAAATGCGGCACACGCCGCGGCGGCAGGCAAGCGCGCTCCCGCGGCGCCGTCATGCGGCACGGCGCCGTGAGAACGATCGAAACGGGAAGTGGTTCGCCGCTACACGGCGACAGGACAACGCAGGCACGCGATCTGCATCGCGCCGGCATTCAGCGAAAAAACGGGAAACGGCAGTCCGACTGGCCCCGCGGATAGGCGTCTCATGTATGGGTCTCCATCCGTACGCTTGATTCGTTATCGTGATGCGTCGTTGGTGGAGACTATGATCGGACGATACCCACAAGTAAATGGATGCAGAGTTCCAAACGACCGGAACCACGCAATCCTAGCGTTTACACGGTATTTAACAATTTTTCAAACAGCCTTCTTTTTATTTGCTCAGACAAATACCCAGGCTGTATAACACGCGTTTGAATGGCGACCGCCAATCCGCGCCTGGCCAAGCCAGCCGGGCCTGAGCCGCCCGGCTGCATGTTGCGGCGCAACCTTACACGTCGATGATCGCGAGCGTGCCGTGGCTGCCCGGCAGCACCGCATGAGGCACACCGGCGAGCGCGAGGTACATCTGCCCGGCCTCCACGATGATTGTCTCGCCTGCGACCTCGAGCATCATCCGGCCATCGAGCACCAGCAGCCCCTCGTTGTAGTCGTGCACTTCCGCCTCGTAAGCCTGCGCATCCATGCGCAGCACCTTGATCCTGGCCGGCCCGACCTCGCCGACGATCGTGGATTTCCATGCGACGGGCTGCGCCGCCGCCACGGATTTGAAATCGACCAAAGACATGCGCCCCGCTCCGTGAACGATGAAAGGAACGCATTATCGCGAGCGCCGCGCATGCCGTCCCGGTACGGCGCGACGGCCTTCGGGCGGCACAGTCGGCCGGCCGGCCGCGCTGCCGTCGCGCCGAAACGCAATCGCAGCCCGGTTCGCCGAAAACGGCACCCATTGTTCACGCATCACAAATAAATCGCCGCGTTATGCAGCGATGCGCGGTCAATTCACGCAAATCCGGCACCGGCAACGCACGCCCTTTCCACGAGAATGCATTTCCATCTGCCGATTGCTAATATGGCGGTCCTGCGATCCCGCACCACAACGCCGTTCGACATGACGCCCGTTCGCCATGCCGTCCCCGGTCCCGGCCGCTTCGCAGCGGCGGCGACGCCGGGCACGCACGGCGCACGCCGTCGCGCCGGCCGGCCGTGCCATCCGTGAGCATGCAACCGATCCTTTCCGTCTCCGACCTCTCCAAGACTTACGCGTCCGGCTTCCAGGCGCTGAAGCACGTGACCCTCGACATCCGCCCCGGCGAGATCTTCGCGTTGCTCGGGCCGAACGGCGCCGGCAAGACGACGCTGATCGGCTCGATCTGCGGCATCGTCACGCCGACCGAAGGCCGCGTGACGGTCGGCGGCCACGACATCCGCGATCATTACCGCGCGGCCCGCGAAATGATCGGCCTCGTGCCGCAGGAACTGACCACCGACGCGTTCGAGACTGTCTGGGCGACCGTGTCGTTCAGCCGCGGCCTGTTCGGCAAGGCGCCCGATCCCGCGTACATCGAGAAGACGCTGAAGGCGCTGTCGCTGTGGGACAAGCGCGACAACAAGCTGATGACGCTGTCGGGCGGGATGAAGCGCCGCGTGATGATCGCGAAGGCGCTGTCGCACGAGCCGCGCATCCTGTTCCTCGACGAGCCGACGGCCGGCGTCGACGTCGAGCTGCGCCGCGACATGTGGAAGCTCGTCGATTCACTGCGCGACAACGGCGTGACGATCCTGCTGACCACGCACTACATCGAGGAAGCCGAGGAAATGGCCGACCGCATCGGCATCATCCTCGGCGGCGAGCTCGTGCTCGTCGAGGAAAAGCACGAGTTGATGCGCAAACTCGGCAAGAAGCAGCTCACCGTGCAGCTCGAGCACCCGCTCGCCGACGTACCGCCCGCGCTCGCGCCGTTCGGGCTCGAACGCGCGGCCGACGGCGCCGCGCTCGTCTACACGTACGACTCGCAGCGCGACGACGCGAGCATCGCGAAGCTGATCAACGCGCTCGGCTCGGCCGGCATCGGCTTCCGCGACCTGCACACGACGCAGAGCTCGCTCGAGGACATTTTCGTCAGCCTGATCGACAACCGCCGCAACGGCCTGCAAGGAGCCTGACACTTGAACCTCCATGGAATCCGCGCGATCTACCGCGCAGAAATGGCCCGTACGCGCCGCACGCTGATGCAGAGCATCATCGCGCCGGTAATCTCCACATCGCTGTACTTCGTGGTGTTCGGCTCCGCGATCGGCTCGCGCATCAGCGACGTGAACGGCATCGGCTATGGCTCGTTCATCGTGCCGGGCCTCGTGATGCTGTCGCTGCTGTCGCAGAGCATCTCGAACGCGTCGTTCGGCATCTACTTCCCGCGCTTCACGGGCACGATCTACGAAATTCTCTCCGCGCCCGTGTCGTACTGGGAGATCGTGATCGCGTATGTGGGCGCGGCCGCGTCGAAGTCGATCCTGCTCGGCGTGATCATCCTCGCCACGGCCGGCCTGTTCGTGCCGCTGCACATCCTGCATCCGTTCTGGATGGTGCTGTTCCTCGTGCTGACGGCGATCACGTTCAGCCTGTTCGGCTTCGTGATCGGCATCTGGGCCGACAGCTTCGAGAAGCTGCAGCTCGTGCCGCTGCTGATCATCACGCCGCTCACGTTCCTCGGCGGCAGCTTCTACTCGGTCGACATGCTGCCGCCCGCGTGGCGCGTCGTCACGCTGTTCAACCCGATCGTCTACCTGGTCAGCGGCTTCCGCTGGTCGTTCTACGGGATCGCCGACGTGCACGTGGGCGTCAGCCTCGGCGCGACGTCGCTGTTCCTCGTGATCCTGCTGGCGATCGTCGCGTGGATGTTCCGCACCGGCTACAAGCTGAAGAATTGACGCAAGACGGCCGCATCCCGCGCCGCCGCCGATGACGCATTTGGGCAAGCAGGCGGCGCTTTTCCTCTGATGCGGCATTTTGTGGTCGCGTCTACTGAAGATGAAGCATCGGGGCCGCGAAGCACGCGCTTCACGGCCCCTTTTCATTTCAGAGGACGCCATGCCCGCCGCCACCGCTCCCGCCTCCGCCGCCGCCCGGCTCGAACGCCTGCCGTTCTCCGGCTATCACAAGCGGATCTTCTTCATCATCGCGATCGCGTTCTTCTTCGACTCGGTCGACCTCGGCACGATGACGTTCGTGCTCGGCTCGATCCGCAAGGAGTTCGGGCTGTCGACCGCGGCCGCCGGCCTCGTCGCGAGCGCGAGCTTCTTCGGGATGGTGCTCGGTGCGGCCGTCGCCGGCCTGCTCGCCGACCGTTTCGGCCGCCGGCCCGTGTTCCAGTGGAGCATGGTGCTGTGGGGCGCGGCCTCTTATCTGTGCTCGACCGCGCAGAGCGTCGACGCGCTGATCGTCTACCGCGTGCTGCTCGGGATCGGGATGGGGATGGAATTCCCGGTCGCGCAGACCTTGCTGTCCGAATTCGTGCCGACCGAGAAGCGCGGCCGCCTGATCGCGCTGATGGATGGCTTCTGGCCGCTCGGCTTCATCACGGCCGGTATCGTCGCGTACTTCGTGCTGCCGCAGTTCGGCTGGCGCACCGTGTTCGCGCTGCTCGCGATTCCCGCCGTGTTCGTGCTCGTCGTGCGTCGGATCGTGCCGGAATCGCCGCGCTGGCTCGAGCATGCGGGCCGACATGCGGAAGCCGACACGGTGATGCACACGATCGAGGCGAAGGTGATGCGCTCGGCCGGCGTCACGACGCTGCCGCCGCCGTCGCGGCTGGCCGAGCCGGTCGCCGCCCGCGGGCGCGGCGCGCTGCGCGAGATCTGGAGCGGCGCGTACCGCCGCCGCACGGTGATGGTGTGGCTGCTGTGGTTCTTCGCGCTGCTCGGCTTCTACGGTCTCACGTCATGGCTCGGCGCGCTGCTGCAGCAGGCCGGCTTCGAGGTCACGAAATCGGTGTTCTACACGGTGCTGATCTCACTCGGCGGCGTGCCGGGCTTCCTGTGCGCCGCGTGGCTCGTCGAACGCTGGGGACGCAAGCCGACCTGCATCGCGTCGCTGATCGGCGGCGGCGTGATGGCGTACGCGTACGGCCAGAGCGCGCTGTACGGCGGCAGCATGGCGCTGCTGATCGGCACCGGCCTCGCGATGCAGTTCTTCCTGTTCGGGATGTGGGCCGCGCTGTACACCTATACGCCCGAGCTGTACGGCACCGGCGCGCGCGCGACGGGCTCGGGCTTCGCGTCGGCGATCGGGCGCGTCGGCTCGTTGATCGGGCCTTACGTGGTCGGCGTCGTGCTGCCGGTGTTCGGCCAGGGCGGCGTGTTCACGCTCGGCGCGCTGTCGTTCATCGCGGCCGCACTTGCCGTGTGGACGCTCGGGATCGAGACGAAGGGCCTCGCGCTGGAACAGCTCGCGGCGGGCGATGAAGCGGGTAGCGGTGGCAGGTACGCGGCGGCGGCAGACAAGCTCTCCTGAGCGCCTGATCGGACTGGGGGTTCTTGACCACCGGGAAGGTGCTCAGTGCCGGGCCCGGCCGGCTGCTGCGCAACTGCCAGGATTCGCGGCAGGATCGACGCTGCTAGACTGAATCGAGGCACCGAGTCGCGCGCACGCCCGGCGGCACATCGCGGCGATCGCGCGACGGTGGTGTCCGGCCCCACTGCCCGCGCAAGGATCGCATCGATGGATAACGCTCGTATCGAAGAAATCCGCAGCGGCCTGTTTCGCGCAACGACCTATATCGACAAGCTGAAGCTCGGGTTCAGCCAGTTCTTCGTCCGGTCGCCGAACGGCGAGGTCGTCTGCATCGAAACGGGCACGCGTTCCAACTTTCCGCAACTGACCGAGAGCCTCGCGACCGTCGGCATCACGCCGTCGATGGTGAGCAGCGTGATCGTTCCGCATTTCGAGGTCGACGAGATGGGCGCGCTGCCCGACTTCCTCGCGGCGAATCCGGCGCTCGTCGCGTACGCACATCCGATCTGCACGCACGGGCTGGCCGACATCTTCGGTGTGCGCGCGAAGCCGCTGAAGGACGGCGAGCCGACGACGATCTCCGGCGTCGAACTCGTGCCGATCTTCACGAAGCATGTCCATCAATGGGATGCGCTGGTCGTCTATCTGCCGGCGTACAAGGCGCTGCTGTCGTCGGACATCCTGATGCGCTTCGGCGACGAAGCCGTCGACGACCCGCTGCCGGCGATCGTCGATTCGATCCGCCGCTCGGACTACCTGCCGTCGCTCGCCCACCTGGCGAGTGCGCTGCGCCGGATCCAGGCGCTCGAGCTCGACGTCATCCTGCCGATGCACGGCCCGGCCATCACGCACGACATCCCGCGCGTGCTCGCCGGCGCGATCGCGCATTGCGAGGCCGCCGCCGCGTAAGTCGCGGAGGCGGCAATCCAGCGGCGGTGCAACAGGTTCCGGTCAGGCGCCGGCGACGACGAACTCTTCGGCCGCCTTGCGCTGCACCGCAGCCATCACCGCCAGTTCGCGCTTGCTGCGCGTGTCGCCGGACACGACGCCCGTCGCGTTCTTCGCCTTCGCACCCAGCGGGAAAAAGACAAACGATGCGCCGGCCGGGGCCGCCGGCTCGGCGCGCAGGCGTTTGTTCAGGATTTTCAGGTACTTCTTCTTCGAGACTTCCTTAGCAGCCATGGCGTCCTCCGCGTGAACGTGGTGAGGATCAGCATACCAGTTTTGACGACGGGTTCCGCAGCCAGGCCCGCCCGCGCGGCCGCACGCAAAAATTCTTCACGCACGATGTCGATTCGCGCCATCTTCACGCGTCGTGTTGTCGTAAGCGATCGTTTTGCCGTCGGCACCGCCGGCGGCAACCGTCAACGCCTGTTCAAGGAGAAACAGCAATGCGCGTCATGGTCATCGTCAAGGCAACCGCCATTTCCGAATCGGGCGCGATGCCCGACACCGAACTGCTGGCCGCAATGGGCCAGTACAACGAAGCACTCGTGAAAGCCGGCGTGATGCTTGCCGGCGAAGGGCTGCATCCGAGTTCGCGCGGCAAGCGCGTGCACTTCTCCGGCAAGGATCGGACGGTCATCGACGGCCCGTTCGCCGAAACGAAGGAACTCATCGCCGGCTACTGGCTGTGGGAAGTGAAATCGATGGACGAAGCCGTCGAGTGGGTGAAGCGCTGCCCGAACCCGATGCCCGTCGAATCGGACATCGAGATCCGGCAAATCTTTTCTCCCGAGGATTTCGGCGCGGCGCTCACCCCCGAGCTGCAGGAGCAGGAAGCGCGGATGCGTGAGGAAATCGAGGCCGGGAAGCGCGTGTAAGTCGGGCGGCGTCCGACGGTTTCACATAACCGTCGGGCGCCACCTCCATCCGCTGGCCCGAGCGCGCCTTACGCGCGTTTGCGCGGCACCGCGAGCCGCTCGACCGCGCCGCCGGTCACGTTCCGGAACATCCCGGCATTGCCGTACGCCCGCGCGGCAAGCATCGCGCCATAGACCAGCGAGACGAACGTCGCGGCCTCGGTCTGCACCGACACGTCCGGCTGCACGACGCCATCTTTCACCCCCGCCTCGAGCACGCGCACCAGCCATGCGGCGAGGTCGTCGAAATGCGCCCTCACCGCCCGCGCGACGTCGTCGGGCAGCGCCGGCAGTTCCGCGCCGAGCATGCCGGCGACACAGAACGGCGCGCTGTCGTCCGCGATGCAGCGTTCCCAGTAGCCGATGTACGCGCGCATCTGCACCAGCGCGTCGGCGCCGCTCGCGTCGAGCAGTGACATATCGGCATCGAAATTCGCCTGCGACTGTTGCAGCACGGCGACCGCCAAATCCGCCTTCGTCGGGAAATGGTGGTGGATGCTCGCCTTCCGGATATCGATCGCGTCGGCGATATCGGCATAGCTGAACCCGCTGTAGCCGCGCCGCATGATCAGTTGCCGCCCGGCTTCGAGAATGCGGCCCGCCGTACTGTCCCCCGATACCGTCATATTTGCCTACCATCTAGTCGGATGAAAAACAGGGATAGTTTACCGCCCTGAGATAGTCTTTTCCAGCCGCAATTTCTCCTTGTCGCTCATCCTACCTACTAGTAGGATGACTTCATCGACAGAACGAAACGCCTGTCGATATCCGACGGTTTCCCACCCTGTCTTCCTTCTGGAGAATGAAAATGAAGCGCTTGTCCCAAGTCCGCCAGATCGCCGCGGCACTCGCCGTTTCCGCCGCCGCATTCGGTTCGCACGCGGCCGTCGCCGCCCCCGTCAAGAATGTCGTGCTGGTTCACGGCTACTTCGCCGACGGCTCGGGCTGGCAAGCCGTCTCGAACATCCTGACGCGCGACGGCTACAAGGTTTCCGTCGTTCAGCAGCCGGAAACATCGTTCGACGACGACGTGAAGGCAACCCGGCGTGTCGTCGACGCGCAGGACGGCCCAAGCATCCTCGTCGGCCACAGCTATGGCGGCGCGGTGATCACCGAAGCCGGCAACGACGACAAGGTCGCGGGCCTCGTCTACGTGGCCGCGTTCCAGCCCGACACCGGCGAAAGCCCGCTCGACCTGACCAAGAAGACGCCGCCCGCGACGAAGGCGATCAAGGCCACCGAAGACGGCCATCTGTATTTCGACGAAGCGTCCTTCCACGCCGACTTCGCGGCCGACGTGCCGGCCGCCGAAGCGAAATTCATGGCGATCTCGCAGGTGACGCCGGCCGCGCAGTCGTTCGGCGTGCCGATCACGCATGCCGCATGGCGGACGAAGCCGAGCTGGGCGGTGGTTGCCACCGCGGACCGTGCGATCAACCCCGAACTCGAACGCTTCATGACGCAACGCGCCGGCAGCAAGACGATCGAACTCAAGTCGAGCCACGTCGCGTACATCTCGCATCCGGCCGAAGTCGCGAAGCTGATCGAACAGGCCGCCAAGGGCGCCGGCAAGGAGTGAGGCAACGTATTGCCCGATTCCGCCTGTTGACGTCCCCTCGCCGAGTAACGTATCGTTTTGATACGTTACTCGGCGAATTCCTCCCGTCATGCATTCCCGTTTCGACCGTTTCCGCACCACGCCGCTCGGCGCCCAGCTCGAAGCGCTGATCGCGCAACCCGAGCGCTATGTCGAATTCGCGGCGCTATCGCGCGTGGGCGTCGCCGCGATCGGCGCGATCCAGCACGAGATTGCGCACAAATTCCCCGAAATCGAAACCGACACCACGGCCCGCCAGTTCTGCGGCGCGATGGTCGCGGAAATCATGCGCCGTCACGGTCACGATGTCGTGCAGGCACGCGGGCGGCTCGGCGGCACGCTGTTCAGCTATGGCGCGGTGTTCAGCGCGTATCCGCAGGTGCTGGCGTTCGCCGACGTCGTCGCCGCGCTGGCCCGCCTGCCCGACCGGCTCGCCGCGTATGCGGCACACGTGCCGGCCGCGCTGTGGACACGCCGCCCCGACGGCACGGGCTTCTCGCTCGTCGAGCACGCGTGCCACCTGCGCGATCTCGACGCGGTGTTCGCCGAGCGCATCGACGCCGTACGCACGCTCGACCTGCCCGTGATTGCATCCGTCGACGGCACCGCGCTCGCCGCGCAACGCGACTATCTCGCGCAGCCGCTCGACGCTGCCGTCACGGCATTCCGCTCGGGCCGCGCCGCGCTGTGTGCCACCGCGGCCGCGCTGGCGCCCGCGCAGCTCGCACGCTGCGGGTTGCGCGACGGCATCCGCCGCATGTCGCTCGACGAACTCGTGCGCGAGCTGCTCGACCACGACCGCACGCACGTGCTCGAACTCGACGAACTGCTCGCCGAACTCGCGTTGCCGCCTCTTCCCTCCGCACCCGCCCCATGACCCAGCCCACGCCCGTTGTCTTCATCCACGGTTTCATCGGCACGCTCGACGCGCACGGGTGGAACGGCCCGCATCTCGCCCCCGACCTGCTCGGCTACGGCGCGCATCGCACGGTACCGTTCGACGCGATCACACTCGCCGCGCAGGTCCAGCACCTTCGCCACACCGTCGATACGCACTTCGGCGCGCAGCCGGTCGATGTCGTCGGCCACTCGGTCGGCGGCGCGATCGCGATGCTGTTCGCGCATGCGCACCCGGAACGCGTGCGGCGGATCGTCAACGTCGAGGGCAACTTCACGCTCGACGATGCGTTCTGGTCGGCGTCGGTCGGCCGCATGACGCCTACTGAAGCCGACGCGATGCTGGATGGCCTGCGTGCCGATCCACTCGGCTGGCTGCGCGGCGCGGTCGACGCGCCGTCGCCGGGCCTGCTCGACGACGCCCGCCGCTGGCTCGCGCATCAGCCCGCCTCGACGCTGCGCGCGATGGGCCGCTCGGTGGTCGCGACGACGGGCGAACCGGGCTATCTGCAGGCACTCGCGCAAGTGTTCGCGCGTCACCCGGTCTGGCTGATGGCCGGCGAACGCTCGCGCGCAGGCTGGCACGTGCCCGACTGGGCGCTTGCGCGCTGCGCCGGCTTCGACACGATCGCGCACTGCGGGCACCTGATCCCGGCCGAGCAACCCGATGCGTTTCGCGCGGCGCTCGGGCGCATCGTGTCCGCACCGCCCGCCTGACAACCCGTAGGATTCGCCGAAATATGGTTGAAAGGCGCGGTTGCTAGAGTCGTCTGAACAGGGTTTTCCCGGCGCCCTGCGCCGGATGGGGTCGACACATGCGAGGATCGATGTACCTGGCACGCGCCTTCTGGCTACTTCTGCTGGTCGCCATTTCAGGCCCTGCTCTCGCCTTCCACGCTCGGGTCGTCGTGATTCCCAGCGCCGCGATGAACGAGACGCTCAAGGCAACCGTCGTGCTGCCCGACGCCTATGCGCGCGGCACCCGCGACGGCGACCGCTATCCGGTCGTCTATCTGTTGCACGGCTCGGGCGGCGATCACACCGACTGGACGTCGAACACGCGCATCGCCGCGCTGGCCGACCGCTATCACGTGATCCTCGTGATGCCCGACGGCGGGCACGAGAGCTGGTACATCGACAGCCCGTTCGACTCGGGCAGCCGCTACGAAACCTTCATCGGCGACGAAGTCGTGTCCTACGTCGATTTGCACTTCCGCACGATCGCCACGCAACGTGCCCGCGCGATCACCGGGCTCAGCATGGGCGGCTTCGGCGCACTGCGCATCGCGCTCGACCGGCCCGACACGTTCGGCGCGGTCGGCAGTATCAGCGGCGCGGTCGATCCGCGCTGCTGCGCGGACGAACCGGGTATCGACCATGTATTCGGCGACCCGGGCCGCCATCCGTCGTTCTGGGACCGCAACGTGATCGTCGCCAGCGCCAGCGCGTTCGTGCGTGCGCATCTCGACCTGACGATCGATTGCGGCCGCGACGACGCGTTCGTCGGCTCGAACCGCACGCTGCACGAACGGCTCGTCGCGCTCGGCGTGCCGCACGACTATGCGGAGCGGCCTGGCGGCCACACGTGGGATTACTGGGCGAACGCGATCCGCTACCAGATGCGGTTCTTCGCGACGTCGTTCCAGCATGGCGGCTATGCGTACCATCCCGCGCCCCGTGCGCCGGGCATGACGCGCGCGGGCTGACGCGCGCCGCATCGCCGCGTCACGACGCGGCCCGTCGAACCCGGTGGTACGATGCGCGGGCATCGACCACCCGACACCTTCCATGCCGCGCGACAACTTTGCGGACCTCCTCGCCTTCATCGCCGTCGCGCGCGAGCGCAGTTTCACGCGTGCGGCCGCGCAGCTCGGCGTCTCGCAATCCGCGCTCAGCCATACGATCCGCTCGCTCGAAACGCGCCTCGGCGTGCGGCTGCTCACGCGCACGACACGCAGCGTCGCGCCGACCGAAGCCGGCGAGCGTCTGCTGCGCATTCTCGCACCGCGCTTCGACGAAATCGAGGCCGAACTGACTGCGCTCGCGGAACTGCGCGACCAACCGGCGGGCACCGTGCGCATCAACGCGACCGACTTCGTGATCCGCACGCTGCTGTGGCCGAAGCTCGCGCCGGTCCTGCGCGACTATCGCGACCTGAAGGTCGAGTTCGTGAACGACTACGGGCTGTCCGATATCGTCGCGGAGCGCTTCGACGTCGGCGTGCGGCTCGGCGACCAGGTGGCGAAGGACATGATCGCCGTACGCATCTCGGCCGACATGAAAATGGCGATCGTCGGCGCGCCCGCGTATTTCGCGGAACGCGCGCGCCCCGTGTCGCCGCAGGATCTGGTCGCGCACGACTGCATCAACCTGCGCCTGCCGACGCACGGCGCGCTGTACGCGTGGGAGCTCGCGCGCGGGGACGACATGCTGCAGGTGCGCGTCGACGGGCAGGTCACGTTCAACGGCACTTACGAAACACTCGATGCGGCGCTCGCGGGCTACGGTCTCGCCTACGTGCTCGCCGAACTCGCGGCGCCGCATGTCGCCGCCGGCCGCCTCGACAGCGTGCTCGACGACTGGTGCCCGACGTTCCCCGGCCATCACCTGTACTACGCGAGCCGGCGGCAGTCGTCGCGCGCGCTCGCGGTGATCGTCGAGGCGCTGCGCTATCGCGCATGAGCCCGCTGTGCTCCGCACCTGCCCCGCGATTCATGAATCGGATCGATAAGTGCATGCGGATTGGCGGGGATTATCGATAGACGCATCGGTGACTACCATCGACGGTGTTCCCCACATTCCCCGGAGCCCTCGATGTCCGAATCGACTTCCGCCGCACGCAAAGCGTTCGGCGCCATCGCCCCCGCCCTCGCCGACTACACCGACAACGTGCTGTTCGGCGACGTCTGGCAGCGCCCCGGCCTGTCGCCGCGCGATCGCAGCCTCGTCACGGTCGCGAGCCTCGTGTCGCTGTATCGCGTCAACGAACTGCCGTTTCACCTGAAGAAAGCGCTCGACAACGGCCTCACGCGCGACGAACTGGTCGAAGCGATCACGCACCTCGCGTTCTACTCGGGCCGGCCGACCGCAAGCTCGGCGCTGACGATAGCGCAACGCGTGTTCGACGAAGCCGGCGTGTAAGCGCCGCGCCCCTACATTCAACCGGCGGGCATGCGCCCGCATGGAGCCTCCATGGATTACCGCTATCTCGGGCGCAGCGCGCTCAAGGTGTCGCCGCTGTGTCTCGGTGCAATGATGTTCGGCGGCGAGACGGACGAAGCGACATCGGCGCGCATCATCGACAAGGCGTTCGACCAGGGCATCAATTTCATCGACACGGCCGACGTCTATCACGCCGGCCGCTCGGAAGAAGTCGTCGGCTGCGCGATTGCGCCGCGTCGCGACAGCTGGGTCGTCGCGACGAAGTTCGGCTATCCGGCCGGGCCGGACGCAGGGCCGAACCGGCAGGGCCAGTCGCGCAAATGGATCGTCGAATCGGTCAACGCGAGCCTGAAGCGGCTCGGCACCGATTACATCGACATCCTCTATTTCCATCGCGCGCTGACCGATGCACCGCTCGACGAAGGCATGCGCGCGATCGCCGACCTGATCCGGCAAGGCAAGGTGCGCTACTTCGGGCTGTCGAACTTCAAGGGCTGGCGCATCGCCGAGGTCGTGCCGCTTGCGGACCAGCTCGGCATCGATCGCCCGGTCGCGAGCGAACCGCTGTACAACCTCGTCGATCGCACGGCCGAGGTCGAACAACTGCCGGCCGCCGCGCACTACGGGATCGGCGTCGTGCCGTACAGCCCGCTCGCGCGCGGCGTACTGACCGGCAAATATGCAGTCGATGCGCAGCCGCCCGCCGATTCACGCGCGGGCCGCGGCGACCGTCGCATCCAGCAAACGGAATGGCGCCCCGAATCGTTGCACATCGCGCAGCAGGTGGCCGCGCATGCCGCCGCGCGCGGCACGACGTCGGTTGCGTTCGCGCTCGCGTGGGTCATGAAGAACCGCATCGTCAGCTCGACGATCGCGGGGCCGCGCACCGAAGCGCATTGGGACAGCTACATCGATGCGCTGACGCTCGCACTCGGCCCCGATGACGAACGGTTCGTCGATTCGCTCGTGCCGCCCGGGCATGCATCGACGCACGGCTATACCGATCCCGGCTATCCGGTCGAAGGCCGCAAAGTTTGAAGTCGGTACGGGATGACTGAATGACATGCCGGGCGCGATGCCCGGCATGAAGATGAACGCGCGTCGCCCGACGCGCGAACACGTGGAAGCGGCGGGATCAGTTGTCGTGCGCGGTTGCGTCGGCGCTGACTACGCGATCGAAGAATTCCTGCGCACGCGCCAGCTCGTCGAGCGCGCGATCGAGGCGCGACATCGCACGTGCGTATTCGGCCGACGAAACGTCGTCGTCGCTTTCGCCGCGCACGGCACGAAAGGCCTGATCGACGTTGCGCGTGGCTTCGACGAAGCGCTGCGCGGCCCGGGCTTCCCGCGAACAGATGTGGGTCGACATCGACACTTCTCCCTCAGGGTTGCAGTGTGAAGCACGCCGACGCTCAGTGTGCGTGGTGCGCATGTCGGCGGCGTGAACCACGACCCATCGAGTATCGACGCATCGGCCGCCGCGCAGCGCGCTTCGTGCCGATTGTCTCTCTGCGCTCGCCGCTCCGCTATGGCGAGATTGCAACAAATTCTTGCGCGATCTGCCGCGCGCGTTTCGTCACGCGCGCCCGATACGGGGATGCGCAAGGCCCGCGAACGCGGCCGCTTCACCCGGCGACAAGTCGAACAGGTCGCCGGTGAGATCGCGCGGATGCTCGGCCGCCGGCCGGTTGCGCAATCGCGCCGCGTGCGTGGGCGCAACATACGCGGCCGCCGTTTCGATCGGCGGCACATCGAACAGATCACGCGTGACCCCGCGCACGGCGTCCGTCGGCGAACGGCCGCGCAAGCGCGCGACGAGTTCGACGAAGCGATCGAAATCACCCGCGCGCGTGGCCTTGTTCACTTCCGCGAGATCGCGCGCCTTCAGCACGCACGGTTGTGCGAGCCGCACGAAATACGGTGCTTCGAGCTCGACCGACAGCGCGAGCGGATAGCTCTTGCCCGTCTGCTCCTTCGCACGCCCGACGCAATCGACCACGGCCGCGCCCTGTGCGGCGCCAAGCGGCTGGCCGGTGCTCACGCTGCGCAGGTGATCGGGAAACACGCGCAATTGCGTGCCGACCGTCAGCGCGGTGGATGACGCGCACACGAGCGCGTAGTGCTGTTCGCGACACCGGCCCGACGGCAAGGTCGAGCGGCTGGCGATGAACGTGTGCGGCGGCAGCGGGCGCACCTGCCCGCTTGCGTCGATCCAGGCATTCCACAGCAGCATGTCTTTCCGCTCGCCTGCGCGCGGGCGCGATGCGACCGGCGAAAACAGCGCGAGCAGCGAGCCCGTGCGATGCGCGGCGACTTGCGCGCTGCTGCCGAGCGGCTGGTTGATGCCCCACAGAAAACGCCCGCCCCCGAGCCGGCGCTCCCATTCCTTGCGGAGCACGACGGTCGGTAGTTCCTCGCCGGACTCGGTACCGATCTTGGTCCAGCAGAACGTGGGTGGGAGGTGTTTCAGTGTCATCAACTTTCTCGGGGATACAGCCTCGCTGGTGACAGCAAGCCCATTCAACAGCCGTAACTGTATAGGTATAATGCATCGCATGGAAGCCCCGGACCAAGATTTTCCCGTTCAAGACCTGTTGCGCCGTCTGATGGCAGACACACGCTCGTCTAGCGAAATCGCGCGACTCTCCGGGGTCAGCCAGCCGACCGTATCGCGCCTGAGGCTGTCGAACGGGCACCGGCTGCGCCGCAGCGCGCCATTCAATAAGCTATGCAGTTTCTATGGTGTCGATACCGGGCCGTCGCGCCGCCAGTACAACGACCTGCTGCGCGACGCGATCGTCGACGCGTGGGACGGGTCGGATGAGCACGGGCGCGCGCTGCTGGTCGTGATTCAGGGGCTGAAGGGGCTGCAGGCGAAGGCGGATGATGGGTGATGGGGCGGGCGGGGCGTTACGCGCCCGCAGCTACGGCAAGCACCGGAAGAGAAGAGAGGAAGGTGCGTCGGAGATTGCAACGGACGTTGCTTGGCGCCCTGCAAGAGACACGCAGCATTCTTGAAAGCCGCCATTCGGCCGAACCCTGCGTTGGCTCCGATGTGCGACATCGGCAACCGAGGCAGGCTGAATCGGTGCTGCCATCCCGGCCTGCGAACCAGGCACGTTGCGCCCTCTTGTCAATCGAGATACTTGCCGAAATACTGCTTCACGGCAGCCTCGTTGTATTTGTCCTCTCCGCGCCAGTGCTCCACGAAATGCCAATCGTGTCTTCCGCGCGAGGGCCTGTCGTAAGACGACGGTCGCAGAATATCAACGCACGCCAGAATTTCCATCAACACGCCGCGCTCGTTTTTCGACGATTTGATGACCGGCGCCAGGTTGTCCCTCAGCGCACTCGGGTAGTCACCTGGCTGGCTATGAGCGATCACTGACAGCATCGATTTGAGAATGTCGATGTCGGCCTGCGTGGGCTCGGAAATTTCTTCTCGCAGGAATTGCTGCAAATCGAACAAGGTATACATCCGGTCGCCGAGACGCACGCCTCCCCATTTGATGCGCTCGAAATTCAGTACGCTCAAGTCCACCTCTTCATACTCCCGAAATCCATCGCAGACGCCGCAGTGATAGGAGGTGTATGTGATGGCACCGTTCGTGTACCCGTGTCCGCTCACCTTCGGTACGTATTCATGCGGCGGCGACAATCGTTGCGCGCACACGAAAGAAGCCAACGCCGAACGCCACTCCAGCCGCCGCGTCGAGAGGCTGCTTAAAAATGCCCTGGCTACGGCATCCTGCGCAACCTTCGGCAGAATCTCCTTGATTGCAGTAATGCTCTGGTCGTGCGTCAGTGTGACGGGGGCAAACATCACGCCTTGTTCCTTTGCATAGGCAAAATCGGCGTCGCTGATGTTCCTGTCATTTTTGTCGACCCATCCCTTGCCGCTCCAATAGGTTCTGACCAGGATGTTTCTTGCCTTCTCATCCATAAGGCGTCTCATCAGTGGACTGCATGGATCAGCAACAGCTGACCAGGTTCCGATATTGCCGATAACGGCGGACGATGACGTTCGACGCTCTCGTTCTCGATGGTCGGCAATCTAAGCACTGCTGTCGCGCGACTGATTGCGGCCCAACACCGCACACTCAGTCGACGCGATCGATACGTGTCACATGGCGCGACCATAGCGTTTCGAAATCTTCCAACGTGATCTCTCTTCCATCGAATTCAGGCTCGGCGTTGATCTCGACCAGCGACGGCACGGGAACCGTTCCAAGCTCCGTTCCATGCGACGACCTCGCTTCGTCGGCAAATCCCACCCGGCCGTCGCGAAAGAATTCGAGCTTGCGCACCTCATAGCGATCCCGATCCAGCACCGAAACGAGTCGGACCGGCTCCGTCTCGAAAGCGTGCTTCCACGCGACGTCGATTGCAATCATTTCATTTCTCGTCGCACTGTTGTCGAACGATGACTCCGGCCGAATGCCGACAGTCTGCCCCATGTCCGCGGAAATCCTCCAAGCACAGAAGAGGTCGACGCAGTTACCCGACAGCAACCCAGGCGACAGCCACGCAACGCCTACTGCTCCAACCCCACCCCCAGCGGCCGCTGATCGCTGCGCCCGTGATCGTCGACCACCCGCACCGTATAACTGCCGGCCGTCCGCGGCTGCCAGAACAGCGCATCGCCCGGCGCACTGCGCCCGACGAACGCATCGTTGACGAACCAGTACAGCGCATGCGCACTCGCGTCGGCCGTCGCGTTGAATGCGATGCGCGTCTCCTCCGTACGCTTCACGCGCATCGCGTACGTACTGCCGCGCAGCGGCGACGTGATGCGCGGCGGATCGCCCTCGACCTGCCCTGCGTCGCGACAGTCCGCGTTCTGCGGCGGCCGCCGGCGCGGTATGCCGGCCTGCGTGAATACCTGCTGCAGATCCGACGGCCAGAATTCGAAAATCTCCGTATGCGTGCGCTTGCCGTCGTATGGCGGACACGCGGCCTTCCCCGTCGCATCGTCGATCACGACCGGCCGGTGCACGGTGCTCACGCGGATCGGCGACGTACCCGGAATGAACCACGTCCAGCCCTGCTGCGGGCACCACTCGTTCGGCAAATCGCCGCTCGCGAGGCAGATCCGCACGCGCTTCAGTTTCGACGGCACTGCACGCGGCGGCTCGACGAGCGTGCGCTCGGCATTCAGCGCGTCGACGACCTGGAAGAACAGCGGCGCGGCCGCGTCGACGCCGACGAATGCCGTGTTGGTCGAGTTGTCGAAGTTGCCGACCCACACCACCAGCACGTACGGGCCGAACACGCCGGCCGTCCATGCATCGCGGAACGACCATGACGTGCCGGTCTTCCAGTAGACCGGCACGCTCGACGGCTGCGCGCCGCTCGTCTCGTCGGGGCGCAGATGCTCGCGCAGCATGTCCATCGTCATGTAGCTCGCCTCCGCGCTGAGCAGGCGCCGGCCGGGCAGCGCCGGTTCGTCCGCGCGCAGCCGCAGCGGCCGGAACTCGCCGCGATTCGCGAGCATCGCGTAGAGCGCCGCGAGATCCTGCATCGTCACTTCGCCGCCGCCGAGCACGAGCGCGAGCCCGTAGTGCTGCGCGCTCGCGAGCCGGCGCACGCCGGCTTCCTGCAGGAACCGGTACAGATCGGGCGACTTGAGCTGCGACGCGACCCACACTGCCGGCACGTTGCGGCTGCGGTTCAGCGCATCGGTCGCGGTGATCGGCCCGAGGAAATGGCCGTCGAAATTCTCAGGCGCATACGGGCCGAACGCGGTCGGCACGTCGCGCAGCACGGTCTGCGGATGCAGCACGCCCTGGTCGAAGCCGAGCGCATAGATGAACGGCTTGAGCGTCGAGCCCGGCGAGCGCCGCGCGAGCGTGCCGTTCACCTGCCCATCGATCGAGCGGTCGAAGAAGTTCGCGGAGCCGACGAGCGCCTTCACGCCCATGTCGCGCGTATCGACGAGGATCGCCGCCGCGTTGCGCACGCCGCGCGTGTCGTTGCGCGCGACATAGCGTGCGATCTGCCGTTCGAGCGTGCGCTGCAGGTCGAGATCGAGCGTCGTCACGAGGCGCGCGTCGGCGTCGCTGTCGTTCGCCGCCGCGCTCGCGGTCGTACGCCACGCGTTGCGCGCGGCGAGCGCCTGGTCAACCGCATGCGGCGCATCGAACGGCAGCGCGGACAGCGGCCGCATCGCAAGCGGCAACGCGAACAGCGGCTTGAATGACGCATCGCCCGGGTGCTTCGTCAGCCAGCGCGCATATAGCCGGTTGCGCGACGCGGCCAGCGCGCGATTGATTTCATCCTGCCCGCCACGCACACGCCGCGCCGGGTCCTGCGGAATCACCGCGAGCGCGAGCGCCTCGGGCAGCGTCAGCGCATCGGGCATCCGGTCGAAGTAGACGACGCTCGCAGTGCCCGCGCCTTCGACGTTGCGGCCGTACGGCGCATCGTTCAGATACGCTTCGAGAATCTGCCGTTTCGAATAGAAGAGCTCGAGCTGCACCGCGCGCGCAACCTGCTCGAGCTTGCCGGCCGGCGTGCGCGTGTTCAGCCGCCACAGCGAGCGCGCGAGCTGCATCGTCAGCGTCGAGCCGCCCTGCGGATTGCCGCCGCGCACGTACGTGATCCACGCGCCGCGTGCGAGCCCGTACGGGTTGAAGCCGGGATGCCACCAGAACCAGCGGTCCTCGTGCAGCATCACGGCTTCGACGAGCTGCGGCGACATCCTCTCCAGCGGCACCCACAGCCGGTAGCGATCGTCCTTCGCGAGCGTGAGCCGCAGCAAGCGGCCCTGTGCGTCGACCACCGCGACCGACGACGGCTTCCAGTCGCGCAGCGGCGGATGCGGCCACAGCCGGCACGCGGCCAGCGCGCCGACCACGAGCAGCACGCCGGCGATCCAGTTCTGCCAGCGATGCAACCAGCGGCCGGCGCCGTGCAGCACGCGCCGGCGCACCGAAACGTCGTCAGCCACGCGCGGGCACTCCTCGCACCCGGCGCGGCCGGTCACGACGTTGCAGCCTCATCGTCATCGCACGCGCTCCACCGTCAGTGTCGACCCGCCGGGCGCCTGGGCCTGCAAGCGGCGGTCGTACATCGACTCGCCGTATGCCGGCGGCGCGATGAAGCGGCCCGCGTTGCTGGCCTTGATCCGGTAGACGAACTCGCGCACGTCGGTCGTCGCGGTGCCGTAGATCACCACGCGATCCTCGCGCACGTCCGCGAACTGCGGCTGCCACGTGGAACCCTTCACGCCGATCGGCGAACGCCACGGTGCATCGGCCACCGGTGCCGACGCGCCGCCGTCGCCGTTGCTGTCGCCCTCCTGCGTGTCGGTGACAGGCGGCGGCGCGATGACCGGATCGAAGCCGCCCGGCAACAGGTCGACGATCGCGATGTTGCCGACGCTCGCCGAGCCCGTCGCACGGATCTTCAGGTGCACGTCGATCTCCTGGCCGACCGTGATCTTGTCGAGCGGCTTGCCGTCCGTGTCGGTGTAGTCGCGCACGATTTCCAGCCCGTTCTTGATCGCCTTCGTCGACGTGCCGCGGTCGTAGCCCGACTGGCTCGTGATCCACCACGCAGGCAGCGTGCTGCCGTTCACGAAGTCGACGCGCGACGCACCGGCCGACCACGTGCCCGAGCGCACGAGGTTCGCCTGGATCGACGACACGTCCTTCGGCGCGGCGCCTGCGCGCACCTCGTCGATCGCGAGCTGGTCGAGCTGGCCCGCGCTCGACGCCGCATACGCATCGAGCGCGAGGATCGTCATCGCCGACGACAGCGTGTTGTAGCGATTGTCGACGAGCGGCGCGGCGAGGTTGTCCATCGCGCGCGGCGACAGCTTGCGCACGCGCTCGGGGAAGTGCTTAGCGATCAGGTACAGCACGCTCGCGTCGCGCGTCAGCGGATCGAGGTAGTAGCCGGTCACGTAGCCGCCGTCGGATGCACGCTTGCGCTCGAGCAGCGCCTGCGGGCCCGCGATCAGCGCCGCGGCCTCCTTGTCCTGCTTCAGCAGCTGGTACGACGCGGCGAGCCATGCGGCTGCGAGATCGTTCTTCCAGTCGTTCGGATACGCATCCTGCAGCCGCTTCTGCACGGCCGCGAGGCTGTTGGTCGTCACGTTGCCCTGGCGCGTCAGCAGATACACCGCGTACGCGCGTTGCCGCAGCAGATCGAGCGAGCCGAGCGAATCGTTCGCCGCGAGCTTCTGCAGATACTGATTACCCGCGTCGAGCATGTCCTTCGGCACGGCGATGCCGCGCTCGCGTGCGTCGAGCAGCACGTGCATCGCATACGCGGATACGAACGGATCGGCGTCGGGTGTCGCGCTCCACAGGCCAAAGCCGCCCTGCGCGTTCTGCCGGCTGCGCAGCACGCCGAGGAACTGCGTGATCGCCGCCGCGTTCGTCGCATCCGCGCCGGCGTCGGTCGCACGCATCGCGCTCGTCAGCGCCTGCACCGACAGCCACTTTGCCGCGAACACGCGCGGCACGGCCGCACTCACCATCTGCTCGCTGCAGGTGTGCTCGAAGTTGACGAGATACGACGACAACCCTTCGGACAGCACGAGCGGCGCGGTCGAGATGCTCGCGTCGCGCGACGCATACGCGTCGTACATCGACCGCAGGTTCGGTACGCTCGCCTTCTTGCCCGGTTCGAGGCGTGCGATGTCGAGCTGCGTGCGGAACGCGGCAGCCGGCCGCACCGACACGTCGACGCGCTGCTGCGCCCCCTTCGCGCCATAGCGCGCGCCGAACGACAGCGTGCCCGAGCCGAGCGTATCGGTCGCCTTCACGCGGAACATCGCGACACCCTCGTGCTGCGGCGCGAGTGCAACGTTCTGCGTGGCCGGCCCGACCACCTGCAACTGCGGGCCTGTTTTCAGCGTGACCGCGACCGGCACCGGCTGGCTGCCGACACCCGTCAGGTTGTTCGCGACACCGACGCTGACGTCGGCCTCGTCACCCGGCGCGAGCGTCGTCGGCACATTCGGCGACAGCACGAAATCGCCGCGCACCGTCGTCGCGCCTTCGAACGTACCGACCAGGTCCGGCGACACCGACACGGCCATCACGCGCAGCTTGCCGTTGAAGTAGTCGGGCACGGTGTAGCTCAGGCGCGTGTCGCCGTTCACGTCGACGATCCCCGACCAGTAGACGACCGGCTTGTCGCGCTTGCGCTTGAACGGGTTCAACTGGCGGCCGATTGCATCGTCGGCATCACCGCCCGGCGCGGCCATCGCCATCAGCTTCTCGAAGTCCGGCAGGATCAGGTCGAGGATCTGCGACGTGCCGACTTCGAGCATCCGCTTGCGGAAAAAGAACTTCAGCGGATCGCCGAGCTTGTAGCGCGCGACCTGCAGGATGCCCTCGTCGACCGCGAACACCACGACTTTCGCGGGTTTCGCCGAATGCACGGTGAAATTCACCGTGTCGCCGGGCTTCACGAGCGCCGGCGCATCGACCGACACCGCGTTGCGGCGCGCGTCGAGGTTCACCGAGAACGGCACGACGCCATAGCTCAGCGGGCTCATGAAGATTTCATCGGACGACGGATCGCGGATGTACTGCACGTTGATGTAGCCGTTGCCTTCGAAGCCGGCCGGCACCGTGATGTGCTGGATCGAGCTCGTCGTGTCCGCATGGAACCACGCGTGCGCATACATCTTGTCGCGCTCGATCGTGATCAGGCCGCTGCCCGCGTAAGGCGCGCGGATCGCGATCTCGACCTGCTCGCCCGGCTTGTAGTCGTGCTTCGCGAGCGTCACCTGCAACTCCGCGTTGCGGTCGAGCGAGCGCGTGACGTTCGCGTCGCCCGTAACCGAATACTCGATCCGGTTCACCGCGGCGCCGGCCGCGTTGCGGATCACGAGCGCGTAGCTGCCCGGCTTGTCGGTGCGCAGCGTGAAGTCGAGCCCGCCCGCCGGAATCGCCAGCGGCTTGTCGTCGACCGGCACTTCCTTCAGCCGCGAATCGTATTTGTACGCACCGGAATCCTGCTTGGTCAGCACCGACACGTAGCGTTCCTCGACGAGCTGCGCGCGCAAGTCCTTCACGTCGATCGCCTTCGCGTTCGGATCGATCGCGACGAGCCGCACCGTGCGCGGGCTGCCGCGCTTCACGTAGCCGAGATCGTCGACCGACTTGTAGCCGACGAGCCAGTCATTGTTCGACACGAGCGTCTGCGCGTTCGCGGCGACATTGCGCCCACCTTCCGCTTCATAGGCCTTCGCCTGGAAGTAGAGCTGGTAGGTCGCGTCCGCGTACTTGTCGAGATCGAGGTCGAACTCGGCATGGCCCTTGTCGTCGGTCGTGCCGTCCTGCAGCGTCGTCGTATAGCCCTCCTTCGCGCGGCGGGCATCGAAGAAGTGATAGCCCTGCCAACTGCGGAACGACGGCCACACCGGGCGCAGCGTCAGCGTCGCCGCGACGCGGCGCTTCTCCGCCGGCGTGCCGAACAGGTTCTGCGCATCGACGATACCCTTCAGCCCCTTCGGCTTCACCCAGCCTTCGACGACCTGCTGCGACAGCTTCGCGTCGACCTTCATCCGGTCGGGCAGGAACTCCTTCACCTGCACCGTCGTGCTGCCGATCGGCTCCGCACCGGGCTGGCCGTCCTTGACGATGTACAGGTTGACGGTCCACGTGCCGGTCGGCGCCGTTTCAGCCGTCGTATAGCCGAGCTCGGTGAAGCCGGTCGCATCGACCGTCACCGGCTTGCGCTCGACGGTGATCCCGCGCGGGTCGACGATCTCCGCCTGCAGCGGCACGCCGGCCGGGCTGCGCGCCCAGCTCGCCGCCCGCACGATCAGGCCGATGTGGAACGGATCGCCGGGGCGATACAGCCCGCGATCCGAGAACAGGTACGCGGACAGTTGCCCCTGGCCGGTCGCGTTGCGCTCGCCGTCGACGTCGAAGCGCGAGAAGTCGAGCTGGCGATCGCGGCCGGCCACCGGCAGGAACGACAGGTCGGTGTCCTTCTTCACGACGTACAGCTGCGGCCGCTTCTCGCGGTCGAGCCCCTTGAACGCGGGGAAATGCACGATGCCGTCGGCGCTCGTGGTCTGCGTGAACAGCGCCTGGCCGTTCACCGCAAGCACCGACACGGTTGCGCCCGCAACCGGCTTGCCCGTACGGATCGACTGGATGAATACGTCCTGGCTGCCGTCCAGCGCCTTCTTGACCAGCATCCCGAGATCGGTCACGACGATCAGGCGCGTGTCGCCGAGCGCGTTGTCGCTGTCGTCGCCATTGCCGCTGCTGTCGCCCGAAGCGGCGTTGTCCGATTGATCCTGGTTGCCGTCGCCGGACGATGCATCGCTATCCTTCGCATCGTCGGCCTTCTTCTTCTCGGCCGCCGGGTCGTACTTCGTCAGGTGCAGCAGGAACACACCGCGCTTGCCGCCCTTCAGGTACTGGCCGAGATCGATGCCTTCGTAATGCGCCTTGCCGGGGTCGCCGGCCGGGAACGCACGCGTCTGCACGAAGCGCTCGACGATGTGATCCTCGCTGAACGAATACGACAGCTCGGGCCGCGCGTACGTGCCGTTGTTGAAGCTCACGAGGTGCTGGAGCTGGTCGGGCAGCACGCGGCCGATCTCGACCTTCATCCCCGGCAGGTTGCGCGACACGACCGACAGCCGCTTGCTGCCGCTCATCGACAGCAGCGAACCGTCGGCCATGAAGCGCAGCAGCTTCGGATAGTCGGGCACCGTGAACGCGGTCGTCACCGGCTCGGCGAGCAGGTAGCCGCCGGCCGATTTCAGGTTTTCGGCGAACCGCACGAAGATGCGATCGCCCGGCGTCGCGTGATATTTGAAACTTTGCAACGTCGCGTAGTCGTTCTCGGTCGGTACCACGTCGAGCGCCAGCGGCTTCGACTGTTTCAGCACCGCCTCGCTGATGTCGGCCACGTTCCATGCGTACGGCGGATCGTCGTCCGACTGATCGACGCCCGGCTTGCGCTTCGGCAACACCCACGCCTTGGCGCGTGCGGCCAGGTCGGCACTGCGCACGCCGTCGGATGCCTCCGCGACGAGCACCTGCTCGGGCTCGTAGCGCTCGTTGTCGACGAGCGTCGGCGCGATGTTGTCGATCGACAGGCTGTAGAGGCCCGGCACGTCGACCAAGGCATGCAGCGCGTCCGGCGTGCCGTTGCCGCCGCGCGAACTCTTCACGCCCTTGTCGACGTCGAGCCGTGCCACCATCGAGTTGAGCGGGATCTCGAGCGACTGCGAGCGGACCCATGCGCTCGTCTTCATCTTGTCGTAACTGACGGTGTAGCGCAGCGGCGTCGAATTCTTGCCGTCGCGGCCGACCAGCACGAGGCCGATGCGTTTCTCGAACTCGGCGGGATCGACCGGGTAGTTGAAGCGCAACTGCAGCAGCGCCTGCTTCTCGGCCGGATTGTCGGGGTTCTGGTAGAACTCATTGTTGCCGACTGTCGCGGCGAACGCCGGCACGTCGAAAGCGAAACGGTCGTCGTGCATCAGCACCTGCGGTGCGAACACCCGGTGCACCGCGAAACGCACCTCGACGTGCGCGCCGACCGGCCAGTCGGCGGCCGGCGTGAAGCGCAGCGTCTTGTCGTCGGCCCACTCCCATGCCCCCTTCAGCGCAGGCGTCATCTCGATGCCATCGCCGGCCGGCTTGCCGACCTGTTCGATCGGCGCAGCCGATTGCGCAAACACGACTTCGAGCGGATGGACGGTGATCTTCGGCTTGTCGGTGTCGTCCACCTCGTAGGTGGTGATCGCCGGCGCCTTCACGGTGAAGCTGACGGTCGCGGGCTCGGGCGGCTTCGGGCGATGCTTGAACCAGTAGCCGCCATAGCCGAGCGCGGCCGCGAGCAGCACGAGGCCGCCGGCATGCCACGGGCGGCGGCGCACGGCCGCGGCGGTCACGCCCATCCACGCGGGCGCCGTCCACGACACGTCGCCGACCAGCGGCCGCAGCGCGCAGCCGAGCAGCCACCAGACAAAGCCCGCCACGCGAATCGGCAGGAGCAGCAGGAAACGCAGCAAATCCATTGTTATTTCCTTATCAAGGACATGCTGCCTGGTGCGGCAACCTTCCCCGAATTGTTATGGGTCTGTGACGGCGCGGCCCGGTTGCGCCGTAATTACTTGGTATGTTCGACCGGATGCTGGGCGCCATTATCGATCAGACCCGAAACGATGGAAATATCGGTGTGCCGGCGCGCAACGCCGCCGGATGACCGGCCGGCCGGGCGGATCTCGGTCGTCCGTGGCGCAACCTCTGCACACGGCGGCGCCGCGTTCGCTAGAATGCGCGGCTCGGCAGGATCGAATCGAAATGAAAGGAAACCGCTTGAAACTCCCGTTCGAATGGCAGATCGGGCTGCGCTATGCGCGCGGCGGCCGGCGCTCGGCCGGCGACGGCTTCGTGTCGTTCATTGCCGGCGCCGCGATGGCCGGCATCGCGCTCGGCGTCGCCGCGCTGATCGTCGTGCTGTCGGTGATGAACGGATTCCGGACCGAAGTGCGCGACCGGATGCTGTCGGTGCTCGCGCACGTGGAAATCTTCTCGCCGACCGGCGCGATGCCCGACTGGCGGCTCACCGCGCACGAATCGCTGCAGAATCCGGCGGTGCGCGCCGTCGCGCCCTATGTCGACGCACAGGCGCTGCTGACGAACGCCGTCAGCGTGACGGGCGTCGCGCTGCGCGGCATCGATCCGGTGCTGGAGCCGCGCGTGTCCGAGATCGCGCGCAAGCTGAAGACCGGGCGGCTCGACGCGCTCGTGCCGGGCGAGATGGGCATCGTGCTCGGCTCGGCGCTGGCCGACGCGCTGCACGTGAAGATCGGCGACCGCATCACGTTCTTCGCGCCCGGCAACACCGCACGCATCGGCGATGCGCTGCCGCGGTTCCGGCAGTTCAACGTGGTCGGCACGTTCGAGTCGGGCCACTACCAGTACGACAGCGCGCTCGCGTACATCCACATCCGCGACGCGCAGACGCTGTTCAACGTGCGTGCGCCGACCGGCATCCGGCTGCGCCTCGACGATCTGCAGCGCGCGCCGGACATCGCACTGGCGCTGTCGCGCACGCTGTCGGGCGACCTCTATATCCGCGACTGGACACGGCAGAACCGCACGTGGTTCGAGGCCGAGCGGCTGCAAAAGCGCATGCTGTCGCTGATCCTGATGCTGATCGTCGCGGTCGCCGCGTTCAATCTCGTGTCGTCGCTCGTGATGACCGTCACGCAGAAGCAGGGCGACATCGCGATCCTGCGCACGCTCGGCGCGCCGCCCGGGTCGATCATGAAGATCTTCGCGATCCAGGGGATGACGATCGGCCTCGCCGGCACGCTCGCGGGTGTCGCGCTCGGCTGCGCGATCGCGGTGAGCATCCCGTGGGTGCTGCCGGCGATCGAACAGTTGCTCGGCATCCGCTTCCTGACGCCGTCCGTGTACTTCCTCAGCTCGCTGCCGTCGAAGCTCGCGGCGACCGACGTGATCGAGATCGCCGCGGCCGCGTTCCTGATGTCGTGCGTCGCGACGCTCTACCCGAGCTGGCGCGCCGCGCGGGTACGGCCGGCGGAAGCGCTGCGCGACGAATAGGCGCGCGGCGTCCGGCTCTGTGACGCGCGTGGCTACGCGATCTCGTGGAAACCGATGCTGTTGCGGCCGTTCAGGATATCCTCGAACGCGGCGCCGAAGCCGACGTCGATCAGGCCCGCGCGCCGGCCGTAGGTCTTCTGCCCCGACTCGTCGACGAAGATCGCAGCACCCGACGACAACTGACGGTCGGTATCCAGCAGCGCCAGCGTGCCGCGCGCGGTGCCGGCCGACTGATCGAACGTCAGCCGCGTGCCGTCCTGCGTGGTGAAATGCCCGCCGACCTCTTCGAACTTCCGGTTGCGTGCGACGGACGCGTTGATCTCCTTCATGAAGAGGAAGTCCGCGTCGGCGCGCCGGCTGGCCACCTTGCGATCGTCGTCCGTGAACGTCTCGCCGACGGCGGCCGCGCCCTGCTCCGCGAAGTCGACGGCCTGCTGGTGAAACGCGCGCGTCGCGAGCACGAGGCCCGCGTTCGCATTCAGTGTCGACTCCACCCACGCGCGATCGCTTTCCGTCATCGTCTTCGACACGACCTTGATCTGGCCGTTGTCGGTCATGAAGTCGAACTGCGCGTCGGCCAAGTCCGGCCGCTTCGCGATAATCTCGTGCAGGCTCGTCACGAGCTGGCTGGTGACGTCGCGCAGCTTCGTCGACAGGTTGCCCAGTGTCGACATCTGCTTCATGCGCGCCGCCTGCATCGCGTCCTGGTCCAGCGCCCGGATGGTAATCGGCGTGTCCTGCGGTTGCCCGGCCGCCGCGTCCGTCTGCTGGCGCCCGTCGAGCGCAGCCTGCTGCGCCATCTGCACGAGCGAAAAGCCGCTCGCTGCCGTGACTGAAGTCGTCATGCCCTCTCTCTCCTTTCAATCTGTTTTTTACCGTTTACGGACAGATTTCCCGGAAATTTAGACCGATCGCAAGTCCATCACCCCGCACGCATGAAAACTTTGTTTGACTCAAACTAAAAAAGTTTGACACCGAGATTTCACTGAGATAAGTTTTGCGCAAGCTTCCGGAAAGCATTCCGGCCGGCCCTGCCGACTCGCGTCGCGCTTTCCTGCCGTTGCAGCACCGCCGTTCGCACCATCCCCGCCTCATCGCATCGTGCCGTTCCGTTTCATCTGAAACCTGAAGGAAGATCGGGCATGCCCGCATTTGATTCGCACTCCTGCATTCATTTCGTGCCGCCGGCCTCGCTTCGACCGGGCGGCCCGAATCAGCCGCCGCGCTGACGCTTTCCGGTCGGGGCAATGCAGTCGCCCCGACGCTCGCCGGGTCGCGCGATACGTGACGCGCGTCGACACCGGCCGTGACACCCGGGCCTCGCGCCCGGCGCTTTCGAAGGTGCAGTTCCGTTTCATCCGATGCAGCACCCGGCCGGGCCGCAGGGGGCATATCGCGGGCCGACCGGTTCCAGACAATCACAAGAAGAGGTCGACAATGGACATTCATCGAACCGGATTGCGTCGCGCGTGGCTTCCCGCGCTCGTTGCAGCCGCGACGCTCGCCGCGTGCGGCGGTGACGACGGCGGCAGCGTGGCGGGCGTCTCCGCGCTCGCGCAGGGCAAACAGGAGGAGGCCGCCGCCTCGGCGGCCGACAAGCAGTCGCTCGCCTCACGCATTTCACCGTCCGGCGTCCCGTACGCCAATCCGGCCAGCGGCGGCCGCTACCGGCCCGTGATCGCGAACGGCCAGGTGCAGCCGTCACTGTCGGGCGGCACGATCGAGGAAAACGCGTGGGTCGACACGCCGGTCGATTCCGACGGCGACGGCACGCGCGACCGCATCCACGTGCGCATCGTGCGCCCGACCGAAACCGCGAACGGCGCGCGCACGCCCGTCATCGTGCTCGCGAGCCCGTACTACGCGGGCCTCGCCGACAGCCCCGACCACAACGTCGACGTCGAACTCGACGGCACGCCGCATCCGGCCGCCGCGGCGGCCACGGCAGCGACCGGCGCCTCCGCGCGCATCATGGCCGCCGCGCCGCAGGTGCGGATGCTGCAGCAGGTCGAGGCGGCTGCCGCCGGGCGCTCGTGGATCGAGGGCTACTTCATCCCGCGCGGCTTCACGATCGTCTACGCGGATTCGCTCGGTACCGCCGGTTCGGACGGCTGCCCGACGATCCTCACGCGCGACGAATCGGTCGCGATGGCATCGGTGATCCGCTGGCTCGGCCGCGACGCGACCGCGAAGGACGCGAACGGCAAGACGGTCGTCGCGAACTGGTCGACGGGCCACGTCGGCATGTACGGCGTGTCGTACGACGGCACGCTGCCGAAGATGGTCGCGAGCCTGCGCACGCGCGGGCTCGACGCGATCGTGCCGGTCGCCGGACTGACGAACATGTACGGCTACTACCGCTCGGGCGGCCTCGTGCGTGCGCCGGAAGGCTATCAGGGCGAGGACGTCGACGTATACATCAAGGCGCTGCTGACGAACGCGCATCCGGAGCGCTGCACGCACCTGATCGACGAAGCGCTGCAGCAGGAAGACCGCAAGACCGGCGACTATTCGCCGTTCTGGGCCGCGCGCGACATTCCCACCGCATACGCGGTCGCGCCGGCGCTCGTCGCGCAAGGGCTGACCGACGACAACGTGCGCGTCGACCAGTCGACGCTGTGGCATCTCGCGATGCGGCGCCAGGGCGTGCCGACGCAGCTGTGGCTGCATCGCCTGAAGCACACCGACCCGACCCGCGTGCCGGCGATGGCCGAGGCGTGGACCGCGGAAGTGAACCGCTGGTTTACGCGCTACCTGATCGGTTTCGACAATGGCGTCGAACGCGATCCGCGCGCGGTGATCGAGCAGGCGGACGGCACGCTGCTGAAGGAAGCGGACTGGGCCGCGCGCCACGCCACGCCGGTCACGTATTTCGCGGGCGGCGACGGCGCGGGCACCGGCACGCTGCTGCGGCTGCCGACCGGCGGCCCGCTCGCGCGCTTCACCGACGATGCGCGCATCACCGCGCTCACGCTGGCGAACGCACCGACGGGCGAGAACCGCAGCCGCTTCGAAACCGCGCCGCTCACGGCCGCGACACGCCTGTCCGGTTCAGCGACCGCACGCGTCAGGCTGACCTTCACGGCCGTGGCCAACGTGACGGCCCTGCTGGTCGATCGCGCGCCGGACGGTACGGCCACGATCGTCACGCGGGCGTGGACCGATCCGCGTAACCGCGTGTCGGAGTGGGTCTCGCAGCCGGTTCTGCCCGGCATGCCGTACGACCTGAAGCTGACGTTCATGCCGCGCGACTACAAGCTGGAAGCCGGCCACCGGCTGGGGCTCGTCGTGCTGTCGAGCGACAACGAAGCGACGCTGCGGCCGACGCCGGGCACCGGGCTGACGCTTGACCCGGCCGGTACGTCGGTGACGGTGCCGCTGGCTTCGTCCTGAGCGGACGTGCGCCGCGCGGAACGCACTTCAGCCGGCCCGCGTAGCTGACACGGCCGAACGTCCGGCCAGTCTTCAATCGTCGCGGATTGCAAGGCTGGCCGGGCGGCCTGCCCGGCCGGTCGCCGCCGGGCATGGGTCAGGCCCTTCGGCCGTCCGGATCGCCCTGGCGACTCAAATAATCGATCAGCCACTGCGCGGCCGGACCGCTCGCGCGATCGGCACGCCGGATCAACGATAGTCCGTAGCGAAACGTGCGCCGATCGGCCAGTTTCACCGGCACCAGACGGCCCGACTGCAGATCGTCCTCGATCAGATGCATCGGCATCGATCCCCAGCCGAGCCCGGCGAGCAGCAATCGATGTTTCGCGCCGAGGTCGGCCACCTTCCAGGTGCGGGTCGCATGGATTCCGAACGATTGCCCGTCGGTGACCTTGCTGCGGTCGGTAAGCACGATCTGCGTATGCTCGCGCGCCTCCGAGAGCGGTATCGGCGCGTCGCGCAACGCGAGCGGATGCATGGGCGCCGCAACGGTCAGCAACTCGATCGCCCCCATCGACGTCGCGTCGATCGCATCCGGCCAGTTCGGAATCGGGCCGCTGATGCCGAGCGCAGAGCCGCCGTCGAGCACCAGTTTCATGACGCCGCCGAGCGCTTCGATCGCCAGGTTGAGCGCGACGGTCGGGAACGCCTCGGCAAACGCCTGCATGCCTTCGACCAGCTTCGGCAACGGAAACATCACGTCGACGGCCAGCGACAGTTCGGCTTCCACGCCGCCCCGCAGACCGGCCGTCTTCGCCCGCAACTGCCCCATCAGCATGTCCAGCCGACGCGCATCGGCGAGCACGACCTCGCCTGCCGCCGTCAGTTGCGGACGGCGTCTGCCACGCTCGAACAACGGCATGCCCAGCTGTGCCTCAAGGCTGGCGACCGCATAACTCACCACCGATTGGGCCCTGCCGAGCCGACGCGCCGCCCCTGAAAAGCTGCCCGCCTCGACGACGGCGACGAACGCACGAAGCTGATCCAGATTGGGGCTGCGATCCACGATCTATCCAGAAAATTGATTTTAACGATCCATTTTAGCCAATTGTTTCGATCGAAACGATCCCCTACATTCCTGTCACGCCATGTCGATCGCGGCGCCCCCGCGTCGACAGTCCCCCCTCAATGTCACAGGAACATGGAACCATGACGACCGACCGCTTTCTCTCGCCGCCCCGGGCGCCTGCGCGTCCGACGCTGTTCGACCCCGTCGAAATCGGGCGCATCACGCTCAGGAATCGCATCGTGATGGCGCCGATGACGCGCAGCCGTGCCGGTGCCGGCGACGCGCCCGGCCCGATGAACGCGACCTACTACGCCCAACGGGCCTCGGCCGGCCTGATCATCACCGAGGGCACGCAGATCTCGCCACAAGGCAAAGGCTATCCGTTCACGCCGGGCATCTATAGCGATGCGCAGATCGCGGGCTGGAAACAGGTGACCGACGCGGTGCACCGTGAAGGCGGCCGCATTTTCGTGCAACTGGCCCATGTCGGCCGCATCGGTCACCCGGACCTGCAGCCGGGCGGCGCACGACCGGTCGCGCCGTCGCCGATCCGCCCCGACGGCGACGCCTATACGCCGACCGGCCCGCAGCCGTACCCGGTACCGCGCGCGCTCGAAACCGCCGAATTGCCCGCCATCGTCGACCAATACGTGCTGGCGGCTCGGGCCGCATTGCAGGCCGGGTTCGACGGCGTGGAGATTCACGCCGGCAACGGCTATTTGCTTGACCAGTTCCTGCGCGACGGCACGAACCGGCGGACCGACGACTACGGCGGCACGATCGACAACCGGCTCCGGCTGCCACTCGAGGTCGTGCGCGCAGTCGGCCTCGTTTCGGGCCCTGATCGATTAGGTGTCCGCATCTCTCCGGTCACGCCGCATTTCGGTGGAATTGCGGATAGCGATCCGCAAGCACTGTTCGGGCGATTCGCCGACCGGCTGAGCGGCCTCGCGGCCTATCTCCATGTCGTCGAAGGCGTCCCTCAGGCCGCACCGGACGCGGTGCCCGCATTCGACTACGGCGCGCTCAAGCACGCGTTCGGCGGGCATTACATCGCGAACAACGGCTACACGAAAGCACGCGCGGAAACGGCACTTTCCGACGGCCACGCCGATCTCGTGTCGTTCGGCTACCCGTTCATCGCGAACCCGGATCTTGCCGAACGCCTCCGGCACGACCGGCCGCTCGCGCATGCGGACATGTCCATGGCCTATGGCGGCGGCGAAGCCGGCTATACCGACTACCCGCCGTTCAGCGCATGAGCACGCACCCGAACCCGAACCGCTGAACACGGCGGCGGATCGCCGATCCGCCGCCCCTCGAACAAGGAGTCACCATGATTCGATCGATCAACCGCGCCCTGTACCGAACCGCTGCGCAGACGCCCGCCGTCAGCGCCATCCTGTCCGTCCTGGTGCGCATCCTCATCGCCGGCGTCTACGTCGGCGCGGGCATCAGCAAGATCTTCAACTACGCAGGCACCGAGCAATACATGGCGCACATGGGTGTACCGGGAGCACTGCTGCCGCTCGTGATCTTCGTCGAAGTCGCCGGCGGCCTCGCGTTGATCGCCGGCTTCATGACGCGACTCGCCGCGCTCGGGCTTGCGATCTTTTCGGTCATCGCCGCAGTGATCTTCCATAGCGGCGGCGACCAGACGCAGCAGACCTTCTTCATGATGAACCTGTCGATGACGGGCGGCCTGCTCGCGCTCGTGCTGAACGGCGCGGGCCGCGCCTCGTTCGATCGCGGCGATCGAGCGTCCCTGCCGGAATGACCCGGCCGACGCCGCGTCCTGCCCGACACCTCACATATCCCGGGGGCAACGCCCCCGCATCCAGCGAGTCTTTCCCATGAACACCATGAATGCCATTCAGATCGATCGTTTCGGCGATCCCTCCGTCCTCCGTCCGGTCGTGATCGAGCGCCCGACACCGGCTCCCGACGAAGTCCTCGTGCGTGTGACGCGCGTCGGACTGAATTTCGCGGAAACACTGCAACGCGCCGGTACCTACCCTGGCCCGGCGCCGACTTTGCCGGCGATATTGGGATCGGAAACGGTCGGCACCGTCGAAGCCGTGGGCGCGAACGTGCGGGACTTCCGCGTCGGCGAGCGGGTGGCCGCGGCGCTGTTCGGCGCAACGAGCGGAACCGGCGGCTATGCCGAATATGTGACGGTACGCGCCACGCTGATCGTCGCGATTCCCGACGCAGTGTCGGACGACGACGCCGTCGCGGTCATGCTGCAGGGACTGGTCGCCCGCTTGCTGCTGCGCGAGACGCCGGTGGCCGCGAGATCCGTCGCCATCACCGCGGCAGCCGGGGGCGTCGGTTCGATGCTCATCCAGCTGGCAAGACTCGACGGCGCAAGGACGATCGTCGGCCTGGCCGGCTCCACGGAAAAGCTATCGACGGTGCGGGCGCTCGGTGCCGATCAGGCCGTCAGCTATCGCGACGACGCGTGGGCCGATCGACTGGGCGCCGCAACCGGCGGCACGGGCCCCGACGTCGTCTTCGATTCGATCGGTGGCGTCGTGGCCCGCACGCTTGCGTCCAGCCTTGCGCCGCACGGTCGTTTCGTCGCCTATGGCGCGGCAAGCGGCCACTTGCTGACGGTCGATGAAAGCCTGATGAACGCGCTCATCTTCGGCTGCCGCTCGCTGTCCGGTTTCGCCTTGCATGCGTTCCTCGCCGATCACGTCGTGCAGCAAACGCTCGGCGAGCTGTTCGGCTTGCTGGCCACCGGCGCGCTGAAACCGCTGATCGGGGGCAGCTACGCGTTCGACGCGATCGTCGACGCGCATGTGGCGCTCGAGTCGGGCGGCACGACCGGCAAGCTCGTGCTGCGTATCGATCGATAGCGCTCCGCATCCGCCCTCGACCGTCGCGGGACGCCTCTCACGCGGACATCGATCACGGACGAAACGGTGGGCGGCGAATCACCGTTCGGGCGCCGCTCAAACCGGCGTCAACACCGGCCGCCCTGAAAAGTGCCGCTCGGCATTGTCGATGAACTGCCGCACCGACCGATCGAGCGCCTCGGGCGACCAGCCGCCCATGTGCGGCGTCAGCACGACGCTGTCGAGGTCCGTCAGTGCGCGCGGCGGCTCGGGTTCGCCTTCGTACACGTCGAGCCCCGCGCCCGCGATGCGGCCTTCGCGCAACGCCTCTGCCAAAGCAGCGGTATCGACAACACTGCCGCGTGACACGTTGACGACGAATCCGCCTGGGCCGAGCGCGTCGAGCACCGCACGATCGATCAGGTGCCGCGTGCCCGCGCCGCCCGGTGTCGCGACGATCAGGAAATCGGCCCACTGCGCGAGCGCGTCGACGCGGTCGAAATAGCGATAAGGGACTTGCTTCTCCGACCGGTTGTGATAACCGATCTCGATGTCGAAGCCGACCGCGCGGCGCGCGCACTTCTCGCCGATCTTGCCGAGCCCGACGATGCCGAGCTTCTTGCCCGACACGTTCGGCGGCATCGCCAGTCCGTCGCGCCACACGCCCGCGCGCGTTTTCGCATCGAGCTGCACGACGTTGCGCACGGTCGCGAGCAGCAGCGCGAATGCGTGATCGGCCACGCAATCGTCGTTGGTGCCGGCCCCCGTGACCACGGTAACGCCGCGCGCCTTGGCATGCGTCACGTCGATGTGCTCGTAGCCGGCGCCGAGTGCGCTGACGAACGTGAGTTGCGGAAGACGATCGATCTCGGCGGCGGTGAGCCCCGTGCTGCCGTTGGTCAGCACCGCGCGTAGGGTGCCGCCGTGTTCGGCGATCGCGCGTTCGCGTGCTTCGGATGTCGGGGCGTAGCGCACGTCGAACGACGCGGCGATCTCGCGATGCGCGTCACCGCGCAATGCGATGAGAACCAGCAGCTCGGGCTTCATGTCAGGAAGTGTCGGCAAGGCGGGAACGGATTCAGTGTAACAAGCCTGCAACACGGATGCGGGTAATCCCCACACGGGCTGTGGGCACGCCGCCGCACGCGGTTTGCCAAAGCCGGCTCAGTCAAGTAACTTTCGGCGTACGCCCCCGTCCTGGAGATTGGCCCGTATGAAGCTCGCCCTGCCCGCCCGGATCCTGGGCCTCGCGTTCGCCGCCGCGATCGTCGCGCCCGGCGCGCATGCCGACACGCCCGTCGTGGTGTCGTCGAAGATCGACACCGAAGGCAACCTGCTCGGCAACCTCATTTCACAGGTGCTGAAGGCCCACGGCATTCCCGTCACCGAAAAGATCGCGCTCGGCACCACGCCGATCGTGCGCAAGGCGCTCACGAGCGGCGAGATCGACGTCTACCCCGAATACACCGGCAATGCCGCGTTCTTCTTCAACAAGGCGGACGATCCGCTGTGGAAGAACGCGAGCCAGGGCTACGACACCGCGAAGCAGCTCGACTACGCGGCGAACCATCTCGTCTGGCTCACCCCGGCGCCCGCGAACAACACGTGGGGCGTCGCCGTGCTCGCACCGGTCGCGCAGTCGCAGCACCTGAAGACCTTCTCCGATTTCGGCAAGTGGGTTGCCGGCGGCGGCAAGGTGAAGCTCGCGGCGTCGGCCGAATTCGTGAACAGCGCATCGGCGCTGCCGTCGTTCGAGAAGGCGTACGGCTTCAAGCTGAAGCCTGACCAGCTCGTCGTGCTGTCCGGCGGCGACACGGCCGCGACCATCAAGGCCGCCGCGAACCAGACCGACGGCGTGAATGCCGCGATGGTCTACGGCACCGACGGCGGAATCTCGTCGAGCGGCCTCGCGGTGCTCGACGACGACAAGCACGTGCAGCCCGTCTACGCGCCCGCGCCGGTGATCCGCGAAGCCGTGCTGAAAGCGCATCCGCAAATCGCCGACTACCTGAAGCCCGTGTTCGCGAGCCTCGACCTGAAGACGCTGCAGTCGCTGAACGCGCGCATCCAGATCAACGGCGAACCGGCCGCCGGCGTCGCGAAAAGCTACCTGAAAGCGAAGGGCTTCGTTAAATGACGGGTCGCGCGGCAGCGTCCGCGCGGCGCATCACGGCGGACAAGGTCGGCATCCTGATCGGGGTCCTGACGATCGTCGCGGTGCTCGGCCTGCCGTTCGCGGTGCTGCGGCCGAACCGCATCGCGGCCGGCACCGACCTGTCGGTGTTCGCCGCGCTGCCGGCCCTGCAGGGCGCCGTGCTCGCCGCACTGTGGATCGTCGGCGCGCTGTGGGCGATGACGGCGAGCCGCCCCACCTGGCGCCTCGCGGCCGGCTGCGCGTGGCTCGCGACGCTCGCGTACGCGGTCGGCGCGGCCGCGACGCACGTCGTCGCACCTGACGACACGCTCGCGCGCGTGTCGCCCTCCTCCGGCGTCTGGCTGCTGCTGTTCGCGTGGGCCGTGCTCGTCGCGGATGCGCTCGCACGGCTCGCATTCGGCCCGTGGCGGCGTCTCGCCGCGCTCGTCGTCGCGATAGCAGCGATTTCGGTGCCGCTCGCGAGCGGCTGGTGGGACGGCCTCTCGGTGATGCGCGAATACGCGGTGCGCAGCGACGACTTCTGGATCGAGGCGATCCGGCACGTATCGCTCACCGGTGGCTCGGTGGCTGCCGCGCTCGTCGCGGGCGTGCCGCTCGGCATCGCCTGCGCGCGCATCGCGGCGGTGCGTACCGTCGCGATGCCGGTGCTCAATATCGTGCAGACGATCCCCAGCATCGCGATGTACGGGCTGATGATGGCGCCGCTCGGTTTGCTCGCCGCACACGTGCCGCTCGCGGCCGCGCTCGGCATCCGCGGCATCGGCGTAGCACCAGCCGTGCTCGCGCTGTTCCTGTATTCGCTGCTGCCGATCGCGTCGAGCGTCGTGGTCGGGCTCGGCCAGGTGCCGCCGCATGTGACCGAAGCGGCGCGCGCGATGGGCATGACGCGCGCGCAGCGATTGCTGCGCGTCGATCTCGTGCTCGCGCTGCCGGTGATCCTGAGCGGCGTGCGCATCGTGCTCGTGCAGAACATCGGGCTGACCGCGGTCGCCGCGCTGATCGGCGGCGGCGGCTTCGGCACCTTCATCTTCCAGGGGATCGGGCAATCGGCCGCCGATCTCGTGCTGCTCGGCGCGATCCCGACGATCGCGCTCGCGCTGGTGGCGGCCGTCATATTCGAAGCCGCGACCACGCTCGCGAAGGGGCGTGCAGGATGATCGAGATCGAACGTGCGGGCAAACGCTTCGGCGATATCGTCGCCGTCGACGACGTCTCGCTGACGATGAAACGCGGCACGATCACCGCGCTCGTCGGCGCATCGGGCAGCGGCAAGTCGACGCTGCTGCGCATGATCAACCGGCTGATCGCGCCCACCAGCGGCACGATCCGCATCGACGGCGTCGATACGGCCACCGTGGCGCCCGAGCAGCTTCGTCGCGGCATCGGCTATGCGATCCAGGGGCACGGGCTGTTTCCGCACTGGAGCGTCGCGCGCAACATCGCGACCGTGCCGCGCCTGCTCGGCTGGCCGGCCGAGCGCATCGATGCGCGCGTGAACGAATTGCTCGACCTGTTCCATCTCGCGCCCGCCGAGTTCGCGGACAAGCTGCCGCACGAACTGTCGGGCGGCCAGCAGCAACGCGTCGGCGTCGCGCGCGCGCTCGCGGCCGAGCCCGCGATGCTGCTGATGGACGAGCCGTTCGGTGCGCTCGATCCGATCATCCGCAACAAGGCGCAGGACGACCTGTTTGCCTTGCAGCGCCGCCTCGGCATCACCGTCGTGATCGTCACGCACGATATCGAGGAAGCGCTGAAGCTCGGCGACACGATCGCGGTGATGGACGGCGGCCGGCTGCTGCAGGTCGCTTCGCCGGCCGAGATTCTCGGCAAGCCGGCGGCCGGCGTCGTCGAGCAGCTCGTCGCGGGCGTCGACCGGCCGCTGCGCCTGCTCGCGCTGACACCGATCGACGCGGTGGCCGAACCCGGTCATGCCGACGGCGAACCGATCGCCGCGACGCGCACGCTGCGCGATGCGGTGTCGGAGCTGCTGTGGCGTGGTGTCGATGCGCTTCCAGTGGAAGATGGCAACGGCCACAACACGCGCCGCATCACGCTCGATGCGATCCGTGCGCACGCAAGGAAACCCGCATGACGACGCACGGCAGCACGCGGCCCGGGCGGTCGGCACTTCCCGCCTACATCGCACGCGCAGCCGCGCTCGCGCTGCTGCTCGTGCTGCTGTTGCGCCCCGCCTGGCTGCAAGGCTTGTTCGCGCCGTTCGCGGACAACGGCGCGCCCGTCATCTACGATCGCGCGAGTCTGCTCGACCTCACACTTGCGCATCTCGGCACGGTCGCGTTGTCGAGCGTGATCGGTACGATCGTCGCGGTCGCGGCCGGCATCGCGGTCACGCGGCCGTGGGGCGCGGATTTCCTGCCAGTCGCGCGCAGCGTCGTCGACATCGGCCAGACCTTCCCGCCCGTCGCGGTGCTCGCGCTCGCGGTGCCGGCCGTCGGCTTCGGCTTGAAGCCCGTGCTGATCGCGCTCGTGCTGTATGGCCTGCTGCCCGTGTTCGAAAGCACGATCGCGGGGCTCGAGGACGTGCCGCGCGACGTCGTCGATGCCGCACGCGGGATGGGGATGAGCGGTTGGCAGCAACTGATATCGGTCGAGCTGCCGCTCGCGTTTCCGGTGATCGTCAACGGCGTCCGGCTCGCGGTCGTGATCAATCTCGGCACTGCGACGATCGGCTCGACGGTTGCCGCGCGCGGGCTCGGCGACGTGATCATCGCAGGGCTGCAGACGTCGAATACCGCGTTCGTGCTGCAGGGCGGCGTGATCGTCGGGCTGCTCGCGGTGCTCGTCAGCGATGCGATCGGCGCGATTGCACGGGTGGCGGCCGCACGGCGCGCGTAGAAGCCGTTGCGCGATTTTTGGAAGGAGAAACCATGACCGTTCCGGACACCGGCCCGTTTTTTCATGGCACGAAAGCGGATCTGCGGATCGGCGACTTGCTGACGGCAGGCTTCCGATCGAATTATCGCGATGACGTCGTGATGAATCACATTTACTTCACGGCCTTGCCCAAAGGCGCGGGCCTGGCTGCGGAAATGGCCAAAGGCGACGGCCGACCGCGGGTCTACATCGTCGAACCCACCGGCGAATTCGAAAACGACCCGAACGTCACGGACAAGAAATTCCCGGGCAATCCGACGCGATCGTATCGGAGCACATCGCCTTTGAAGATCGTTGGCGAACTCGAGAGCTGGGAACCCTACGATCCGGCGTTCATCCAGCAGCTCAGAATCCGCATCGAAACCGGCATCGGCGAGATCATCAACTAGCGTTCATCCGGACTCCGATGCGTGTCCGCGCAACGATCGGTTCCCCGATCGGCTCGCCACGACACAAACCTACATGCCGCTTTCATTCGAACCGGCACTCGACCACCGGCCGCGATTGGCCGATATACTAGGCGCCTTCCCATTCCCCGCACTCCACCATGCGACGGTTTCTCTGGCTGATCGTGCTTTCGCTCGGCATCGCGCAACAGGCGTCGGCGCAGCAAGCGCCCGCACCGCCTGCGTCCGCGCCCGAGGCAGCCGCATCGGCGCCGTCCGTCGCATCCGCGCCGCTCGCCGACGCCAACGATCAGCCCAACGAAGCAAACCGCCGCATCACGTCCTACCTGACGAAGAAGTTCGGCGTCGCGAAGGAACGGGCCGCGAAGCTCGCCGATATCGTGAGCGTCACTGCGACGAAATATTCGCTGCCTCCCGCGCTCGTTTACGCCATTATTTCGATCGAATCGCGCTTCCAGGAAAAGGCACGCGGCCAGCATGGCGCGACCGGGCTGATGCAGGTCGTGCCGACCGCGCACCGCGGCCTGGTTCGCAACGTGAAGGACCTGACCGACCCGAACGCGAACGTCGAAGTCGGGTCGGCGATCCTGTCCGGCTACGTGAGGGCGGCCGGTGGCGACGTGCGGGCCGGACTGAGGAGCTACAGCGGCGGCTCGAACGCGTATGCGGCGAAGGTGATGCAGCGCGTCGATTCGTTCCGCTTCGTGCTCGAACCTGACGACGATGCGAAAGCCTCGAATCCCGCGAATTCCGCGAACGATGCGAAGGCCCGCATGGTGCCGGTCAGCGAAAAGACGAGCCCGACGTCGGCCCGCGGCAACTAGTCTCCCCCTTCGTTCGACGCGCATGCGCCATGCCACCCGCCTCCTTGCCGTCGCCGCGCTGACGATCGGCCACACCGCTGCGTTCGCCGCCGTCGATTGCGAGAAACACGCGCTGACGATGAACGACATGCGGACCTGCGTACTCGGTCAAAACGACCAGGCCGTCGAGCGCGCATACCGGTCGCTCGAGCGCAAGCTCAAGCAGCGCAACCCCGATGCCGCCAGCGCACTCGCGAAGTCGCAGGCAAGCTGGACCCGCTTCGCCGACGACACCTGCGACTACGTGAAAACCGCCAATCCGCAACAGATGATCCCGGAAGACGCGCGGATGAACTGCTGGGTCGATTTCAGCCAGGCACGCGTGCGCATCCTGAAGAAATGGGAAGCGCAGCTGGACGCACCGCCACCGGCACAGAACTGAACGACGAACGGCTACCCGCCCGTCACGCCTGCGCGAAACGCTCCCGCAAGAACTCGATGAAATGCTGCGTCTTCGCGGGCAGCAGCCGCGTCTCCGTCATCGCGTAGACCGCAATCGGCTCGCCTTCCCATGCCGGCATCACACGGCGCAACCGGCCGGCGGCCAGATCGTCCGCGACGATCGCTTCGGACAGCACGATGATGCCCGCATCGAGCGTGGCCAGACGCCGGAGCATGCCGACGCTGTTCGACCCGAACCGGCTGCTCACCGGCACCTCGACAGAACGCGCGCCGTCGTGCAGCGTCCATGACCCGCTCCGCTGCAGGCCGAGGCACGCGTGCCGCACGAGGTCTTCAGGCTCGCGAGGCTCGCCGGCGCGCGCGAGATAGCCTGGCGACGCATACAGGTAGTTCCGGAGCGTCGCAAGCCGCCGCGCGATCAGCTGCGAGTCCTCGGATGGCCCCATGCGGATCGCCACGTCGAACGGTTCGCTCACCAGGTCGACACGCCGCGATGTCAGCTCGAATTCGAAGGTCAGCTTCGGATAACGATTCCCGAATTCGACGACCAGCGGCGCCAGAATGACCACCGCGAAATCGACCGGAAACGAGGCGCGCAGCACGCCGGTCGGCTCCGCCAGCAGGCCGCCGAGCTGCTCGTGCGCGAGCCGCGCCTCGTCGACGATGCGCTTGCAGCGCTCGAAGTAGAGCTGGCCGGCCTCGGTCAGCTCGATCCGGCGCGTCGTGCGATGCAGCAGCCGCAGCCCGATCGCCTTCTCCAGCGCGCTGATGCGCCGCGACAGTGTGGAGTTCGGCATCCCCAGCGCCTCGGCCGCACTGCGAAATCCCTTCGCCTTCACGACTTCGACGAACAACGCCATGTCGTTCAGCAGTTCCATGCCAACTGCTCCATCAATGGATCAATGTTATCCAGATTACCCGGTTTATCCCGAAAAGGAAGCAATGGATGATGGGTGTGTGGAGGCGAGGTCGGCACACCCCGTGCGCGGCCGGCGCCCGAGGCGGCACCGTCCTGGCGCCGCTATCCCGAATCTCGAGGAGCTGACGCATAATGAGCCAACTGTTCACCCCGGTCCGCGTGGGCCGATATACGCTGGAAAACCGCCTGGTCATGGCGCCGATGACCCGCAGCCGCGCCGCCCTCGACGGCACGCCCGGCGAATGGGCCGCCGAGTATTACGCGCAGCGATCGAGCCTCGGCCTGATCGTCAGCGAAGGCACGCAGCCATCTGACGACGGGCAAGGCTACCTGACGACGCCCGGCATCTATACCGACGCGCACGTCGCCGGCTGGAAGGCGATCAGCGACCGCGTGCATGCACGCGGCGGCCGGTTGTTCATCCAGCTGATGCATGTCGGGCGCATGTCGCATCCCGACAATACGCCGCATCACCGGCAGGCCGTCGCGCCGTCGGCGATCGCGCCGAACGCGCCGATGTTCACGATGAAGGGGATGCTGGACATCCCCGCACCGCGCGCGCTGACGCTCGACGAAGTGCGCGCGACCGTGAACGACTTCCGCATCGCCGCGCGCCGCGCGATCGAGGCGGGCGCCGACGGTGTCGAGATTCACGGCGCGAACGGCTACCTGATCCAGCAGTTCTTCGCGCCGAATGCCAACACGCGCACCGACGCGTACGGCGGCTCGATCGAGAACCGCGCGCGCTTCGCGATCGAGGTTGCCGCGGCAATCGCCGACGAGATCGGCGCGGATCGCACGGCCATCCGCGTGTCGCCCGGCAACACGCTGGGCGGCCTCGACGAAGGTGCGGAAGGGCCGGAGCTGTATCGCCACCTCGCGACGGAACTCGACCGTCTCGGCCTCGCCTACCTGCACGTGATGCATCAGGGCAACGAAGCGCTGCTGGCCGACCTGCGCGCACGCTGGAACGGCACGCTGATCCTGAACCGGCCGGGCCGCACGCGCGACGCGATCGGCACGGACGTGGCGTCGGGGCTGGCCGATCTCGAAGCGTACGGGCAGATGGTGCTGGCGAATCCGGATTTCGTGACGCGGGTGAAGACCGGCGCACCGATGAACGATGCGCGGCGCGAGACGTTCTTCGGCGGCGATGCGCGTGGGTATGTCGACTATCCGGCGCTGGATGGGGCGGCTGCGGCTTGATGCGTCGGTTCAGGGTGATCGCAAGGACATGCGGGAACGCATGTCGCGGCGATCGCCCGGTGAATGCCCGATTTCAAAGCAGATCGATGTTCACCTTGGACACCATAGGCGCAATACGCAGCACGCGGTCGGCCTGAGCACACACGTACTCCGAAATATTGCCTACCCATCCACGTTCGTCGCCCACGTAGATGTCGGACTTTGCCAACTCAGGCGCGATCTCCGTCGCCAGACGCGCCATCTTCGACATTTCCCGCGCGACGAACGATGGCCGGATCTGTATGCGATGCGCAAAATCCGCGAGCGCGAACGCGGTCAGTTCCTCCGTGCGAAACACGTCCCCATAAGCCATCGCCATATCCTGGACGTACGCGTCGCCATACACGTTGACGCAAACGAGGTCGTAAAGCGGCGCCGGCGCAAGCCCGCCACCGCTGACGAAAAACGAGATGTTCTTGCCATGCGCGTCGCTGTTGCCGATCAGCAGTTGCAGCAGGGCCCAGCGCAGCATTGCCGCGCGCGCGGCTGCCGGCGTCTCGAGATACGGCGTCAGCGAGAACAGCTTCTCGAAGCTCACGCCTTCGCGAATATTGCGCACGTCCGCGTTGTTGCCGAGGTTGCGTTCGTACTTGAGCGTCGCCGGCATGTCCAGTGCCTGGCATCCGTCGATGACATGAAGGCGCCGCACCGCACTGACGCGCTTCGAATCGTCCGGCTCGGTCGTCACGATCCGGTCGAAGCGCTCGATGAGCAGAATCGGCTCCGGGATGCGGCGAATCTCGACGGGCGCCACTGGCAGCCCCATGCGCGCGGCCAGCGTCATGCAGAAATGTTCATTGGCGACCATGAACGGCGCATGCGGGTTGCCCGACTCCGGCTTCAGAATGTGCGTGCTGCTGAGCGCCCCTTCGACGAGTGCAATTTGCTCCCCCTCGACCAGCACCTGCAGTTTGTCCTGATGGCCGGCAATCGACAGCCGGACCTGGCCGTCCCACACCGGAAACGGGATCGCGTCGCGCTTGCGAATGCGGTCGGTCAACTCTTCCGCGGATATCACGCGACGTTCGGACGCGAGGGCTTCCGGGGCTTGTGCGTTCTCTCCGTCGTCCGGCAGGAAACTCAGCGCGCCGACCGGCTCCTTGCCGAGCATCCGGATCAGACCGAACACGTTGTCCTTCGATAGCTGATACATCGCCGCGGCCACTTCGAGCGCGCGCCCCTCGGGCAACAGATTGCCGATGAAGCGCTGCACCGCTCCCACGGGAAGCGAACGACCGTGGAGCGGAATGCACGGCGACAACGCGAACGCATCCGCGCGCGCCTGCCACGCCGGGTCATACGAAAAACCGTAGTCATCCTGACGGGCGTCGTAAGTCAGTTGCCCGACGGGCGAACCGTTGGTCGAGATGCGCAGGCGATGAACCATCACGCGCCCTCCCGCGACCCCGCCGGAACAGGCGGCTCGGCCAGTTCATGCAAGGCCTTGCGTGCGACAGGCACTTCGCGCTTCGGTACGACGAGCAAATTGAGTCCGAGACCGTCGAGCACCTTGAACAACTTGTCGAGGCTCACCGCCCGGCCGTTTTCGAGCCGCGACAGCACGTCCTTGGAGACGCCGAGCATATCGGCCGCGTCGTCGATCCGCATCTGGTTCTGCGCCCGCCGGTTGCGGACGAGCGCCCCCAACGCCGCGAGATCCTGCGCAAGCGGGTCGGGTGATGCAATCGGGCGGGGTAAGGTGCGGGCCATAATTCCGGGATACCAGGAACAAAATGCCGACGAGCGTGCGTCGACGGCATTGTTACGAGAATATCGGAATTATAGGCTTGAATACCGGTGAGGGCGATTGTTCTCATATTTCAGGAACAAATAGCATCATGCTCACGGTCGACGGATTATTCTTATATTTCAGGAACTATACAGGCGCGACACGTGCCACGCTGGCGGCCGACCGGCATCGTTTCGATGCGCTCGTCGACCGCCTCTCCCACATCAAAACTGCCCCGCCGCGCCCGTCCACCGCAAATAATCCCCGCGCGTCCAGTCGAGCGACACGCCGACCCGTTTCGTGCCGGGCCGGATCTTCGGCTTGTACACCGACAGCGTCAGCGACTCCAGCGCCGGCCATTCGCGGAACGACAGCACCGCGATATCGGCGACGAGCGTCTCGAGCAACCGCGTATGCGGCTTGTGCGACAGGAACGCGGCAAGGCGCGCGCAATAGCCGTCGTAATCGATCCACTCGCCCTGCTCGCTCGGCTCGCACCGGTAGCCGAGCCGTGCATCGATCACGATCGGCTGCGGCGCTTCATGCTCGTGCGCATGAATGCCGATCCGCGCGGGCACCTTCAGTTCGTCGACGAACACGCTCCAGCCGCGCCCGCGCAGGCGCGGCGCGTCGATCGCCACGAACGGTTCGTCGAACGGCTTCATGATGCGAGCGGCGCGGCCGCGTCGAGCATGATGCGCACGAAGTAGTCGGCGAAGCTGCGGCGCAGGACGATCTCGAACGCATCGTCACCGGTCGGGATCAGCACGATCGACGACTTGAAGTAATGCGACTGCGCGCACTGGCCCGGCTTGAACACACGCGGGTGGAGATCGAGCGGGCAGCCGCGCGCGAGCACGTCGCGCACGCGTTCGCCGCTGATCTCGACGACCGTATAGCCGCTGCCGACGTCGACGGCGGCCGCATACGAACCCTGCACGGCTTCCGCGAGTTGCGCCTCCAGCACGCCGGCCTGCACGGGTCCGTTCGAGCGCACGAGCCACTCGTCGGGGCCGAGCCACAGCACGTCGTACTCGGCGCCGCGCGCGACCGTGTTCGGCGCCGCGGGCGGCCGGCAGCCGACCACGCGCTCGAACGCGCTCACGAACGCCGGATCGCTCAACTCGCCGCGCACGTTGACGAGATCGAGGAACGGCCGCTCGCGCAGCGTGAACTTCTTCGATGCGCGCGCCTGGTGCGGCTTCAGCACGTCGGCCGCGCCGACGAACGGCGATTCAAGCGTCACGCCGCCCGCGCCCGCCACCTGCGTCTGGTTTCTCGTTTCATTCCACATGCTGACGCACCCCTTCGGTATCGTAGAAAACCGGGCTCGAGATCTTCGCGGTGATGCGCTTGCCGTTGGCCAGCGGAATCACGACGCTCTCGCCCATCTTGTTCAGGCCGCCCTTCACCACCGCGAGCGCGATCGAGCGCTTCAGGATCGGGCTGTAGTAGCTCGACGTCACGTGGCCGATCATCGGCGTCGGATCGACCGCCGACACCTGCGTGTCCTTCGCGATGATCTGCGCGCCTTCCGGCAGCACGAACTGTTCGTCCTCGGTCAGCAGGCCGACGAACTGCTTGCGGCCTTCCTTCGCGGTGTCCGAACGCGACAGCGAACGCTTGCCGAGGAAGTCCTTCGACTTCGCGACGACGCCGCCCATCCCGAGGTCGTACGGCGTAATCGAGCCGTCGGTATCCTGGCCGACGATGATGTAGCCCTTCTCCGCGCGCAGCACGTGCATCGTCTCGGTGCCGTACGGCGTGATGTCGAACTCGGCGCCGGCCGCCATCAGCGCTTCCCACACAGCGCGGCCCGCATTCGCCGGCACGTTCACTTCATAGGCAAGCTCGCCCGAGAAGCTGATCCGCATCACGCGCGCCTTCGCGCCCGCGACGGTGCCGTTCCGGTAGCTCATGAACGGGAACGCCTCGTTGCCGAAGTCGATGTCCTGGCACACCTTCTGCACGACCTTGCGGCTCTTCGGGCCGACCACCGCGAACGTCGCCCAGTGATCGGTGACCGACGACAGCCGCACCTTCATATCGGGCCATTCGGTCTGCAGCCAGCGCTCGAGCCACGTCAGCACGCGCGCCGCGCCGCCCGTCGTGGTCGTCATCATGAAATGCTGGTCGGCGAGGCGCACCGTCACGCCGTCGTCGAACACCATCCCGTTCTCGTCGAGCATCAGCCCGTAGCGGCACTTGCCCACTTCGAGCTTGTTCCACGGGTTCGTGTACATCCAGTTCAGCAGCTTCACCGCGTCCGGACCCTGGATGTCGATCTTGCCGAGCGTCGACGCATCGAGGATGCCGACGCTGTTGCGCACCGCGAGGCATTCGCGCTTCACGGCCGCATGGAGATCCTCGCCGTTCTTCGGGAAGTACCACGGCCGCTTCCAGTTGCCGACGTCCTCGAACAGCGCGCCGTGCTCGACGTGCCACTCGTGCACGCAGGTCTTGCGGATCGGGTCGAGGAAATCGCCGAGCTCGCGGCCCGCGAACGTGCCGAACGACACGGGCGTGTAGTTCGGGCGGAACGTCGTCGTGCCCGTTTCCGGAATCGTCTTGCCGAGCGCGCCCGCGAGGATCGCCATCCCGTTGATGTTGCCGAGCTTGCCCTGGTCGGTGCCGAAGCCCATCGCCGTGTAGCGCTTCACGTGCTCGACCGACTCGAAGCCTTCGCGTGCGGCCAGCAGGATGTCCGCGGCCGACACGTCGTTCTGGAAGTCGACGAACTGCTTCGGCCCGCGCGCCGCGGCTTCGCGGCTGCCGACCAGCCACAGCGGCTGCAGTGCGCCTTCGACGGTTTCCGCGACCTGCGGCGCGACCGCGCGCTGCTCAGCGGTGAAACCCGCCGCCTTCGCGGCTTCCACGCCCGCATCGACCGCGAGCCGCAGCGCGCGCGCCAGGCCGAATTCGCCGGCCGCGGCACCGATGCTCGCTTCCGCCTGCACGGGCTTGCCCGGCAGGAAGCATGCCTTCTCGTCGTTCCAGCAGGCCTTGCCGCCCGACTGCGCGAACAGGTGCAGCACCGGGCTGAAGCCACCCGACATCGCGACGAGGTCGCACGGCAGCGTCTGCAGCTTGCCGCCGGTCTGGCCGTTCGAGTAGGACGCGACGTCGACCGACGATACGCGCCACTTGCCCGATGCGACCGTCACGACCGCGCCGCTCATCACCGTCACGCCCTGCCGCTTCGCGGCGGCCGGCAGCGCGCCGTTCGACGATGCGCGCGAATCGACGACCGTCACCTTCGCGCCGCACGCCTTCAGGTCGAGCGCGGTCTGGTAGGCGCGATCGTTGTTCGTGAACACGACCGCGTTGCGGCCCGGCAGCACGCCGAAGCGATGCACGTAGGTGGACACCGCGCCGGCGAGCATCACGCCCGGCAGGTCGTTGTTGCCGAACACGATCGGACGCTCGTGCGCACCGGTCGCGAGGATCACGCGCTTCGCGCGGACCTTCCACAGCAGCTCGCGCGTGCCCTTGCGCATCGACACCGGCAGGTGATCGGTCAAACGCTGCGTGACCGTCACGAGGTTGTGGTCCTGGTAGCCGAACGCGGTGCTGCGCGACAGGATCGTCACGTCGGGCAGCTTGCGCAGCTCGGCCTCGATCTTCTCGACCCACTGCAGCGCGGGCTTCGCGTCGATCTCGGCGCGGCAGGACAGCAGGCTGCCGCCGAGCTCGCGCTGGTCGTCGACGAGGATCACGCGTGCGCCGGCCGTGGCCGCCGCATGCGCGGCCGCGAGACCCGACGGGCCACCGCCGACCACGAGCACGTCGCAGTGCGCGTAGCACTTGTCGTAGCGATCGGCGTCGAGCGCTTCCGGCGCCTTGCCGAGGCCGGCTGCTTCACGGATCTTCTCTTCATACTTCGGCCACATGTTGCGCGGCCACATGAACGTCTTGTAATAGAAGCCGGCCGGCAGGAAACGCGACAGCTTCTGGTTGATCGCGTACTTGTCGTTCTCGAGCGACGGCTCCGCGTTCACGCTGGACGCGACGAGCCCCTGGTACAGCTCGATCTCGGTCGCGCGTGCGTTCGGCACCGTGTACGGGCCCGATTCGAGCTGCACGACGGCGTTCGGTTCCGCGACGTCCGCCGTCACGATCCCGCGCGGACGGTGGTACTTGAAGCTGCGCGCGACGAAGTGCACGCCGTTCGCGAGCAGCGCGGACGCGAGCGTGTCGCCCTGGAAGCCCTGATACGTGCGGCCGTTGAACGTGAAGGTCAACGGAATTGCGCGATTGATGCGGCCACCGGTGCCGAGGCGGTCTTTCTGGCTCATTTGCCCGTGCCCTCTTCGTGTGCGTTGCCGGCAGCTTCGCCACCGAACTTTTCGTAGCCCTTGATATCGTAGGTCACCGTGTCGCGCGTGACCTTGAACCAGCGGCGGCAGCCCTGTGCGTGCAGCCATTGCTCCTTGTGCAGCCCGCGCTTGTTCTCGCGCATGAACACGTACTCGCCCCATTCGCGGTCGGTCATGTTCTCGTTGTTCACGGGGCGCACGATGTCGGCTTCACCACCGCACGAGAACTCGGATTCGGCGCGCGGCCCGCACCACGGACATTCGATCAGCAACATGTTTCTTTCTCCTTCAGTGCGGGGGGTTAGTGCGCGACGGCGGCGGCGCCGTGCTCGTCGATCAGGTGGCCCGTGTAGAAACGGTCGAGCGCGAACGGCGCGTTCAGCGGATGCGGTTCGTCGCGGGCGATCGTGTGCGCGAACACCCAGCCCGAGCCGGGCGTCGCCTTGAAGCCGCCGGTACCCCAGCCGCAGTTGAAATAGAGGCCCTTCACGTCGGTCTTGGTGATGATCGGGCACGCGTCCGGCGACACGTCGACGATGCCGCCCCACTGGCGGTTCATCCGCACGCGCGAGAACACCGGGAACATCTCGACGATCGCCTGCAGCGTGCTTTCGATGATGTGGAAGCTGCCGCGCTGGCCGAAGCCCGTGTACTGGTCGATGCCGGCGCCGATCACGAGATCGCCCTTGTCGGACTGGCTGATGTACGCGTGCACCGCGTTCGACATGATCACCGAGTTGACGACCGGCTTGATCGGCTCGGACACCAGCGCCTGCAGCGGGTGGCTCTCGATCGGCAGGCGCACGCCGGCCATGTCGGCGAGCGTCGTCGTGTTGCCGGCCGCGACCACCGCAACCTTCTTCGCCTTGATGAAGCCCTTCACCGTGTCGACGCCGACCACCGCACCGCCTTCGCGGCGAATGCCCGTCACCTGGCAGTTCTGGATGATGTCGACACCCGCGCGGTCCGCGCCGCGTGCGAAGCCCCAGGCCACCGCGTCGTGACGCGCCACGCCCGCGCGGCGCTGGATCGACGCGCCGAGCACCGGGTAGCGGCTGTTCAGGTTGATGGTCGGCTCGATTTCCTTGATCTGCGTGGGCGTCAGGAATTCGGCGTCGACGCCGTTCAGCCGGTTCGCGTTCACGCGGCGCTCGGTGTCACGCACGTCCTGCAGCGTGTGGGCCAGGTTCATCACGCCGCGCTGGCTGAACATCACGTTGTAGTTCAGGTCCTGCGACAGCCCTTCCCACAGCTTCATCGCCTTTTCGTACAGCGCGGCCGATTCGTCCCACAGATAGTTCGAGCGCACGATCGTCGTGTTGCGCGCGGTGTTGCCGCCGCCGATCCAGCCCTTCTCGAGGATCGCGACGTTCGTGATCCCGTGCTCTTTCGCGAGGTAGTACGCGGTCGCGAGGCCGTGGCCGCCGCCGCCGACGATCACGACGTCGTATTCCTTCTTCGGTTCCGGGCTCTTCCACTGCTTTTCCCAGTTCTCGTGATACGAGAGGCCGTTGCGGAACAGGCTGAATATCGAGTAGCGGCTCATGTGAGTGATCCTTCGTTTAGCATTCGATGACGTTCACGGCCAGACCGCCGCGTGACGTTTCCTTGTATTTCGTCTTCATGTCGGCGCCCGTCTCGCGCATCGTCTTGATGACCGAATCGAGCGACACGTAGTGCTGGCCGTTGCCCTTGAGCGCCATGCGCGACGCGTTCAGCGCCTTGATCGCGCCCATCGCGTTGCGCTCGATGCACGGGATCTGCACGAGCCCGCCGACCGGGTCGCAGGTCATCCCGAGGTTGTGCTCCATGCCGATCTCGGCGGCGTTCTCGACTTGGGTCGCCGTGCCGCCCATCACCGCGGCGAGCGCGGCGGCGGCCATCGAGCACGCGACGCCCACCTCGCCCTGGCACCCCACTTCCGCGCCGGAGATCGACGCAGTTTCCTTGTAGATGATCCCGATCGCCGCGGCCGTCATCAGGAATTCGACGATGCCGGCTTCGTTCGAGCCCGGCACGAACTTCACGTAGTAGTGCAGCACCGCGGGAATCACGCCGGCCGCGCCGTTGGTCGGCGCGGTGACGACACGGCCGCCCGCCGCGTTCTCCTCGTTGACGGCAATCGCATACAGGTTGACCCAGTCGAGCATCGACAGCGGGTCGCGCAGCGACTCTTCCGAGCGCTCGCGCAGGCGGGCGTTCAGCTCGGCCGCGCGGCGCTTCACGCGCATCGGGCCCGGCAGGTCGCCCTCGACCTTGCAGCCGCGCTCGACGCAGGCGGCCATCGTGCGCCAGATCGCGAGCAGCCCGGCGCGCACTTCGTCGGCGGGACGCAGCGCGCATTCGTTGCGCATCATCAGCTCGGCGATCGACAGCCCGTGCTCGCGGCACTGGCGCATCAGGTCGTCGCCGGTGCGGAACGGATACGGCACCTCGACCGCCGCGCGCACGCCGTTCACGCGATCGCCGTCGCGGTTCACGACGAAGCCGCCGCCGACCGAGTAATACTCTTTCTCGACGAGCAGCTGGCCGTGCTCGTCGAAGGCCTGGAAGCGCATCCCGTTAGGGTGCACGATGCTCGTGCCGCTCATCAGCTTGCGATAGAAGCCGATGTGCTCCTTTTCCTCGAAGCGGACGGTCTGCTTGCCGAGCAGCGACAGCGATTTCTCCGCGCGGATCGCGGCAAGCCGCGGCTCGATCAGGTCCGGATCGATCGTGTCGGGCAGGTGGCCCTCGAGGCCGAGCAGCACGGCCTTGTCGGTGCCGTGGCCCTTGCCGGTCGCGCCGAGCGAGCCGTATAGTTCGACCCGCACGCGGCGCACGAAACCGAGCAGGTTCGCGTCCTCCACGTGCGACGCGAAGCGGCACGCGGCGATCATCGGGCCGACCGTATGCGAACTGGACGGGCCGATGCCGATCTTGAACAGGTCGAAGACGCTGACGTTCATCTGGCTTCCTCTGGGTGGGGCACACGTGAAATGACGTTGGCGCCAGTACATCAAAGCGTAAAATCGGCCGATAGAACAAAAACGGCATCGGCGTGGGATAGCGCCGCCAAGCGCCACGTCGGCAGGCCCGAAAGTGCGTTTTGGCGATGGTTCGCGACGGAAAACCACAAGTCGTGCCGGAACCGATCAGCGACGCTGGCTGCATCCGCCCCGCCCGACCGCCGTACCCGCATGCCCCGTATCAACAGACTGAGTGAGACCGCCCGCCCGGCGTGAAGAGATTGGCCGCGATGACAACCGACGTACCCGCTTCCCCCCTCGCAGAACCCGTGCCGCGGCGTATCCGCTTCGGCATCGTGCTGCTGCCGAACTTCACGCTGACGGCCTTCTCGGGCTTCGTCGACATGCTGCGGCTGTCGGCGGACGACGGCGACTACAGCAAGCCCGTGCGCTGCGCGTGGAGCGTGATCGGCGAAACGCTGGCGCCGGTGCGCGCGAGCTGCGGGATCCAGATCACGCCGTGGGAAACCTTCGATGGGGCCGAACCATTCGACTACGTGGTCGTGGTCGGCGGGCTGCTGCACTCGGGGCCGCAAGCCGGCCCCGAAACGCTCGAGTTCGTCCGCCGCTCGGCGGCGGGCGGCGCGACGGTCGTCGGGATCTGCACGGGCGTGTTTACGCTGATGCGCGCGAAGGTGCTCGACGGCTATCGCACCTGCGTGAGCTGGTTCCACTACTGGGATTTCATCGAGCGCTTCCCGAGCGCCGATCCCGACCTGCTGATCGCCGACCGCCTGTTCGTGATCGACCAGCGCCGCATCACCTGCTCGGGCGGCCGCGCGTCGATCGACGTCGCCGCCGCGATCCTGCTGCGCCATTTCGACCACGCGACCGTGCAGAAGGCGCTGCGCATCCTGCTCGTCGGCGAGATGCAGAAAGGCAATGCACCGCAGCCGCATCCGCCGGGCCTCGAGCCGGCCACGCACCCGAAGGTCAAGCGCGCGATTCTTCTGATGGAACAGCATGTCGGGCGCTCGCTGCCGCTCGAGGAACTCGCGTGCAAGCTCGATTTGTCGACGCGGCAGCTCGAGCGGCTGTTCAAGGCGGAAACGGGCAAGAGCCCGCAGGCGTTCGCGAAGCAGGTTCGGCTGCGCACGGCCGCGTGGCTGTTGACCAGCTCCGACCGCACGGTGGCCGATATCGCGTCGAGCTGCGGATTCGCCGATGCGTCGCACCTCGGACGCGAGTTCCGCAAGCAGTTCGGCGTGCCGCCGGCGACTTATCGGGAACGTGGCGGGGAAGTGGCGGAAGCCGGCGCGGCAATCGCGGCGGACCCCGTCGAGGACATCGCCGACTGACGGCGACGGGCCCCCGCTCCTTATCCAACCGTTCGCGCATCGACACTCGAACGCATCGGTTTAGACTCAATTGGAACCGGTTCCATTCAATTTAACCGACGTTGCACTCCGTTAACCGAGGGTTATCCCGGATGCTGACGCATCTTCAAATTTGTATGATGACCACATAACCTTACAAACCAGAGCACCATGTTCGAGAAAATTCCCGCCCGTGCGATGAGCGACCATGTCGCGCAGCAATTGCTCAAGCAGATCGAAGTCGGCAGTTTCTCCGCCACCGGCAAGCTGCCGACGGAGGCCGTGCTCGCGCAGGAATTCGGCGTGAGCCGCACGGTGATTCGCGAGGCGATCTCGCGGCTGAAGAACGAAGGCGTGGTCGAGCCGCGCCAGGGCAGCGGCGTGTACGTGAACCAGCACGGCGCGATCCGGCCGCTGCGGATCGACTATGCGGAGGCCGTCGAAGCCACGTCGCTGCCGCACCTCCTTGCGGTGCGCCGCGCGATCGAGGCCGAGGTCGCGGCCGAAGCCGCGTTGAACCACACCGATGAAGACATGGCCGACATCGACGATGCGCTGCGCAAGATCGACGACGCGGTGGCCGAGGGGCGCGATGGCGTCGCGGAAGACGTCGCGTTCCACCGCACGATCGCGGCCGTCACCGGCAACCCGTATTTCCTGAAGACGCTGCAGTTCCTGAACCAGTACCTCGAAGCCGGCGTGAAGGTCACGCGGCGCAACGAAGCGACGCGCGAGGACTTCTCGCGCCAGGTGCGCGAGGAACACGCGGCGATCGCCGACGCGATCCGCGCGCGCGACCCGATGGCCGCACGCAACGCGGCGCGCACGCACATGTACAACGCCGCCCGCCGCCTCGCGGAAGCCGGCATTTGCTGAACCCGGCGGCCGCCCCGCCGCCCCTTTCCCGAATCGATCAAGGTTGACCATGTCACGAAATGTTGGAGTCATCGGCCTGGGCGCGATGGGCCTCGGCGTCGCCCGCTCGCTGCTGCGCGCCGGCCTGCGCGTCCGCGCATGCGACGTGCGCGACACGGTGCTGCAGGCGTTCGCCGCCGAAGGCGGCATCGCCTGCGCGACGCCGGCCGAACTCGGCGCGCAGTGCGACGTCGTCGTCACGCTCGTCGTCAATGCCGCGCAGACCGAAACGGTGCTGTTCGGCGAGCACGGTGCGGTCGCGGCGATGAAGCCGGGCGGCGTCGTGATCGCAAGCGCGACCGTCGCACCGGAATTCGCGGTGGCGCTCGGCGCGCGCATCGAGGCGGCCGGCCTGCAGATGCTCGATGCGCCGGTATCCGGCGGCGCCGCGCGCGCGGCCTCCGGCGAGATGACGATGATGACGTCGGGCCCGGCCGCCGCCTACGCGGGCTGCGAGGACGTGCTCGCCGCGATCGCCGGCAAGGTCTATCGCCTCGGCGACGCGCACGGCATCGGCTCGAAAGTGAAGATCATCAACCAGCTGCTGGCCGGCGTGCACATCGCGGCAGCGGCCGAGGCGATGGCGCTCGGCCTGCGCGAAGGCGTCGATGCGGACGCGCTGTACGACGTGATCACGCACAGCGCCGGCAATTCGTGGATGTTCGAGAACCGCGTGCCGCACATCCTGAACGGCGACTACACGCCGCTGTCGGCCGTCGACATCTTCGTGAAGGATCTCGGCCTCGTGCTCGATACCGCGCGCCGCAGCAAGTTCCCGCTGCCGCTGTCGGCCACCGCGCACCAGATGTTCATGAGCGCGTCGAGCGCCGGCCACGGCGGCGAGGACGATTCCGCCGTGATCAAGACTTTCCCCGGCATCACGCTGCCGCCCGCCCGCTGATTCGACCGACGCTTCTGCCATGACCGCTTCCGCTTCCCGTCCCCTGCTCGGCTGCATCGCCGACGATTTCACCGGCGCGACCGATCTCGCGAACATGCTCGTGAAGAGCGGCATGCGCACCGTGCAGACGATCGGCGTACCCGCCGACGATGCCGCTGACACCACGCTCGACGCCGACGCGATCGTCGTCGCGCTGAAGTCGCGCACGATCCCCGCCGCCGACGCCGTCGCGCAATCGCTCGCCGCATACGAATGGCTGCGCGCGCAGGGCTGCCGGCAGTTCTTCTTCAAGTACTGCTCGACGTTCGATTCGACCGACGCAGGCAACATCGGGCCCGTCGCCGATGCGCTGCTCGATGCGGCCGGCGGCGGCTTCACGATCGCGTGCCCGGCGTTCCCCGAGAACGGCCGCACGATCTATCGCGGCCACCTGTTCGTCGGCGATGTGCTGCTGAACGAATCGGGGATGGAGAATCATCCCCTCACGCCGATGAAGGACGCGAACCTCGTGCGCGTGCTGCAACGGCAGACGAAGTCGCCGGTCGGCCTGATCCGCTACGACACGATCGCGCTGGGCGCGGCCGCCGTGCGCACGCGGATCGAGCAACTGCGCGCGGAAGGCGCGCGCTTCGCGATCGCCGACGCGCTGTCGGATCGCGACCTCTACGTGCTCGGCGAAGCGTGCGCGGGCCTGCCGCTCGTCACCGGCGGCTCGGGCATCGCGCTCGGCCTGCCCGCGAATTTCCGCCGCGCGGAGCAACTGCCCGAGCGCGACAACGCGGCGTCGCTGCCGCGCATCGAAGGGCTCTCGGCCGTGCTCGCCGGCAGCGCGTCGAAGGCCACCAACGCGCAGGTCGCCGCATGGCGCGCCACGCGGCCGAGCTTCCGCATCGATCCGCTCGCGGCATCGCGCGGCGAACCCGTCGTCGAGCAAGCACTCACCTTTGCGCGCTCGCACCTGCCGCAGCCGGTGCTGATCTATGCAACGGCCACGCCCGACGAAGTGAAGACCGTGCAGCAGGCGCTCGGCGTCGACGCGGCCGGCCATCTCGTCGAAGCCACGCTCGCGGCGATCGCGCGCGGCCTGCGTGATCTCGGCGTGCGCAAGTTCGTCGTCGCCGGCGGCGAAACCTCCGGCGCGGTCGTGCAGGCGCTCGACGTGAAGTCGCTGCAGATCGGCGCGCAGATTGATCCGGGTGTGCCGGCGACGGCCACCATCGACGCGCAGCCGCTCGGCCTCGCGCTGAAGTCCGGCAACTTCGGCGCCACGGACTTTTTCGACAAGGCGCTGCGCGCGCTGGACGGAGCCGCACGATGAGCGACGAAGCGAAACTGCGCGAAGAGATCTGCGTGGTCGGCGCGAGCCTGTATGCGCGCGGTCACGCGGTCGGCAGCGCCGGCAACATCAGCGCGCGCCTGCCCGACGGCTGGTTGATCACGCCGACCGATGCGTGCCTCGGCCGGCTCGACCCGAACGACATCGCGAAGGTCGGCCTCGACGGCCAGCCCGTATCGGGCGGCAAGCCGTCGAAGACGCTCGCGCTGCATCGCGGCATCTACGCGCGCAATGCCGAAGCGAACGGCGTCGTCCACACGCATTCGACGCATCTCGTCGCACTGACGCTCGCGGGCGTGTGGCGCGACACCGACGTGCTGCCGCCGATCACGCCGTACTACGTGATGAAGGTCGGCCACATTCCGCTGATCCGCTACCGCCGCCCCGGCGATCCGGGCGTCGCGGCCGAAGTCGCGGCGCTCGCCGACCGGGTGCGCGGCGTGCTGCTCGACCGCCTCGGCCCCGTGATGTGGGGACCGTCGGTGTCGAACGCGTCGTATGCGCTCGAAGAGCTCGAGGAGACGGCGCGGCTGTGGCTGATGACGCACCCGAAACCCGAGCCGCTCGACGACGCCGCGCTCGACGAACTACGCGCCAGCTTCGGCGCGCGCTGGTAGCGACGCGCCGCGCAACGATTCCCATGCCCGCCGTGTGCGCGGGCCCTTCCGTCAGCACACACACGACCGGCGACGTACGCGCCGCCGGCACACGACATCATTGGAGACGACGATGACTGCTCTCGACGCGGCCGCTGGCCGCTCGCCCGCCGCGCCCGCCCATGCCGCGGAACTCGACCGCACCTACAAGAAAGTGTTCTGGCGCATCGTGCCGTTCCTGATGCTCTGCTACGTGGTCGCGTATCTCGACCGCGTGAACGTCGGCTTCGCGAAGCTGCAGATGTCGCAGGATCTCGCGTTCAGCGAAACGGTGTTCGGGCTCGGCGCCGGCATTTTCTTTCTGGGCTATTTTCTGTTCGAACTGCCAAGCAACCTGCTGATGCATCGCATCGGCGCACGTATCTGGATCGCACGGATCATGATCACGTGGGGCCTGCTGTCCGCGCTGTTCGCATTCGTGCAGACGCCGACGCAGTTCTACGTGCTGCGCTTCCTGCTCGGCCTCGCGGAAGCCGGCTTCTATCCCGGCGTGATCCTGTACCTCACGTACTGGTTCCCGTCGCATCGCCGCGCGAAGATCATCGCGGTGTTCATGTCCGCGATCCCCGTGTCGGGCATCTTCGGCAACCCGCTGTCGGGCTGGATCATGGAGCGCTTCCACGGCGGCTCGGGCTTCCACGGCTGGCAATGGATGTTCATGATCGAAGCCGTGCCGGCCGTGCTCGTCGGCATCGCGACGATCCTGTATCTCGACAACAGCATCCGCAGCGCGAAGTGGCTCGACGCGCGCGAAAAGCAGCTGCTGGAGGACGAGATCGCCGCGCAACCGCAGGAACAGCAGAAGCACGGCCATTCGCTGAAGGCCGTGTTCGCGGACCCGCGCATGTGGTGGATGTCGCTGATCTACTTCGCGTTCGTCACGGGCCAGTACGGCCTCACGTTCTGGATGCCGACACTAGTCAAGTCGACCGGCATCACCGATACGCTGCAGATCGGCCTGCTGTCGGCCATTCCGTTCGTCGTCGCGATCGTCGTGATGAACCTGTTCGGCCACAGCGCGGACAAGCGCCGCGAACGCCGCTGGCACCTGATCGTGCCGGCGCTGATGGGCGCGCTCGGGTTTGCGGTCGCCGCGTCGTACTCGCACAATACGGCGGTGTCGATCGTGTTCCTGTCGCTCGCGGCGGGCGGCGTGCTGACCTGCGCCCCGCTGTTCTGGTCGCTGCCGACCGCGTTCCTCGCGGGCTCCGCGGCCGCCGCCGGGATCGCGATCATCAACTCGGTCGGCAACCTCGCCGGGTTCGCGAGCCCGTACGTGATCGGCTACCTGAAGGACGTCACGCACAGCACGGCGTCCGGCATGTACGTGCTCGCCGCGATGCTCGTGATCGGCGCGATCGCCGTGTGGCTCACGCCCGCGAAACTCGTGAACCGCTGATTCGCCGAGCCGCCGATCCGGCCGCCATTCGACGCGGGGCGCCGTGCGCCCCGCCCCATTCATTCACAGGACCCGCTGCCATGCCACGCTTCGCCGCCAACCTCTCGATGATGTACACCGAGCACGCGTTCCTCGAACGCTTCGCCGCTGCCGCCTACGACGGCTTCAAGGCCGTCGAGTACCTGTTCCCGTACGATTTCGCCGCCGAGGACATCCGCGCGCGCCTCGACGCGCACAACCTCGAGCAGGCGCTGTTCAACGCGCCGCCCGGCGACTGGGCCGCGGGCGAACGCGGCACCGCGTCGCTGCCGGGCCGCGAGGACGAGTTCCGGCGCGGCATCGACCAGGCGCTCGACTATGCGCGCGTGCTCGGCAACAGGAAGCTGCACGTGATGGCCGGCATGGTGCCGCCGGGCGCCGACCGCGCACGCCATCGCGACACCTACCTCGCGAACCTGCGGCATGCGGCGCAGGCCGCCTTCGCGCACGGCATCACGATCCTGATCGAGCCGATCAACCAGCGCGACATGCCCGGCTATTTCCTGAGCCGCCAGGACGATGCGCACGAGATCTGCGCGGAAGTCGGCGCGCCGAACCTGAAGGTGCAGTTCGACTGCTACCACTGCCAGATCGTCGAGGGCGACCTCGCGATGAAGCTCAAGCGCGATTTCGCGGGCATTGGCCATATCCAGATCGCGGGCGTGCCCGAGCGCCACGAGCCGGATATCGGCGAGCTCAACTACCCGTATCTGTTTGCGCTGATCGACGCGCTCGGCTACGACGGCTGGATCGGCTGCGAGTACCGCCCGAAGGCCGGCACGTCGGAAGGGCTCGGCTGGCTCAAGCCGTACCTGTAATTCCAGCATTCTTCTGAGGGTAAAGAACATGAAAGTACTGATCACCGGCGGCGCCGGCTTTCTCGGCCAGCGTCTCGCGCGCAAGCTGCTCGAGCGCGGTGAACTCACCGGCCCCGACGGCCGCAGCGAGAAGATCGACGAGCTGGTGCTGCTCGACGTCGTCGCAGGCAGCGATTTCGGCGATGCGCGCGTGACGTCGATCGTCGGCGACATCGCCGACCGCGCGGTGCTCGACCGCGCGATCGACACGCAGACGGGCGCGATCTTCCACCTCGCGGCGATCGTCAGCGGGCAGGCCGAAGCCGATTTCGATCTCGGCATGCGGATCAACCTCGACGCGTCGCGCACGCTGCTCGAAGTGTGCCGCGCGCGCGGCCATCGGCCGCGCGTCGTGTTCACGAGCTCCGTCGCGGTCTATGGCGGCACGCTGCCCGACGTCGTGCAGGACGACACCGCGCTGAACCCGCAATCGTCGTACGGCGCCGAGAAGGCGATCGCCGAACTGCTGCTGTGCGACTACGCGCGGCGCGGCTTCGTCGACGGCCGCGTGCTGCGGTTGCCGACGATCAGCGTGCGGCCGGGCCGCCCGAATGCGGCCGCGTCGTCGTTCGCGAGCGGCATCATCCGCGAACCGCTGAACGGCGAGGAAAGCGTGTGCCCGGTGCCGGGTTCGACGCGGCTGTGGCTGCTGTCGCCGCGCGGCGCGATCGAAGCGCTCGTCGCGGGCTGCGAGATCGACAGCGCGAAGCTCGGCAACAAACGGGTGATCAATCTGCCCGGCCTGTCGGTGTCGGTCGACGAAATGATCGCGGCGCTGCGCGAAGTCGCGGGCGACGAAGTCGTGAAGCTGATCCGCCATGCGCCGGACGAGCGCATCGAGAAGATCGTCGGCAGCTGGCCGGGCCGTTGGGATACGTCGCACGCGGAAGCGCTCGGGCTGAAGGGCGATACGTCGTTCGCGGACGTGATCCGCAGCCATCTCGCCGACGAACGACGCTGATTCCCGCGCCGCCGGCCGCGCAGGCACCGGCGCCCCGGTCGCATCAACGCGGCCGGGCGGATTCCCCGATGGGCAGCGGCGCGGTTTTCGTTCCGCCCGGCCGGTTCGCCGAACCGGCCGCCCACTGCCATGCCAGCAGGCCCGGCAGATAGAACAGCAGGTCGCGCACGCGGCGGGCGCCGGCCAGCGCGAGACAGGTCGGCGGGTCGAACCCGAGCAGCCCGCCGATCAGCACGAACCCGCCCTCCTGCACACCGAGCCCGCCCGGCATCAGGAACGCGATGCTGCTCACCAGCTGGATCAGCGCCTCGATCGCGAGCGCCTGCACGAACGTCGGCTCCGCGCCGAGAAAATACAGCGCGAGCCAGATTTCCAGCGCATAGCCGACGAACTGCAGCGTCTGCCAGATCACGAGATAGCGCACGACGATGCCGGTCTTTCTCCAGATCATCCGGATCGACTGATCGGTGCGCGCCGATTCGCCGACCAGCGCCACCACCTTGCCGCTCGTGACGCGGTTGAGCACGCGCATCGCGCGCTCGAACGGCCGCGCATGCTGCACCAGCGCGAACAGCAGCAGCACCGGCACCAGCGCGGCCATGCCGATCGCGAGGTTGCCGGCCACCCGCGCGGTATCGGACGACACATGCTCGAGCACGTAGCCGATCGCGACCAGCGCGAACACGAGCTGGCTGATCAGCGTCAGCTGCATGTCGGCGACGAGGCTGGCGACGGCGGTCGCCGGTCGCACGCCCGCCTGCCGCAGCAGGCCGAACGACACGATCTCGCCGCCGATCCGCGCGACCGGCAACAACCCGTTGATCGATTCACGGATCCACACGAGCTTCAGCATCGCCGCGAACGACGGGCGGCGCGGGCCGCGGATCAGCATCCGCCAGTCCCACGCATTCGCGAGCATCGGCAGGATGTGCGCGAGGGCCGCGAGCAACAGTCCGGCCCCGGCGATCTGCAGGCGATGCAGGATGTCCAGCGGATGCTCACGCCAGATCAGCCACACGGCAAGCGCCAGCCCGCCCAGCGCCGCCACCTGCCCCACGTGGCGCAGCCGTGCGTCGCCCCGCGCGGCGTTGCGCTCCGCGGCATCGGCAGCGCGGTTCGTTTGGGTCGTCATGATTCGCTCGCGGGCGACAGCAGGCCTTCCCGGTCGACACGAAAACGCGTGCCGCGCCACATGACATGCGACGAGAAGAAGCTCGACACGAACACGAAGAACTGCAGGAGATCGACGAACGGCAGCCAGAGCGCACCGCGCAGGCCCGCGCCGGTCGCCCGGCTCGTTTTGAGCATCAGCAGCGCCCGCGCGGCCAGCGCCGCGACCGCCAGCCCGCACGCGACGGCCGTGCCGCCGGAGAACAGCAGAGCCAGCAGCGCGAGCGGCACCGGGTGCATCAGCACCGAGCCGGCGTGACCGAGCCGGTCCGCCGCGCGGATCGTGCAGCTCCAGCGCAATTCGTGTGCGTACAGGTTCCCGAACGTCTCCTCGACGCATGCATGCCCGACGACGAACGGCGGAATAACGACCTGCGCGCCCACCTGCCGCACCGCCTCGCCCAGCGCATGATCCTCGGCCAGGTGATGCGCGAAACGCGTGAGCCCGCCGATGCGTTGGAGCGTCGCGCGCGTGATCGCAATCGTCTGGCCGAAGCATGGCCGTGCGCGCCCGATGAAGAGTCCGGTGATCACGCCCGGCAGGAAATGGTAGTTCGTCATCGCGACGGCGACACCGGGCCAGAAGCCCGGCGACGCGATGCCGCGATACACGCTCGTCACGATGCCGACATCCGGCTGCTGCAGCGCGCCGACGACGGCGCGCAAATAATCGCGCTCGACCAGCACGTCGCTGTCGGCGAGACAGAGCATCGAATACTCCGCGTGTTCGAGCATGTTCACGAGATTGGCGATCTTGCGGTTCGGCCCGTAGAGCCGCGCATCGGCGACGACCTTGATGTTCGCGTCAGGGTAGCGCGCCCGCAGCGCCTCGACGGCCACGAGCGCCTTGTCGTTCGCATCGTGCACGCCGAACAGGTGCTGGACCGACCCCGGATAATTCTGCACGAAGAAGCTTTCGAGATGCTGTACGAGTTGCCACTCGTCACCGTGCAGCGGCTTCGCGACGGTGACGCCCGGATAATCGCGCGGTTCGGCCGCCGCCCGGGAAAAGAACCGGCCGACCAGCACGCTGGCCGTGATCGTGTAGGCAATGCCCAGTAAGCCGCCCAGCCCGCAGACGATCGACATTGCCTCAACCAGCGCGCGCAGCACATGCAGCAAAACCATGCTTCTCCCCAGTGGTGACCCGTACGACCACGACACCCGGGAGCCGCCGCGCGCACGCGGGTTCACCCGTGCGCGCCGCCGTATCGATTCCCGTGGAGCCGGATGTGAAGGACGACCAAGCGACGATACGCGCAATCAGATGACACAACTACCGTGCGGCGATCGATTCCCGTCACGCGCACGTAGCCGCAGGCGAGCGCGGTCCGGAACGCGACGTCGGCAAGCTTGCGGGCCGAAAGGATCGCGGTGGCGAGCGCGATGACGACCCAGATACGAAACGTCATCGTGGTGAAAAATGCTTCGGGTACGCGCCATGCAAGCAACGACACCAGCACGAAGCACTGAATGAACATGCCGGCCAGCGCGGCGATCAGCAGGTGGGCACGCCATCGCTCGATCGTCGAAGATGCCATGGTGAAAGACTCTCCCGTGCGGACGACCGGTATCGATCTGAAGATTCGAAAGGTCGCGTGGATCAGGATCAGGAAAAGCGAAGGTCCAGCGGAGAACGATTGTGGCGACGCCTGCTTAACGTTTCGTTAAGAAAGCGAACGTAGAATCCACCGACCGATATCGTCCCCGTCGTCCGCAGGAGTCTCCATGTCCATGCCCGCCCGATATGACACCGTTGCGCGCTTGCTTCACTGGCTGATCGTCGCGCTGGTCATCGCGCAATATGCGATCGGCTGGACGATGCCCGACGTGCATCGCGACACGCAGCCCATTGGCCTGATCGCCGCGCACCTCCTCGTGGGCACCGCGCTGCTCGCGGCGATGGCTTGCCGCGTGCTGTGGCGCGCAACGCATCGCCCGCCCGCGAGTGACCTGCCGCCCGCGATGCGCGCACTGTCGGGCGCGACGCATTTCGCGCTCTACGCACTGCTGATCGCGGTGCCGCTGCTCGGCTGGATCAACGCGTCGTCGCGCGCATGGGGCGTGACGTTGCTCGGGATCGTGCCGTTGCCCGCGCTGTCGGCGGCCGGCTCCGGATTCGGCCACGCGATGGGCGACGTGCACGGCATCCTCGCCTGGGCACTGTTCGTCGGCATTTGCCTGCACGTGGCAGCCGCGCTCGCGCACCGCTTCGTGCTGCGCGACCAGGTCATGCAGCGCATGATGCCCTGGTGATCGCCTTGCCGGCGGCACCGCATGCCATCGCGCGCGAGCCGCATTGCCGCCGATACCGATACCGTGTTCGTTCCGGCTCATCGCACGACCGACCGGCCGCTCATCGCACGCGGCCGATGAGATGATCGCGCCGCCGCGCGAAGCGGCGCGCGATGACCGGCAGCGCGGCCGGCGCCCTTCTGCCGCGTCGAGTGGCACGAAGGGCTGCCGTACTGCCATGCCGCGAACACGATGGCCTGAAGTCACACAAGACCATGTCGGCACCTAGTTGCTGGTATGCGCCGGCATACCGGAGGCCGGTGCGTGCGCGGCGGCAGCCGCCATCCGGGCCCGGTCCTGCTCGGCAAGCTTCGCTTCCGCCGCCTGGATGTCCGCCGGATACTCGCCGTCGTCTCCCTTCGCCGGGTCGTACCCGGCTGCTTCCAGACGCATCAATTCGTCGCGAACCTGGGCACGCGTGAGCGGCGCGGCCGATTGCGCGAAAGCCGACTGAGCGACGATCGCGCCGATCATCGTCAGTACTGCGATATATGTTTTCATCATGAACTCCTTCAATGTTCCGTATCGATCAACCGTGTCGAATACCTTGAATGCCTGACCTGCGAACGCAGGCGGCTGCGTCAGCTTCCGAAATAGATCGCGCAGAAGCTCGCGGGGCCGACGCATGCGGTGGAACCCCGGCGCGGCGACATCGTCGCCGGCTTGCCCGCTTCGGACGACGCGGCCGGATCGCTGCCGACCGCCGTGCTGGCCTGATGCTCCGGCATCTGTTCGACCTGCCGCTGGAACAGCGGGCTCACGTCCGGATACGATGTATCGGTCACGAAGCGCAGCCCGTTGTTTTCGGCGTCGATCAGTTCCTGCCTGACCTGCGCGCGCGTCAGCTCCTGTGCCGACGCTTGCGTCGCGATACCCGCGAAAGAAATCGCCGCCACCGCGGCGGCCACCAGCCAATGCGTGTTCATGTTCCACTCCTTGAGAAGTCAACGAGACGACGTGCTACACCCGTATGACGACGGAGCGCGTGCGTTTATTCCCGCGCGTCGCGCAACGCGGATGGCGCGGCTTCTCCGGCCCCTGGAGCGCCCGGAATGGACGTTCATGAAACTGTCATTCTTTCGTCAGCCGGCGTAACCTGACGTAACGCAGCGCCCGCCGCGCTTCGGGCAGACTGACGTCACCCCTTACGGATCGCCGATCGATCGACCATGTCCGTCGCTTACGACTATGCAGCCGGCTTGCTGCGCACGCTGTACGACCGCCATATCGACGGCGGCGCGGTGCTCGATCCGGCCGCGTTTCCCGACGCCGAGCGTTTCGTTCGTGCGTGGACCGACATCCAGGCAGAGGCATTCGCCGTGGCGCGCGACATGCCGCGCATCCCGCGCTTTCACGAGATCATGCGCGAGCAGTACGACATCTCGGCCAACGATGCACGCGACTGGCGGATGTTCATCATGCAGGCGTACGGCCAGCCGTTCCCGCGCAACCTGTCGCGCTGCCCGACCGTCGCATCGATCGTCGCGGCATCGCCGGACGTGCTATCGGCATCGTTGTCGTTTCTCGCACCCGGCAAGCACATTCCACCGCATCGCGGGCCGTTTCGCGGCATCCTGCGCGGCTATCTCGTGCTGTCGATGCCGAAGCGCGCGGACGGCACGCCGGCCGCCGTGCTGAAGGTCGACGGCCACGAATACCGGCTCGAGGAAGGACGTTTCCTGCTGTGGGACGACACCTTCATGCACGAGGTGTGGAACGACAGTGACGCGGTGCGGATTGTGCTGCTGCTCGATATCCGCCGGCGCGGGATGCCGCGCCTGCTCACGTGGCTGTCGAATGCGGTGATCGGTGTCGTGCGGATCGGGATCAGGATTCGCGGGCGCTCGATTCCGGTTTAGCGCGTGTGAGCGACGCGACCTCCCGTCACGCCATGCGCGGCGAATCGTCCCGTGCCAGCTCCGTCAGGATCGACGTCAGCGCGCGAATCTTGGGCTGCATCGCACGCGGCGACGGGTACACAAGAAAATAGCCGAGACCGTTGTCCACGAGGTCGCCAAAGGGGGCAACCAGCGACCCGGCCGCGAGCCGGTCCCGGGCCATGCGCGGGTCACCGATCGCCACGCCGTGCCCCTGCTCGGCGGCGGTGAGCGTCAATTCGAGCGTGTCCAGTATGAGCCCGGTTTCAGGGTCGACCTGCGTCGCGCCGACGGCAGCGAGCCAACAGCGCCACTCTTCGTGCCCGTGGGCGGGATGAAGCAACGTGGCCTGCGCAAGATCGGCGATCGATCTCAATGAAGCGGCCAGCGTACCGGTGCACATCGGTGTCAGCCGCTCTGCAAAGAGCGGAACCGACACCATTCCGGCCCAGTGTCCGGCGCCTCGTACGACGATCGCATCGACGTCGGTTCCGGCGAAATCCGGCGTGTCGTCCGCCGACGTCTGGATACGCAGTTCGGTCCGCGGGAGTGCGCGATTGATCGCCGCAAGACGCGGCAGCAGCCAGCGGATCGCGAAGGTCGACGGCAACCGCAACGTCAGAACCGGCGCGACGCCGCAATGCGCCTCCGCGTGGCGTGCCAGTTGCGTCAGGACGTCGACCGCCACTGTCAACAACGCGCCGCCTTCCGCAGTCAGCGTCAGCCCCGACGCATGACGCACGAACAGTGCGCACCCGTAATGCACTTCCAGTTGCTGCACCTGACGGCTCACCGCCCCCTGGGTCCGGCACAGATGATCGGCAGCCCGGCTGAAGCTGCCGAGTTCGGCCGCGGCAACGAAGGCCTGGAACGCCGTCAACGGCGGCAGGGCTCGCGTGAGTTCGGCAAGCGGGTATGCACGGGCCGCATGCCCGGGTTGCGGATTTTTCGATTGTTCGGACATCGGTGCATCGCTATCTTGGTTGCGCCGGACCCGCATCACCTGTCGCGGCCCGGCTCGTCAACAACCAGCGGAGAAAGAGAATGGTCCCATCGTCGAACGCACTATACACGCGGCAGGTCGACACCTACCTGAAGGCGCTCGAGCGCGGCGACGTCGCCGCGATCTGCGCACTGTTCACGCCGGATGCACGGATTTTTTCGCCGTTTCTCGGCTGGATGAAGCCGACACCGTTCTTCGAAAAGGTCGCTTCGGCATCCGGACAAAGCCGGATCACGGCGATCGACATCTGTGTCAGTGCGACCGGCGCGCGACGGGCAACCGGTTACTTCGTGTACGACTGGGGGCTGAAGGACGGCTCGGCGGTGCAGTTCGAATGCGTCGATGTGTTCGAATTCGACGAAAGCGGACTCGTCGAGCGCATGGTCATCGTCTATGACACGCATCCGGTCAGGGAGGCGGTGGGCGACAAGTACGCGTGACCGAAACGCACGACGGCGCGCCCCGCAAGGCCATTCGGTGCCTGCGCATCGACGATGCGACCGATGCGGGATCCGGCTCCGTCGCACCCGCTGGATCGCCTAAACTACAGACCGTCCCCTCCGCGCGGCTCCTGCCAGCCACCGCCATGGCGCACCTCTTCTTCGCCGCCTCGATCCAGCGGCATATCGAAACGCCCGAGCGCGAAATCGACGCCCACTCGGTCGGCGAAGCATTCGACACCGTTTTCGGCGAGCAGCCGCGGCTGCGCGGCTACATCCTCGACGACCAGGGTGCGCTGCGCAAACACCTGTCGGTATTCATCGACGGCCAGCCGATACGCGACCGGCAACACCTGTCCGATGTACTCGGCGATGCCAGCCGGGTCTATGTCGTGCAGGCGCTGACGGGCGGATAAGGGGACGCATCCACCAGCACCGACCGCGCACCCCGACGTCAGGCCGGGCCATCAGGAGACATCGCAATGAACGATCGACTGCTCGTCGCCACCCGCAAGGGCCTGTTCGTCCTGCAGGCCGACGGCCACGGCGGCTGGACGCTCGGTGAGCCGCACTTCGCCGGCGAGCCGGTCAGCATGACGCTCGCCGACCCGCGCGACGGCACGCTGTACGCCGCGCTGAACCTCGGCCATTTCGGCGTCAAGCTGCACCGCCGGCGCGCAGGCGCCACCGACTGGGAGGAATGCGCGGTTCCCGTCTATCCGCCGCAGCCCGCCGACGCCGCACCCGCCGGCGCCAGCGTGAATGCCGGCACCGGCGACGACGACGACGCGCCACCCGGCCTGCCGAAGCCGCCATGGACACTCCAGCAGATCTGGTCGCTCGAAGCCGGCGGCGCCGACGAGCCGGGCGTGCTGTGGGCCGGCACGATTCCCGGCGGCCTGTTCCGCTCCGACGACCATGGCGATTCGTGGGTGCTCAACCGCCCGCTGTGGGATCGCCCGGAGCGCGCCGAATGGGGCGGCGGCGGATACGACGCACCGGGCATCCATTCGGTGATGGTCGATCCGCGCGACAGCCGGCACGTGGCGATCGGCATCTCGTGCGGCGGCGTCTGGCAGACCACCGACGGCGGCGCGACGTGGCGTGTGACCGCCGACGGCATGGAAGCCGACTACATGCCGCCCGAGCGGCGCGGCGAACCGAACATGCAGGATCCGCACCGCGTCGTGCAGTGCGCGGCCGACCCGGACGTGCTGTGGACGCAGCATCACTGCGCGATCTTCCGCTCGACCGACGGCGCCGAGCACTGGCAGCGCATCGAGGCGCAACCTTCGAGCTTCGGTTTCGCGGTAGCCGTGCACCCGCACGAACCGGACACCGCGTGGTTCGTGCCGGCCGTGAAGGACGCGTGCCGGATTCCGGTGGACGGCAGGTTCGTCGTCACGCGCACGCGCGACGGCGGGCGCAGTTTCGAGCAATTCGCGAACGGGCTGCCGAGTGCGCCGGCGTACGACCTCGTGTATCGGCACGGGCTCGCGATCGATGACACCGGTACGCGCCTCGCGATGGGATCGACCACCGGCGGGTTATGGACGTCCGCTGACGGCGGCGAAAACTGGCAGTTGGTGTCTGCGCATTTGCCGCCGGTTTATTGTGTACGGTTCGGGTGACGACGGGCGACGGTCCGGTTGACGGCCCGCTCCGGAACGTCGAAGCCGATGCAAAATGCGGTGGCCCGCTCGCCGGGAAACCGCGCTTCCACACGCCGCCCGATCGGCCAGCCGAATCGCTTACACTGCACACCCGGCCTCTCATCCCCCTGTCGCCATGCGATTTCTCCGGTCGTTTCCCGGGCGTTTCGACGCTGCGCCGCACAGCCTGCGTGCGCTGCTTGCGTTCACCGTCCTCGCCGCCTCCACCGCACACGGCGCGGCGCTGACCAACACGACCGACGATCCGTGCGGCAAGGTCGACACCGGCTACACACTCGACGACAGCATCCGCGGCGCGTTCGGCTCGCCCCAGCCGGTCACCGCCTGCATCGACGTGCTGCGCGGGCAACCCGACGGCCCGCGGCGCCTGCGCATCTTCGTCGACGGCAAGCGCGTACTCACGAACGACTCGATCGCGATGGGGCCGGGTGACGGCGGCATGATGGGCGATCCGTACCAGCCGCTCGACATCAGCCATGGTTCGCTGCTGGTGCGGAATTACGGCGGCAGTTCGATGCGCTGGGGCGAAACTTGGCGCGTGACGACGCGCAACGGCCAATGGATCGTCGCGGGATGGGATGAGGACAGTTGGGACTTCCGCTGGGACGGCAGCGGCAGCAGCGAATCCCATACCAGCGTCAATGCTTTGACGGGAGACGTGCACGACAGCGACGCGCCGATCCCTGGCGACGAAACGCCCGCGAAACGTGCCGTCCGCCGCACCTGCAAGCTGCCCGACGCATGGCGCAGCCCGGCCGTCGCGCAGATCGCAACGATACGCGACCGAAGCTGGCGTTGCGACGCGAAGCTCGCGAAGCCGATACGCGCCGGGAAATGACCGGGGCGGCACCCGCCCGCGCGTGACGAGCAGTGCGCCCCGGCGTTCCTGCTCAGCCCCCTCCCGCCATCCGCGCCACCGCCTGCCGCGTCTGCGCAATCTCCGCCTCGAGCCAGTCGAGAAACGACCTGACCTGCGGCTCGCGCTCCCGCCCGGGCCGGCACAGCGCGACAAAACGCGCGCCCTCGATCCGCACCGACGGCTCGATCGGCGTCAATGCCCCATGCGTGACATGCTCGGCAGCGAGCACCGAACTGAGCAACGCGATGCCCTGCCCGTGCAGCACCGCCTGCAACGCGTAATGCTCGTCGTCGTCGTGGCGAAATACCGCGCGCTCGAGCCACGCTTCGCGGCCAGCCGCGCGACACCACGACACCCAGTCGACCGACACCGGCAGCGGCGTATCCCACACGGTCTCGATCAGGTCGAGCGGTTCGTCCGTCCGATGCGAGTCGAACCCGGCGGCTGCATACGCACCGAAATACTCGTCGATCAGCGCAATCTCGTGCAGCGCCGGAAACGTGCGCGACGTCGCGCGAATCGCGAGGTCGATCCGCGCATCGCGTTCGAGATCCGCAAGCGTGTTGCCGGTTTCAACCTTGATGTGCAGTTGCGGATCGATGCGACGAAACCGGCCGAGGCGCGGAATCAGCCACATCGCGGCGAACGCGGGCGTGGTGGTCAGCACGAGCGTGCGCTCGCCGGTCGTTTCGGGCCGCACCGCGTCGAGCCCGCGGCTCAATGCGAGCAGTGCATCGTGACTCGCGCGAAACAGGCGTTCGCCTTCGTCCGTGAGCCGCACGCCGCTCGCACCGCGCTCGAACAGCAGCACGCCGAGCCGGCTTTCGAGCGACTTGATCTGGTGCGACACGGCGGCTGGTGTCACGGACAGCTCGTCCGCGGCAGCCTTGAACGCGCCGAGCCGTGCCGACGACTCGAATACACGCAATGCGGTCAGGGGGATTTTCGAGAACACGGGGCCTCGCGGGCCGGATCGGGCCGGGTTGAATTCAATTGAACCGGGGTGAGATTAGGTGAATTGAAGCGGGCGTGCAACGCGAATAGCCTTGCGGGACGTCGCGGCACGGTGCCGCGTCGAGTGACGTCCAACCGGAGCAACAACGTGCAAGGCCTACCGCGCAGGATCACGCAGGCGGTGCTCTACGAAGCGATCGCGATTTCCTGCATCTCGCCCGCGATCGCGGCGATCTTCAAGCAGGACCTCGTCTATTCGGGCGCGCTGTCGGCGACGATGTCGGCGATCGCGATGCTGTGGAACATGATCTTCAACGCGCTGTTCGAGCGCTGGGAAGCGTCGCGCCGTCAGCCGTCACGCACGCTCGGGCGGCGGATCCTGCACGCGACCGGATTCGAAGGCGGGCTGATCTTCATCCTGGTGCCCGTCGTGGCGGGGTGGCTCGACATCTCGTGGCTCGACGCGTTCGTCGTCGACATCGGGCTGTTCGCGTTCTTCTTCTGTTACGCGTTCGTGTTCCAGTGGGCATTCGATCGGGTGTTCGACGTGCCGGCGGCGACGAAGGAGCAATGAATCGGACACACCGCTCCGTGAAACCGGACAGCCGGGAATGACATCAATCGACGCGTTTATTTCGATTTTAATGCCAATTGAAATTTCATTATTCAAACGCCCGACTTTCGCCGCCCAACACATTCACAAAGTCAAAATCAAACATAGGGTTTACGTTACATTGCCGCCTCGCAATTTCAACTGCTAATGTAGGTTGACGATTAACACAAGATAATCACCCGCACCCACCCCATATAATCAGCGCAACCACACGCGCCGACTCAATCGCTAAATCCGCCCTCGAAGCTTCGAGGGCGATTTGCGATGTTCGCAGTTCAATTCCTCAACAAGGAAATCATCATGAACGAAAATCAAGAAAAGCAGGATCTCCCGCTGATCGAATGGATGCAGGAAGATCAGCATGAAGATTGGGTCGAAATGATGAAAGACAGCGCGGTCATTCCATTCGCCACCGCTCTTTGGGCATAAGCGGTCAGCCTCGGATGATGGCGGATCGCAACGATCCGCCATTTTTTGATCGAGAACCTGGATATCGCGGAGAGTGTGATGGAAAAAAGTGTCGAAAATTTCTTTTCGTGCGTCCGCGGACATCCAGCCATGATGCAGAGAAACGCGCCCGGCGCCAATATCCTGGTCGGCTCGGACAAAAGCCAGAAAAATACCGCCCAATCCATCATTCGGCATTGCCCGAAGAAACTGGAATATTCATTCACCTACGTCGAGCTCGACACGGAAAATCACGAACAGGTCATCGAGGAAATCGACCGGTGTGACATGTTCATCTTCATGTACGACTCCTCGATACGTTCCGACATCAATCCGCACGGGCCGTCGTTCATCCCGCCCCTCAAGCCGAAAATGGCCGAGCACTGGAAGAAGTCGGTATTGCTCCGGGAGTACGGCGAATTCTTCGAAGAGGCCTTTTCCGAGCGCATCGACGACATTGCCGCACGCAACGAACGCATCATCGCCGCGGCACAACGCGCCCGACGCGTGCAATTCCACGATGGTTTCGGCAGTTCGCTGCATGGAACGCTCGATCAGACCTGGAAAAGCCTGGACGGGCGCAATCACTATGACCTGATGCCCGGCGAAGTCGCGACCCGGGTACCCGACCTGACCGGCAACGTCACATTCGGCGGCACCTTCTTGAGCACGGTGCCCTTTGCCATCAAGTACGGCGTCATCGACCCGATCTTGAACATCGGGATCGAACGGGGCCACGTGGTCAGCGTCGCATCGGCCAATCGTCAGCTCGAGGACGACATCAAGTTGTACCTCGATAAATGCGCGGGAAACCGGATCGTCGAAGAGTTCGGGATCGGTACGAACCTGAACGTCAGGCTGCATGGACGCAATGCCAGTTTCGAAGAACGCCATGCCGGGCTGCACCTCGGCCTCGGCGGCGGTGAACGCGGCAGCCATCATCTGGATCTGGTGTTTTCGTCCGGAACGATTCGGTTCGACGACACCGTCCTCTTCGACGGCGCGTTCCACGTATAGCGCCTTCGACGACACGGCCGGCATCGAAGCACCGACACGATGCCGGCCTCGCGACTTCCACCGTCGGCCCCTGCCCGCGCAGGTTCACGTAACGCCTGTCCCGTGCGGTGGCCACGCCCTCCCGAGCCGAATCGTCATGGTCGACCTCGAACAGCAACTGCATGTCGCGCAGACGCAATACGCAGGCGATTCGCGTGATCCCGCGCTGCTGCATCGCATCTGCGAACTGCTGACCGCGCTCAGGCGCGAGGAGGACATGCTCCCGTGGGCCGACCGCGCGCTGGCGCTCGATCCGCACGACGCGGTTTCCATGACACGGCGCGCCGATGCGCTCTACCTGCTGGGCCGGTATGTCGAAGCCGCCGATACATGGCAACGTGATCCGTCGCGGCACGACCGCCCCGAACTCTACCGCTTGCGACTGGGCATGAGCCTGATGATGGCCGGCGATCTCGCGCAGGCCATCCGGTTGCTCGACGAAGCCTATCGAATGGCCGAATCCGGCCCTGCCGAGATGGCCGCATCGATCGGATTCGCGATGGGAGAGGCGATGCTCAAGGCCGGCGATCCGCGCGGCTTCGCCTATTGGCGAATGCGCGATGACGTTCCGCGCCTGTCCGCCAATTACCGCCCGATCGACCTCCCGACATGGGCGGGCGAATCGGATGTGCGCGGCAAGCGTGTCCTGGTCACGCATGAACACGGATTCGGCGACAACTTTCTCCTGGCAGCCTGCGTGGCCGACTGGCTGGATGCGGGCGCGCACGTCATGCTCACCTGCCATCCGCAGAACCACGCGCTGATGCAGGCGTCACTGCCGCATTGCGAGGTTGTCGCCGCACCCAATCCGCCGCAGTTTCATGCGCCCTTGCCCCGTGAACTGCAATCACGGGTAGACGGGTTCGCGCCGGACCTGCATGCCACACTGCTCCATTTGCCCATGCTGAAAGCCCGGCGGACGCGCGTGCCGGAGCAATGGTTCGCGCCCTATATCCAGGTGCCGCCGCAAAAGCAACGAATCGCGGCCGAATGGGCCGCGCAACTGCGCGACCAGCATCCGGGGAAGCAGCTGATCGGACTGTTCTGGGATTGCGTTCAACGACACTGGCCCGAAAAGGGCGCCATCGTCAGATGCTGGGCCAGCCGCCGCAGCCTGCCGCTCGATGCGGTCAACGAGATCGTGCAGCACCCTGCCATGGCGGAACGCATGCATTTCGTGAATCTGCATCATCCCGCGGCCGCGGCGCTGGCGGGTACGCCGGCCGGCAATGTCAGTCACTACCAGCCGGTGATCCGGGATTTTGGCGACACGGCGGCGTGCACTGCCCAACTGGACGCCGTGGTCGCGGTCGATTCAGGCGTCGCCAACCTGGCGGCCATGATGGGCATGCGGACGTGTGTACCGACCCACACCTGCGGCGATTGGCGTTGGGGCGTCGAGGGAACCACGAGCCCGTGGATCAGGCATGCGACCGCATTGAGGCAAACCAGGGAAGGTGACTGGAGCGACGTGGTTCGAAACATCCACGCGTGGCTCATGCATGCGGTCGCCTGATGCCTGACGCCCGATTCGAACCATCCCGCCTGAACAGAGCGGACAGACCGGACAGGCACGCCGACGCCCCCCGCATCCCGGGATCTTCCCGAGACGGGGGGGCGCAGGTCCGTCAAGCCGCTTGCGGGCCCGGGGACCGCTCGGTCACGGCGCTCAATGCACGCCGAGATAAGCCTTCACCGCCGGCAGGCCCGGCTTGCCATCGAGCGTCGTCACGCCCGCGAGCCACTTGTCGAGCGCCTGCGGGTTCGCCTTCAGCCACTCGGCCGCCGCCTTGTTCGGATCTTCCTTGTTCATGATCGGCATCATCACGTGGTTCTCGATCGACGTCGTGAACTGCAGGTTCGATACGAACTTCGCGACGTTCGGGCAGCGTTGCGCGTAGTCGGGCGGCGTCGCCGTCAGCACCTTCGCTTCGCCGTAGTTCGGGCCGAACACGTCGTCGCCGCCGGTCAGGTAGTCGATCTTCATCTGCACGTTCATCGGATGCGGTTCCCATCCAAGGAACACGATCCACTGCTTGTCGCGGATCGCGCGATTCACCTCGACCAGCATCCCGGCCTCGCTCGACTCGACCATCTTGAACTTGCCGAGGCCGAACTGGTTGCCGTCGATCATCTTCTTGATCAGCAGGTTGCCGTCGTTGCCCGGTTCGATCCCGTAGATCTTGCCGTTGAGCTTGTCCGCGTACTTCTGAATATCCGCGAACGACTTCAGGCCGCCCTGGTACACGTAGTCGGGCACCGCGAGCGTGTATTTCGCGCCGGTCAGGTTCGGCGTCGAAAGCACCTTGATCTGGCCGGCCTTCGTGAACGGCTGGATGATCGGGTCCATCGTCGGCGACCAGTAGCCGAGGAACACGTCGATCTGCTTGCTCTTGATGCCGGCGAACGTGATCGGCACCGACGCGATCGTCTTCGTCGGGCTGTAGCCGAGCCCCTGCAGCATCGTCGACGCGAGGCCCGTGGTCGCCGCGATGTCGGACCAGCCGACGTCCGCGAAGCGCACGTTCTTGCACACGGGCGGATCGGCCGCATACACGGCCGACATCGGCGCGGTTATCCCGATCCCGCACACCGCTGCGATCAATAGGCGCTTCATCTTGCTTCTCCTCAAAGTGATGTCGTTTGCTTGAATGCGGGATCGCTTATTGAAGCCGCGCGCCGCGATCCCGGCGGCGTCGCGGACCAGAGGTTCGGTCAGCGCCCGGGCAACCGGCGCTCGTAGCTCGGCGCGTGGCCGAACTGCGCACGGTAGGCCTTGCTGAAATGGCATGGCGAATGAAAGCCGCAGACCGTCGTCACGCGTGCGATCGACGCGTCGGTCGTGCGCAGCAGGTCGCGTGCGCGCTTCAGGCGCAGCGTCAGGTAATAGTGGGTCGGCGACACGTTCAGGTACACCTTGAACATGCGCTGCAGGTGCCGCTGCGACAGCCGCACGAGCCGTGCGAGCTCCTCGAGCGACAGCGGCTCCTCGATGTTCGCCTCCATCAGCCGCACGACCTCGATCAGCTCCGCGCGCGAGAAGCCGACGCGCGCATCGACCGGAATCGGCTGCGTGTCCGTCGAGCTGCGGATGCGCTCCAGGATGAACTGCTCGGATACCTGCGCGGCCAGCTGCTGGCCGAAGCGCATGCCGACGAGGTTCAGCATCAGGTCGAGCGGCGCGGTGCCGCCGGTGCAGGTCAGCCGGTCGCGGTCGACGACGAACAGTTCGTCCGCAAAACCCACTTGCGGAAACTCGGCATGCAGCGCGGACAGGTTCTCCCAGTGCACGGTGCAGCGATAGCCGTCGAGCAGCCCGCTCGACATCAGCGCATACGCGCCCGTGCAGATGCCGCCGAGCGGCAGACCACGTTCGGCGAGCGCCGCGAGCGTATCGCGCGCGCCTTCGTCGACCACGTCGCGGATGCGGATGCCGCCGCACACGATCATCACGTCGGGCAGGTTCGTGTAGTCGAGCGCCTGCGTGGGCCGTACCGCGATGCCGTTGCTGGCGTGCACCGGACTGCCGTCGAGCGAATAGATCGACCACTGGTAGTGATCGGCGCGCCCGACATAGTTCGCCATCCGAAGCACTTCGACAGCGCTCGAGAACGCGATCATCGAAAAGTTCGGCAGCGTCAGGAAGCCGAAATGGGCGAGAGATGAAACCGGTGAAACGCAGGCTGCGGGCGCGACAGCGACGGCGGACGTCACATCGGTCTCCTGGCGAGGAGGTTGCAGGGGGCCAGCCCCGCGGCCAAAGCCGCGGAGGCCGTTATCTCTATTCAGGTTGAGCGGCCGGAGGGTTCCGGCCGCTGGAGGTCAAGCCTGGGCGGGCGCGGCCTTCACGCGAAACAGCTGCTTGAGACCCGAGAACAGCGGCGCCTTCACGGTGCCCGGCGCACGGCCGAAGCTTTCGGTAATGCGGTCGAGAATGATCGCGAGCAGCACGACCGACAGACCGCTTTCGAAGCCGAGGCCGATGTCGAGGCGCTGGATACTGGCGAGCACGTCGTTGCCGAGGCCGCCTGCACCCACCATCGACGCGATGATCACCATCGACAGCGCCATCATGATCGTCTGGTTCACGCCCTGCATGATCGACGGCAGCGCATTCGGGAACTGCACCTTGTACAGCAGCTGCCACGGCGTGCAGCCGAAGGCCTGGCCGGCTTCGACGATCTCGCGGTTCACGTGGCGGATGCCGAGGCTCGTGAGGCGCACCGCCGGCGGCATCGCGAAGATCACCGTCGACAGGATCCCCGGCACGCGGCCGAGACCGAACAGCATCGCGGCCGGAATCAGGTAGACGAACGCGGGCATCGTCTGCATCAGGTCGAGGATCGGGCGCACGATCGCGGCGACCCACTTGCTCTTCGCCGCCCAGATGCCGAGCGGGATGCCGAGCACGAGGCTGATGATCGTCGACGACAGCGTGAGGCCGAGCGTGATGACCGTCTGGTCCCAGAAGCCCGTCGCGAAGATCAGCAGCAGCGACAGCGTCGTGAACAGCGCGAAGCGCCAGCCCACCCGCCACAGCCCGACGCCGATGAAGATCGCCATCATCAGCCACATCGGGATCGCCTGCAGGCCGTGCTCGACGAATGCCGCGAGCCCCTCGATCACCTGACCGATCGTGTCGAACGTCTTGGCGTCGTGGTCGAGCAGGTAGTGAACGGACTGGTCGACCCAGGTACCGAGCGGAATCATTTCAGACATGGGAACCTCGCGAACGCGTGATGGCCTTCAGGATGAGCGCACGATCGACCGAGCCGCAGTAGCAGCCGTCGTCGTCGACGACCGGCAGTGCATTCGGGCTCGCGACCACACGCGCGACGACATGTTCGAGCGACGCGTCGCGCCGGATGGATTCGATCGGGCTCACGGACGGCGTCGCCTGACCGATCGCATCGCGCGTGACGAAGCCGCGGATCTTGCGTTGTGCATCGAGCACGAACGCATAGTCGGCACTGCCGTTCAGCGTCGCCGCGACGTTCGCGGCATCGCACTTCGACACGATCGGCACGGCGCCCGTCTGCATCAGGTCGCCGGCCGTCAGGTAGCGGCTGGTGTCGATGCCGTCGAAGAACGCGCGCACGTAATCGTCGGCCGGGTTCGCGATGATGTCCTGCGGCGTGCCGACCTGCACGAGCCGGCCACCTTCCATGATCGCGATGCGGTTGCCGATGCGCAGCGCTTCTTCCAGATCGTGCGACACGAACATGATCGTGCGGCGTTGTTCCTTCTGCAGCTGCAGCAGCACATCCTGCATTTCCCGGCGCTTGAGCGGATCGAGCGCGGAGAACGCCTCGTCCATGATCATCAGCGACGGGTTCACGGCCAGCGCGCGGGCGAGGCCGACGCGCTGCTGCATGCCGCCCGACAGCTCGGACGGCAGCTTGTGCGAGAACGGTGCGAGGCCGACCTGCTCGAGCACTTCCATCGCACGCCGCTCGCGTTCCTTCTTGCCCATGCCCCCGACTTCGAGTCCGAACGCGGCATTCGACACGACGGTGCGATGCGGCATCAGCGCGAACGACTGGAACACCATGCTCATGTCCTTGCGGCGCAGCGCGGTCAGCGCCGAGCGGCGCGCCGACGCGACGTCGAGCCCGTCGATCATCACCTTGCCGGCGCTGGGATCGACCAGCCGGTTCACGAGGCGGATCAGCGTGGACTTGCCGGAGCCGGACAGGCCCATCAGCACGAAAATTTCGCCTTCCTGCACATCGAAGGAGACGTTGTGCACGCCGACGACCTGGCCGGTGCGCTTGAGCACATCGTCCTTCGTCGCGCCGGCGGCGAGCATGTCGAGCGCCTGCTGCGGGTTGCTTCCAAACACCTTGCACAGACCTTCGACCACGACCTTGGGGGCATCCATCGAAACCTTCTCCTCGTGTAGCGGGGACTCGCGCTTGTCTTAGCGTGCCTACATAGTTGCCAGAAAAAACCCCGACCTGCCGACGAATTACGACAAACGCTTGCGCAAATACGACACGGCCGCCAGCCCCGCCGGGCGGGCCGCGGCACGCGACGGCACCCGATTGCGGCGGCGCAATACGCGCACGGCCAGCAACGGCGGGCATCGCGCGTCGGACTTGTGCGCAGCAGCGCGGCGCATATCGCGTCGCGCCTTGCGGCAATTCGCATCGGGCACGCGTCGCTTTACGACAATTTCACGTCCGATCACGCGCCGATCTGTTCAGACGAAAGCGCATCGCGTCCACCAATAAAAAGCATGACCGTGCAAAAAGCCGCGCGGCGACACCGGACGGTGCACGCCACGATACCGCGCCAACCCGGAAAATCCGCGACGGCCGCTGTGATACATTCCCCGCCAACAGGCTGACCGCGACGCAGGCCGCCATGCGGCCACCGGGGTCACCAGCGCATGCCGGTTCGCCTGCCGGCCATGCCGATACCGCCTCGACCGGCAAACATCCGATCGCAGGCTGATAACGATACGAGAGAGGGAGCAGGGCGAGATGAACTGGGCTTTTACCGCAATCGGCTTCATCGTGGGCGGGATTGCCGCATTGATCGGGGATTTCTCCGCCATCACCGGCGCAGTGCTCGGCGCCGCGATCGGGTTCTGCCTCGACAACACGCTGCAACAGCGCAAGCGCAAAAGCAAAGGCACGGCCTCCGATGCGTTCGCGATGCAGGCACCGCCCGTCCAGCCGCCGGTTCCGTTGGCCGAGCGCGTCGCACGCCTCGAGGCGACCGTCGAGACGCTGACGCGTGAAGTCGCGTCGTTGCGCGGCCAGCTGGCCGGTGCGAAGGCCGGCTCGGCCACGACTGACGCGACCGTGCACACGCCCACCGGGGACGCCTCTGCATCTGCCTCGGTAGCCCCATCCGCAACTTTCCCGCCTTCGACCGCCCTGCCGCCGCGCGCGCCTGCCCAGCCGGCCGCTGCACGCCCGGACGCACCGGCGTCCGCATCGGCACCGGCGCCCACCCCCACCCCCGCTCGCGCCGCCACGCCGGCACCGACACCAGCCGCCGCGATCCGCGCGAGCGAAACACCTGCCGCCCCGACGCCCGCACCGTCGGCGCCTCCCGCGCCGCCCAAACCACGTGAACCCGACCTCGTCGAGCGCGCATTCCGCGCCGCACGCGACTGGCTGCTCGGCGGCAACACGGTCGTGCGCGTCGGGATCATCGTGCTGTTCTTCGGCGTCGCGTTCCTGCTCAAGTACGCGGCCGACAACAGCATGCTGCCGATCGAATTCCGCCTCGCGGGTACCGCGCTCGCCGCGGCCGCGCTGCTCGTGATCGGCTGGCGCGTGCGCGCGCGCCGTGCGGCGTACGGGCTCGTGCTGCAGGGCGGCGGCGTCGGCATCCTGTACCTGACGATCTTCGCCGCGACCAAGCTTTACACGCTGCTGCCCGTCGGTGCCGCGTTCCCGCTGATGGTGGCCGTGTGCGCGCTGAGCGCGTTCCTCGCGGTGCGGCAGAACGCACTGCCGCTCGCGTTCATGGGCAGCGCCGGCGGCTTTCTCGCGCCGGTGCTGCTGTCGACCGGCCAGGGCAACCACGTCGCGCTGTTCAGCTACTACGCGCTGCTGAACGCGGGCATCTTCGCGATCGCCTGGTTCAAGGCCTGGCGTCCGCTGAACCTGCTCGGCTTCGTCTTCACGTTCACGATCGGCTCGGCGTGGGGCGTGACGGCCTACCGCCCCGCGCTGTTCGCGAGCACCGAGCCGTTCCTCATCCTGTTCTTCCTGATGTATGTCGGCATCGCGCTGCTGTATGCGGTGAAGCGCGAACTCGCGCTGCGGCACTACGTGGACGGCACGCTCGTGTTCGGCACGCCGATCGTCGCGACCGCGCTGCAGGCGTCGCTCGTGAAGGACATGCCGTTCGGGCTCGCATGGAGCGCCGTCGCGCTGTCGGCGTTCTACGTCGTGGTCTCCGCGTGGCTCGCGCGGCGCCGCGACCGCCTCGCGCTGCTGTTCGAATCCACGCTCGCGCTCGCGGTGATCTTCGCGACGCTGGCCGTGCCGCTCGCGTTCTCCGGTCCGACGACCAGCGCCGCGTGGGCGATCGAAGGCGCGGCCGTCGTCTGGCTCGGCGTGCGCGAGAAGCGCATGCTGCGGTTCGGCTTCGGCTTGCTGATGCAGGTTGCCGCGGCCGGCGCGTTCTTCACGAGCCTGCTCGGGCCGGCCGACGTGAACGCGCTGCCCGTACTGAACAGCCCGACCATCGCGATGCTGCTGATCGCGCTCGCCGGCCTGTTCACCGGCTGGTGGCTGCACGGGCGCGGCGAAGCGCGCGCGTGGCATGCGTGGATGCCCGAGATCGGCGCCGCGGCCGCCGCGTGGGGACTGCTGTGGTGGGTGAGCGGCGGCCTGCACGAGATCCTTCTCTACGCGAGCCGTCACGTCGACCTGCATGCCGACCGCTTCGTCGTCGATACGACCGCGCTGTTCGCGGCCGGCACCGCATGGCTCGCGCACGTCGCCCGCCGCCGGCTGGCGTGGCCGCTCGCCGAATGGCCGGCGCTCGCGCTGACGCCGGTGCTGGCGCTGCTCGCGCTGCGTGCGTTCGATGCGCACGAAGCGCCGCTGTCGGGGATGGGCGCGTTCGCGTGGCCCGTCGCCGTCGGCGCAGGCCTTGCGCTGCTGTGGCGCCAGTCGCGCGGCACGGCAGGCGCCGATTCCGCGCAAGGCTCGGCGCGCGGCGTCTTGCAATCCATCTCCGCAGGCATCATCGCGCCGCTGCATACGCTGATGTTCTGGACCGTGTGCGGGCTGCTGTCGCTCGAAGGCTTCTGGCGCCTGCGTGCGTACGTGCCCGAAGGTGCGTGGAGCTGGAGCGCGTGGGCCTATGGCTTCGGTGCGCTGCTCCTGCTGGTGTCGGGCCCCGGCTCGCGGCTGCGCTGGCCCGTCGCGGCGTTTCCGCGCGCGTACCAGGTGTGGGGCGCGGCGCCGCTCGCGGCGCTGCTGTGGTTGTGGAGCCTCGCCAGCGTGACCAGCGACGGCAACGCGGCGCCGCTCTTCTGGCTGCCGCTGCTCAACCCGCTCGACATCGCGCAGTGCCTGGTGTTCATTGCATTCGCCGTGTGGCTGCGCCGGCTGAAGACGCTCGGCATCGTGTGGCATCCGCGCGTCGTCGACTACGCGGCCATCGCGACCGTGTTCCTGTGGTTCAACGCGCTGATGCTGCGCACGCTGCATCACCGTTTCCACCTGGGCTACGACATCGACACCGTGCTGTCGTCGTTCGGCATCCAGCAGGTGTTCATGGTCGGCTGGAGCCTGTTCGCGTTCACCGGGATGTGGCTGACGCGCCGCGACGGCATCGCCCGCGTGTGCGCGCTCGCGTCGCTGCCGCTGATCGTTGTGATGTGGGCGTGGACCTTCTACGCGAACTTCACGCAGGACGGCGGAAGCTGGGCGCGCGTGCCGCTCTTCAACCCGCTCGACCTCGTGCTCGCGGTGGTCTATGCGCTCGCCGCCTCGTGGTTCGTGCGCGCACGCAAGCTCGGCTGGTCGTTCGGCAAGTATCGCGTCGAGCTGCTGAGCGCGGCCGGCGCGACCGCGTTCCTGTGGCTGAACGCGATCCTGCTGCGTACGCTGCATCACTGGGCCGGCGTGCCGTACGAACTCGGCGCGATGGCGGAATCGACGCTCGTGCAGGCGTCGGTGTCCGTGTACTGGACGCTCTGCGCGCTCGCCATCACGATCTGGGCCACGCGCCGCGGGCTGCGCCCGCTGTGGTTCGTCGGCGCCGCGCTGCTCGCGCTCACGGTCGTCAAGCTGTTCCTGTTCGACCTGTCGCACGTGACCGGTATCGAGCGCATCGTGTCGTTCATCGGCATCGGCGTGCTGCTGCTGTTGATCGGGTATTTCTCGCCGCTGCCGCCGAAGGCCGCTGCGCCGCAGGACGACACGCCATGAAACGACTCGCCGCCCTGCTCGGACTGAGCCTGCTCGCGTCGTTCGCGGCGGCCGACGGGCGCGTCGCGCAGCGCTTCTCGCTCGATCTCGACGGCACCGCCGCGTATTACCAGCTCACCGTGCCGCAGCCCGTCTACGCGGCGAGCCGGCGCGACGACCTCGGCGACGTGCGTATCTTCAACGGCGCGGGGGAGCCGGTACCGTATTCGCTCGACGCGCCCGCCGCTGCCGCGCCCGCCGTCCCGCCGAAGCGCACGCCGGTGCACGGGTTTCCGCTGCCACCCGCGCGCGCCGACAACGGCAACGCGCCGCTCGGCGTGACGGTCGGCCCCGACGGTGCGCTGCGCGCGGGCGTCGCCGCACCGGTGCGTGCGAAGCACGGCGCGGATCTCGTCGACCTGTCGCATGCGGACGGCGAGATCGACGCGCTGCTCGTGCACGTGAGCGACGACAGCTACCAGGGGCGTGTCGCCGTCGAAGCCAGCGACGACCTGCGCAGCTGGCGGTCGCTCGGCAGCACGCAACTGCTGAAGGTGGGTCACGGCGACGCGATGCTGGTGCAGGAACGCATCGCGCTCGAAGGCGCAGCGCCGCGCTATCTGAGGCTCGACTGGCTCGACGGTGCGCCCGCGATCGCGTCGATCGAGGTCGAGACGCACCCGCGCGACGCACGCGGGACCGACACCGCATCCGTGCCGCGCCAATGGCGCGACGCCGTGCGCGTGCGGGCCGGCAGCACGCCAGGCGAGTATCTGTTCGACACCGATGGTGCGTATCCGGTCGACCGCGTGCGCATCGACCTGCCGCAGCCGAATACCGTCGCGCGCGCGACGCTGCAGAGCCGCGCCGACGCGCAGGCGCCGTGGCGCGACGTCGCGGGCGCCGTGCTGTTCCGGTTGCAGGGCAAGGCCGGCGAGCAGCGCAATCCGCCGCTCGAATTCGCGGCGAATACGGATCGCGCGTGGCGGATCGTCGTCGACATGCGCAATGGCGGATTCGGCGGCGGCCAGCCGGCCGTCGCGATCGGCTGGCATCCGGCCGCGCTGACGTTCGTCGCGCGCGGCACGCCGCCGTTTACGCTCGGCGTCGGCGACGCGTCGCTCGTGTCGTCGGCCGTGAGCCGCGACGCGTTGCTGGTGGGCATGGCGCCCGAAGTGCGGCCCGCGCGCGTCGGCGCGGCGTTGCCGGCGTCGGCGGTCGCGCCGGCATCAGCCGCCGATACGGATGCACCGCGCCGCTACGTGCTGTGGGGCGCGCTGGTCGTCGCGGTCGGCGTGCTCGGCACGATTGCGTGGCGCCTCGCAAAAGGCGGCGGCGATACGCACGGCCGAGACGGGTGACGCCGCGCAGCCACGTGCACCGCCCGTCTTTACGCGCCGTTTATCTCGCGTGCCGGTTTCTTTCGACGGTCGCAATACATAACTGCGTACAGTCGTCGCATCGGAACCACGATGCGACGACATGCAGGAAACCTATCCATCGTATGACCGGCCGCTGCCACGCACGCGCGTGCGCCCGGCCCTGCGGCTGAAGCGCCTTCTGCTGCGCTTCCCGATCGTGCTGCCGCTGTCGATCGCATTGCCCGCGCATGCCGACGACACGCCAGCGGCGCCGGTCAGCGCAGCCAGCACGCCCGAACCCTCGCTTCCCCCGACCCTCGACACGATCGTCACCGCGCTGCGCAACCGCTTTCACGTCGCGTACGCCGACGCGCGCACGATCGCCCGCGCGGTGCAGACCGAATCGGATCGCTACGGGCTTGCTCCGGCACTGCTGCTCGCGATCATCGCGGTCGAGTCGGGCTTCGATCGCCACGCGGTCAGTGTCGCCGGCGCGCGCGGGTTGATGCAGGTGATGCCCACCGCCCATCGCGATCTCGTCGTGCATGTGAAGGATCTCTCCGACCCGGCCACCAACGTGCGGATCGGCGCGGCGATCTTCCGCGGCTATCTCGACGATGCGGATGGCGACGTCGAAACCGCGCTCGTGCGCTACAACGGCGGCACGAAGCGCTATGCGCAGCGGGTCGCGCTGCGCGTGCAGCAATTCGATGCGCAGCTGCGCCGTTCGAACGGCGCGGCGAGCGACGCGCTGCGGACGGCCGCGAATCCCTGAGCGCGTCGCTATCGCGCACCGTCGAGCCGGTAGCCGACGCCCGTCTCCGTGACGATGTACGCGGGCCGCCGCGGATCGCATTCCAGCTTGCGCCGCAGGTGGCCGACATACACGCGCAGGTAGTGCGCATCCTTGCCGTGCGCCGCGCCCCACACTTCGCTCAGCAAGCGGTCGTGCGTCAGTAGCCGGCCCGCGTGATGCGCGAGCGCGGCCAGCAGCCGGAATTCGATCGGGCTCAGATGTACGCGCGCCCCGCCGCGCAACACCTGGCGATCGCCGAGATCGACGGTCACGTCGCCGAAGCGGATGCACGCCGCATCGATGCGCCCGCCGCCGGCTTGCCGCCGCAGGTGCGCACGAATCCGTGCGATCAGCTCGGCGGCGCCGAACGGCTTGGTCAGGTAGTCGTCCGCGCCCGCGTCGAGCGCCGCCACCTTGTCGCTTTCCGCGCTCAGTGCCGACAGCACGATCAGCGGCGCGGCCGAGCACGCGCGCAGCGCATGGATCAGGTCGGTGCCGCCGATGTCGTGCAGGTTCGTGTCCGCGACGATCAGGTCGGGACGTCGCGCGCCGACGGCCGCCACGCCCGCCGCTCCGGTCGCGGCCTCGAAGACGTGCATGTGCTCGGCCTTCAGCGCGACACGGACGAAATGCCGGATGAACCTGTCTTCGTCGACGATCACGATGACGACGTTCGGTTCGCTCATGCGGCAGCGCCTTCGTCCGGTGCGTGGTGCGCGCCCATGCTCAGGCCCATCCGCATGCCACCAGCACCATGTCGATCAACTTGATGAACGGGAACGGCAACAGTACGCCACCGAGGCCATACAACAGCAGGTTGCGGCGCAGCAGCGGCGCGGCGCCGAGCGGGCGATAGCGCACGCCCTTCAGCGCGAGCGGGATCAACGCGACGATGATCAGCGCGTTGAAGATCACCGCCGACAGGATCGCCGACGCCGGCGACGCGAGATGCATCACGTCGAACACGCGCAGTTGCGGATACGTCGTCGCGAACGCGGCCGGGATGATCGCGAAATACTTCGCGACGTCGTTCGCGATCGAGAACGTCGTCAGCGACCCGCGCGTCATCAGCATCTGCTTGCCGATCTCGACGATCTCGATCAGCTTCGTCGGGTTCGAGTCGAGGTCGACCATGTTGCCGGCTTCCTTCGCCGCCTGCGTACCCGTATTCATCGCGACCGCCACGTCTGCCTGCGCGAGCGCCGGTGCATCGTTGGTGCCGTCGCCCGTCATCGCGACCAGACGGCCCGCCGCCTGATGTTCGCGGATCGTCGCGAGCTTGGTTTCCGGCGTCGCTTCCGCGAGGAAATCGTCGACGCCCGCTTCCGCCGCGATCGCCGCGGCCGTCAGCCGGTTGTCGCCCGTCACCATCACGGTCTTGATGCCCATCTTGCGCAGTTCCGCGAAGCGCTCCTTGATGCCGCCCTTCACGATGTCCTTCAGCTCGATCACGCCGAGCACGCGGGCAACGCCGTCGACGCGCTCCGCCACCGCGAGCGGCGTGCTGCCCCGGCGCGCGATGTCGGTCACGACGGCCTCGACTTCACGGGTGACGCGGCCGCCGTGGGACTCGACGTAGTGCTTGATCGCATCCGCCGCGCCTTTGCGGATTTCACGGCCGGGCAGATCGACGCCGCTCATCCGCGTCTGCGCGCTGAACGACAGGAACACCGGGTGCAGTGCCTGCATGTCGCGCTCGCGCAGGTTGAAGCGCTGCTTCGCGAGCACGACGATGCTGCGGCCTTCCGGCGTTTCGTCGGCAAGCGACGACAGCTGCGCGGCATCGGCCAGCGCTTCCTCGGTCACGAACGGCGCGGGCACGAACGCCGACGCCTGGCGGTTGCCGAGCGTGATCGTGCCGGTCTTGTCGAGCAGCAGCACGTCGACGTCGCCCGCGGCTTCCACCGCACGGCCCGACGTCGCGATCACGTTCGCCTGCATCATCCGGCTCATCCCGGCCACGCCGATCGCGGACAAGAGGCCGCCGATCGTCGTCGGGATCAGGCACACGAGCAGCGCAACCAAAGCGGTGATCGTCACGACATGGCCGGCCTTCATCGCTTCGACCGCGAACGTCGAGAACGGCAGCAGGGTGGCGGTGGCGAGCAGCATCACGATCGTCAACGCGACGAGCAGGATCGTCAGCGCGATCTCGTTCGGCGTCTTCTTGCGCTTCGCGCCTTCGACCATCGCGATCATCCGGTCGAGGAACGCCTCGCCCGGATTGACGGCGACCCGCACGACGATCCAGTCGGACAGCACGCGCGTCCCACCCGTCACCGACGAGAAATCGCCACCCGCCTCGCGGATCACCGGCGCGGATTCACCGGTGATCGCCGATTCGTCGACCGACGCGACGCCTTCGATCACGTCGCCGTCGGCCGGGATCGTGTCGCCGTTTTCGACGAGCACGACGTCGCCTTTGCGCAGGCCGGTCGATGCCATCACTTCGACGACCGCCTTCGCACGCGGCGCCGAGAGCTTTTTCGCGACCACGTTGTGTTTCGCACTGCGCAGCGACGCGGCCTGCGCCTTCGAACGCCCTTCCGCGAGCGCTTCGGCGAAGTTCGCGAACAGCACGGTGAACCACAGCCACAGCGCGATCGCGACGATGAAACCGGCGGGGGCTTCAGCCTGGCCGAACAGCGCGGCGATCCACAGGATCGTGGTCAGGATGCTGCCGACGTACACGCAGAACATCACCGGGTTGCGGAACTGCGTGCGCGGCGTGAGTTTGCGGAACGAATCGGCGATCGCCGGGCGCACGAGCGCGGGATCGAACATCGAGCGCACGGCCGTGCGCGGATGGCCGGGCTGCGCTGGGCGCGGACCTGTCATGGGCGAGAGAGACATGGCGGTTTCCTTTTGCCGGCACGCCCGCGCATCGGCATCCGGCATCGGTCAGGCGAGCCGGCGGCCTTCGCGCATGCTCGCGTGCGGCTTCCGATTTCCACGCAACCATCTTATGAAGGTTCGCGTGAAGATCGCGGCAAAGGATCGCGTCGGGGTATAAAAAGCGCGTAAACGTCCGTTTCGCCGCGGCGCGGCGGGGGTGTCTCAAGGGCCGTACACGAGCGGGAGCGCCACACTCCGCTCATCCGACGTTTACGCGGCAAAGCAGGAACCCGAACCGGGGCGCGGCGTTCAGCCGAACGTGTAGCGCCCGTGCTGACGCGGACGCCACGGCGACGAGCGGCAACTCGCGGCGCCGGCCGCGCGTCGTGCCGCCCAGCCTGCGCCACGGCGCACGTGCTGGCCGCGCCGGGCCACGGCGACCACGCGCGACGGCAACGCATGCGCAAGACGCCGCACGGCCGCCACGCGCGCGGCCATGCGTGACGCCGGCGACACGCGGCGCGCAAGGTGCGCGACAGGCCGCTTGCAAAGGATCGCGCTGTCGTAGCGCTTGCCGTCGAAGCGCATCACGTCGACGACCTCGAAACCCTGCGCGCCGTAGAACGCGAGCAGGTGCGAAGCGGGATGCGGCGTATCGAGTGCGAGCAGCGTATAGCCGCGCAGCGCGGCCCACTGCTCGGCGAACGACAGCAGCAACGCGCCGATCCCGCGACTCTGGCAATCGGGGTCCACCGCCACCTGCCGCACGCTCGCGACGCCTTCGCGCCGGTACAGCGAGCACGCCGACGAAGGATCGGTCGCATACAGCGTGGCCGTGCCGATCACGCGCCCGCCGCACACGGCGACGTAGCACTCGCCCGCTTCCGCGCGGCGGCGCGTGACGTCCTCGCTCTGGTCGACGCACGTGCAGTTGAGTCCCATCGCGCCGAGCCGCGCGAACGCGCGATGCAGCATCGGCGTGAGTTGTGCATAACTGTCGAAGGCCGGATCGAAACGCCGCACGATCACCCGATCGGCGCACACGGAAGGCGGCGCGGCAGGGGTGTGTTCGGCGATCGCGTTCCAGGGTATCGACATTGCCTTGCTCCGTGGTTGGGATGCCCGAAGTCTATGAGCGCGCCAGCCACCCTCGCAAGAAAAAATGTCGTAAAAGTTTGGGGAAATGCACGCGGGAGAGACGCGCGTAACGGTGCGAGCCGCCGCGCTGCGTGGGTCGTTGCGAACAGATGAAAGCGCGCCGATCGTTGTTTGCGCAAGCAACGCATCTCGTGGCCGGATTACGCGTCGGCATGTGTCGTTGACACATGCGGCGGCGCCATCCAGACTCGCTGGATCCTCCCCGCTTCGAGCGCGCTCATGATCACCTGCCACCTTCGCTACGTCATCGATCCGTACAAGCTCGACCAGTTCGAAACGTACGGCAAGATGTGGATTCCGCTCGTCGAAAAATTCGGCGGCACGCATCACGGCTACTTCCTGCCGTCCGAAGGGGCGAACAACATCGCGCTCGCGATGTTCTCGTTCCCGAGCCTCGCCGAATACGAGCGTTACCGCGAACGCTCGATGGACGATCCGGCCTGCCAGGCCGCGTTCCGCTACGCGGAGGAAACACGCTGCATCGTCAGCTACGAGCGCAGCTTCTTCCGGCCGGTGTTCGAGTAACGGGTAACGGGCGACGGGCAACGGCCCGGCACATCGGCCCCCTTTTCCTGACCGGGACGAAAAAAAGCCCCGCCTGCATCCGCGCGGCGGGGCCAACCCATGTCAGTAGAGACATCATGGAGGAGACGGGCCCATCTTATCGACCGCCGCCCGCCGTCCCAACCAAGCATTTCTGCTATCGATCTGGGCGACCGCGCACACGATTGCCCCTGCCGCGCGGCATATCGATAGAACGAAAAGTCGTTTTCAGAGTGGCGGCGGGGTCGTTACCATCTGGTTTTAAGCCTGTGCTTAGCCGGGCAAGCCATCCCCAAGGAGCGCCCCTTGACTGCATTCGATCAACACCGCCGCCCGTTCGTCGTCGGCATTGGCGGTACCACCCGGGCAGCGTCGTCGACCGAACGCGCGCTGTCGTTCGCGTTGCGCGGCGCGCAGGCGGCCGGCGCACGCACGCGGCTGTTCGACGGCCCGTTCCTGCATACGCTGCCGCACTACGCGCCCGAACACAAGACGCTGACCGACGCGCAGCGCGAACTGATCGACGCCGTGCGCCAGGCCGATGCCATCATCATCGCGACGCCCGGCTATCACGGCGGCGTCTCCGGCCTCGTGAAGAACGCGCTCGACACGCTCGAGGAACTGCGCGCAGACGATCGCCCGTATCTCGACGGCCGCGCGGTCGGCCTGATCGTTACCGCCTACGGCTGGCAGGCGGCCGGCACCGTGCTGACGTCGCTGCGTTCGATCGTGCATGCGCTGCGCGGCTGGCCGACGCCGTTCGGAGCGACCGTGAACACGCTCGAAACGCGCTTCGACAGCGCCGACAGCTGCTCGGATCCGAAGGTCGTCGCGCAGCTCGAGACGGTCGGCACGCAGGCAGCCGAGTTCGCGCTGGCGTTCGCATCGCATCGCGCGGCCTCGCATGCGGCCTCGGTCGACGCACTCGCGCCCGTGCTGAAGATCGCCAACCAGTAATTTCCCCGCCTTCCACCGCCCGCGCCGGCCGACGCCAATCGCCGGCGCGGGCGGTGCCCATTCGGACCAACGGCCACGCGCCGTGCACGCCGACGCTGCTTCCCGCCTGCCCTTCCGCGCCCCTCGTGCCGATAACGATTCAGCCCGCCGCGTGATTTGCATTGGCCGAAAGATTGGTTCACGCCGCGGGCGGGTTTTCGTACGCTGAACCTCCGAACTTTCTCCGCGCACGCCATGAACCGTACGATCCGCTACAAGGGCTACGAAGTCGCCCCCGCTGCCGCCCGGTTGCCGAACGGGCTGTTCGCCGCCAACCTGACGATCGAGAAGGCGAGCGGCGGCCCGTCGCCGCGCGCCGTTTCGTTCGACGCAATCGATTTCTTCTTCGAGGAAGAGCACGCGCTGGCCTACGCATCCCGCTGGGGCCGCCTCTGGGTCGACACGAACGCGTGATGCACGCCTCGCCGGCGTGCACATGGCCGCTCGAAAATACGCGTTTACGGAAGCTATGCAAGAATCTTTCGACCCGTAATCGCATAACAACAGCCATGAGTGACACGCTGCAGGAAGAGCATGCAGCAGCAGATCACGCAATGCGCAACTGGACCTTCGACAGGCAAGGTCCGGTCCGGATCGGTTCCGATGCGCATATGCAGATGTTCTGCCGCATGCTGCTCGACACACACAATCCGTACAAGCCGGCAGTGATCGACTGGCCGGCGCTCACACCCGCCGAGCTCAAACGGCTCACGTCGCTGCCGATCTGGGACATCGCGGTGCAGACCGAAGGTCGCGCATCGATCCGCGTGGCGACCTATGCGGCGACGATCGGCGATCCGCTGCTGCGCCGCGCGCTCGAGATGGACGGCGGCGAGGAAGCGCGCCACAAGGTCGTACTGTCGAAGCTCGTCGCGGCATACGGCATCCGGCTCGCCCCCGAGCCCGCCTACCCTGCGCCGAAAGATCCCGAGTGGTGGTGGATCGTCACGGGCTTCAGCGAATGCATCGACAGCTTCTTCGCGTTCGGCCTGTTCCGTTCCGCGCAGCGCTCCGGCTATTTCCCGCCCGAACTCGTCGACACCTTCGAGCCCGTGATCCAGGAAGAAGGCCGCCATATCCTGTTCTTCGTGAACTGGTACGCGTGGTACTGGCGCTCGCTCCCGTGGTGGCGCCGGCCGTGGTTCTTCGCGCGGGTCGCGGCCGTGTGGGTGCATTTGATCCGGGAGCGCATCGGCATCGCGCGCGGCATCGATTCCGACGGCGTCGCTCGTGACGCGAACTTCCCGGCAACCGGCACCGCCGATATCGGCGACGCGCTCAATCCGCGCGAGCTGATCGAACTGTGCCTCGCCGAGAACGACCGGCGGATGGCCGGCTACGACAAGCGCCTGCTGCGCCCGATGTTCGTGCCGCGCATGGCGCGGTTCGCGCTGCGGTTTCTCAAGAAGTAAGGCTGCCGCGCCGGGTAGAAGTCCGGTTGCCCCCGGTTGCCTCGGTTGTCCGATCGGGCAACCGGGCAACGCCTTCCTTGACGCTCGAAACCTCGGGCCGCTGAATTCCACCGGGATCCGGATGTCGGCGACGGCATCGCCAGCATCCGGCCGCGCAACGAGCAGTACGCGACGATCGAGGCATCCGTCCCGTTCGACGGCCCGCCGCTGCGTCGCGTTCGAACGTCGCTGCGCGTTCGTTGCACTTCCATGACGAGCCGCATCACGGGGGGCTATCCTGCCCGCCGCTCGCTCGAGGCCGACCCTTCGCGTGCGGTGTGAGCCTCACCGACCTGCATCGACCTGCCGGATGTGGCGCACCGGACACATTCACTCCCGCCCTTTTTTCTTCAGTGCTTCGGCGCGCGCGGACAAATTGTCACACCCGGGATTTGACGATTCGGCGACGTCGCCACCGATGCCGGACAGCCTCTTCAGCAACCTGTCGCCGCCAGGCGCACCGTCGACGCAGATCACGTCTGCCTGACCGATTCGCCCCCGTCGCCGAACCTGCTCGATTGTCACCATCACCGAAATAGTCAATAGGACAAATTCGAAAGATGAATGACGGCGGTCCGGCCCACCTCGTTGTAGCACTTTTTTACAAATTCGACGAGCCAACCGGCCCGAAACGCCCGTCTCGCGGGCCATCGCAGCGGACCAGATGCGCAGATCAGCATAGTCCGATGTTCGATATTTCAAATTAAATCGATTTAAAGATAACCGATAAAATCAATATAAAATCAGCCATCAAATCTTTAATTAACAAATTAACAAGATGTCAATCATATTATCCTCCGGCACCCCAACAAACATTACATCGATGAAAGAAATACTTCTCTCGCAAACGTTTGCTATTTCATTCGTCTTACGATTGAGCATCGCCGTTGTGTAATCCACCGCACAAAACCAACGCAACTCCATGATTTTTATAAGAAAAATCACGAGGCGCGCGGAAGCTTCAAACCCTGCACTAAACATTCTTGCAACTTTCAAATACATTCCGAGCGGATACATCAAAACACGACTTATTAACCATCCTTTAACTTTCAAAACGCTCTATTTGTCACTTTTTATCAATCCAAAAAATCCTCCTCCAATAAACTCCGCCCATCAATTTTGAGATTCGCGCGAGCGCACGGAGTATTCCTCTAACAAAAGAGACCGGTGTGTGGCGTGCACATTTGGAGGTAGCAGGACATGAACCGCACATACCGCTCGATCTGGAACGAAGCACTTGGCGCCTGGGTCGCGGCATCGGAACACGATTCGGCACGGGGCAAGCCGAACAAGTCGGCTGTCGTGGTCGCTGCTGTCGCAGCGCTGGCGATCAGCCTGCCGGGGCTCGCCGAGGCCAATACGCTCAACACACAGCAGACCTGCTTTACGGGCAGCAACGGCGCGGTCGGCCGCGTGAACCCGGGCGGCACGCAAAACCAGGCCGGCGACGGCTCCGGTACGTATTCGGTCGTGGCCGGGTGTAACTCCAACGGCAACGGCTGGACCGGTGTCACGGTATATGGCTCATTCGCACAGGCGACCGGCAACGGCGCCGTTGCCACCGGGATGCAGTCGTCGGCCGGCTTGTGGGGCGTCGCGGCCGGCCTCGAAACCACCGCCAGCGGCGCCGGTGCAACCGCACTCGGCTTCGGCTCGACGGCGAGCGCGCTGAACTCGGTCGCGATCGGCGGCGCGGGCGGCAACGGCACGACGCCGCTCTCGCAGGCAAACTCGACGCTCGCGTCGGGCGCGGGCTCGATCGCAATCGGCAGCAACGCAACGAAGGGCGCGCAGTCGGCCGCCTCGGACGGCATCGCGATCGGCGGACAGTCGTCCGTCGCATCGACCGCCACGTCGGGTATCGCACTCGGCCGCGGCGCGACCGTCAATGGGGCATATGGCATCGCACAAGGTGACGGCGTCATCTCCGGCGCGACGGGCCAGAACGTCGCAATCGGCTCGTCCGGCACGACGGCCAACAGCGGTTCCGCGACCGGCGGTGCCGTGGCGATCGGTCGCTCGCAGACGGTCAGTGGCGACGGCGCGGTTGCCATCGGTAACGGCAACTCGGCAAGCGGTACGGGCTCGGTTGCACTCGGTAACACCAGCACGGCAACCAATAGCTCCGTGGCGCTCGGCAGTTCGGCGGTGGCAACTGGCACCAACGGCTCGATCGCCGTCGGCAATTCGTCGACAGCAACCGGCACCGGCGCGATCTCGCTCGGCAACTCCGGCAGCTTCGCCGCCACCTCGATCGCGAGCGGCACGGACGCGCTCGCACTCGGCAACGGCTCGACGGCCAGCGGCGCCGCCGGTGCGGTCGCCGTAGGCGCCGCAGCCGTGGCGTCCGGTACCTACGGGACGGCAATCGGTTCGAATTCGACGGCAAGCGTCGCCAAATCGGTCGCCCTCGGCTACAACTCCCTGACGACCAGCGCGGCAACAACGACGTCCGGCGGCACCACCACCGTCAGCAACGCCACGATCGGCGGCCAGACGTTCGGCAACTTCGCGGGCGCGGGCGCGGCAGGCGGCGTGGTTAGCGTCGGGCAGGCGGGCAACGAGCGCCGCATCCAGAACGTCGCAGCCGGCCTCGTCACGGCGACCAGCACCGACGCGATCAACGGCAGCCAGCTCTACTCGGTCGCGAGCACGACGACGTCGAGCATCACGAGCCTGTCGACTTCGGCTTCGACCGGTTTGTCGTCGGCGAACAGCTCGATCACTTCGCTGTCGACTTCCACGTCGACGGGTCTTTCGTCGGCCACCAGCTCGATCGGCTCGCTGTCGACCGGTCTCTCGTCGACCAATAGCTCGGTTACGTCGTTGTCGACTTCCACGTCGACGGGTCTGTCGTCGGCCACCAGCTCGATTGGCTCGCTCTCGACCGGTCTCTCGTCGACCAATAGCTCGGTTACGTCGTTGTCGACCTCGGCCTCGACCGGCCTCTCGTCGGCCACCAGCTCGATCGGCTCGCTGTCGACCGGTCTTTCGTCGACCAATAGCTCGGTTACGTCGCTGTCCACGTCGACGTCGACGGGTCTGTCGTCGGCTACCAGCTCGATCGGATCGTTGTCGACCGGCCTGAGCTCGACCAATAGCTCGGTCACCTCGCTGTCGACTTCTACGTCGACGGGTCTTTCGTCGGCTACCAGCTCGATCGGCTCGCTGTCGACCGGCCTGAGCTCGACCAACAGCTCGGTCACCTCGCTGTCGACCTCCACGTCGACCGGCCTGAGCACGATTACGACCAAGACCAACAACCTTGGTACCAGCACGGCGTCGGCACTCGGCGGCGGGTCCACGTACGACCCGACGACCGGGACCGTTTCCGCACCGGCGTACACGACCTATAACGCGAACGGCACGACGTCGACCGCGAACAGCGTCGGCTCGGCGATCAACAACATCAACAGCCAGGGCATCAAGTACTTCCACGCGAACTCGACCGGCGCCGACAGCACCGCGACCGGCACCGACGCTGTCGCCATCGGCACCGGCGCCGTCGCCAGCGCCAAGAATGCCATTGCCATCGGCAACGGCGCCTCCGCCGGCAACAGCAACTCCGTGGCGCTCGGCGCAAATTCGCAGACCGGCACGGCCACTGCCACGAGCAGCGCGACCGTCGGCGGCGTCACGTTCGGCGGATTCGCAGGCACCACGCCGGTCGGCACCGTTAGCGTCGGTAGCCTCAACAACGAGCGCCAAATCACCAACGTCGCCGCTGGCCAGGTAACGTCGACCAGTACCGACGCGATCAACGGCAGCCAACTCTATTCGGTCGCCCAACAGGTCAACACCGCGACCAGCGCCATTTCGTCGCTGTCGACGGGCTTGAGCACGACCAACAGTTCAGTGACTTCGCTGTCGACTTCCACGTCGACGGGCCTGTCGTCGGCTAACAGCTCGATCACTTCGCTGTCGACCTCCACGTCGACGGGTCTGTCGTCGGCTAACAGCTCGATCACTTCGCTGTCGACCTCCACGTCGACCGGCCTCTCGTCGGCTAACAGCTCGATCACCTCGCTGTCGACCTCGACGTCGACCGGCCTCTCGTCGGCTAACAGCTCGATCACGTCGCTCTCGACCTCCACTTCGACTGGCCTGTCCTCGGCTAACAGCTCGATCGGTTCGCTTTCCACGGGCCTCAGCTCGACGAATAGTTCGGTAACCTCGCTGTCGACTTCGACCTCGACGGGCCTGTCCTCGGCGAATAGCTCGATCACCTCGCTGTCGACCTCGACGTCGACCGGCCTCTCGTCGGCTAACAGCTCGATCACCTCGCTGTCGACCTCCACGTCGACGGGCCTGTCGTCGGCGAATAGCTCGATCACGTCGTTGTCCACCTCGACTTCGACCGGCCTGTCTTCGGCTAACAGCTCCATCACCTCGCTCTCGACTTCCACGTCGACTGGCCTGTCGTCGGCTAACAGCTCCATCACGTCGCTGTCCACGTCGACCTCGACGGGTCTGTCGTCGGCGAATAGCTCGATCACCTCGTTGTCCACCTCGACGTCGACCGGTCTGTCTTCGGCCAACAGCTCGATCGGTTCGCTTTCCACGGGCCTCAGCTCAACGAATAGTTCGGTGACGTCGTTGTCGACTTCGACCTCGACCGGCTTGTCGTCGGCTAACAGCTCGATCACTTCGCTGTCCACGGGCCTCAGCTCGACGAATAGTTCGGTGACGTCGCTGTCGACTTCCACGTCGACTGGTCTGTCCTCGGCTAACAGCTCGATCACTTCGCTGTCGACCTCCACGTCGACGGGTCTGTCGTCGGCAAACAGCTCGATCACGTCGTTGTCGACTTCCACCTCGACCGGCCTCTCGTCAGCCAACAGCTCGATCGGTTCGCTGTCCACGGGCCTCAGCTCGACGAATAGTTCAGTGACGTCGCTGTCGACTTCGACCTCGACCGGCCTCTCGTCGGCGAATAGCTCGATCACGTCGCTGTCGACTTCGACTTCGACGGGCCTTTCGTCAGCGAATAGCTCGATCACCTCGTTGTCCACCTCGACTTCGACCGGTCTTTCTTCGGCTAACAGCTCGATCGGTTCGCTTTCCACGGGCCTCAGCTCGACGAACAGTTCGGTGACGTCGCTGTCGACTTCGACCTCGACCGGCCTGTCGTCGGCGAATAGCTCGATTACCTCGCTGTCGACCTCGACGTCGACGGGCCTGTCGTCGGCCAACAGCTCGATCACGTCGTTGTCGACTTCCACGTCGACCGGTCTGTCTTCGGCTAACAGCTCGATCGGTTCGCTGTCCACGGGCCTCAGCTCGACGAATAGTTCGGTGACGTCGCTGTCGACTTCGACCTCGACGGGTCTGTCGTCGGCGAATAGCTCGATCACCTCGTTGTCCACCTCGACTTCGACCGGCCTGTCTTCGGCAAACAGCTCGATCGGTTCGCTGTCCACGGGCCTCAGCTCGACGAACAGTTCGGTGACGTCGTTGTCGACTTCGACCTCGACCGGCTTGTCGTCGGCGAATAGCTCGATCACCTCGCTGTCGACCTCCACCTCGACCGGCCTCTCGTCGGCGAACAGCTCGATCACGTCGTTGTCGACTTCCACGTCGACCGGTCTGTCTTCGGCTAACAGCTCGATCGGCTCGCTGTCGACCGGCCTCAGCTCGACGAATAGTTCGGTGACGTCGCTGTCGACTTCGACTTCGACGGGCCTGTCGTCGGCGAACAGCTCAATCACCTCGCTGTCGACCTCGACCTCGACCGGTCTGTCGTCGGCCAACAGCTCGATCACGTCGCTGTCGACTTCGACGTCGACCGGTCTGTCCTCGGCCAACAGCTCGATCACGTCGCTGTCCACGTCGACGTCGACGGGCCTCTCGTCGGCCAACAGTTCGATCGATTCGCTGTCGACCTCGACGTCGACTGGCCTGTCGTCGACGAACAGCTCGGTCACCTCGCTGTCGACTTCCACGTCGACCGGTCTTTCGTCGGCTACCAGCTCGATCGGCTCGTTGTCGACCGGCCTCAGCTCGACCAACAGCTCGGTCACCTCGCTGTCGACCTCCACGTCGACCGGCCTCTCGTCGGCCAACAGCTCGATCGGCTCGCTGTCGACCGGCCTCAGCTCGACGAATAGTTCGGTGACGTCGCTGTCGACGTCGACTTCGACGGGCCTTTCGTCGGCGAACAGCTCGATCACCTCGCTGTCGACTTCCACGTCGACCGGCCTGTCTTCGGCGAACAGCTCGATCACCTCGCTGTCGACGTCCACCTCGACCGGCCTGTCTTCGGCGAACAGCTCGATCACGTCGCTGTCGACTTCCACGTCGACCGGTCTGTCCTCGGCCAACAGCTCGATCACGTCGCTGTCCACGTCGACGTCGACCGGCCTCTCGTCGGCCAACAGCTCGATCGATTCGCTGTCGACCTCGACGTCGACCGGCCTCTCGTCAGCCAACAGCTCGATCGATTCGCTGTCGACCTCGACGTCGACGGGCCTGTCGTCGACGAACAGCTCGGTCACCTCGCTGTCAACTTCCACGTCGACCGGTCTGTCTTCGGCTAACAGCTCGATCGGCTCGTTGTCGACCGGTCTGAGCTCGACCAACAGCTCGGTCACCTCGCTGTCGACCTCCACGTCGACCGGCCTTTCGTCAGCCACCAGCTCGATCGGCTCGCTGTCGACCGGCCTCAGCTCGACGAATAGTTCGGTGACGTCGCTGTCGACGTCGACTTCGACGGGCCTTTCCTCGGCGAATAGCTCGATCACGTCGTTGTCCACCTCGACTTCGACCGGCCTTTCGTCGGCCAACAGCTCCATCGGTTCGCTGTCCACGGGCCTCAGCTCGACGAATAGTTCGGTGACATCGCTGTCGACCTCAACCTCGACCGGCCTCTCGTCGGCCAACAGCTCGATCGGTTCGCTGTCCACGGGCCTCAGCTCGACGAATAGTTCGATGACGTCGCTGTCGACTTCGACCTCGACGGGCCTGTCGTCGGCGACCAGCTCGATCACCTCGCTGTCGACCTCGACCTCGACCGCGATCAACGCCGCGAAGACGCACTACTACAGCGTCAACGACAACGGCGTGCAGCAAGCCAACTACGACAACACGGGCGCAACGGGCACCAACGCCCTCGCAGCCGGCGTGAACGCCAGCGCGGCAGGCACCAGCAGCGTCGCGGTCGGCGACGGCTCGAACGCGCAGACGGCGGGCGCGGTCGCGATCGGCCAGAACGCATCGGCAACGGGCGGCAAGGCCGTGTCGATCGGCTCCGGCAACACGGCAACCGGCGACGGCGCGGTCGCGATCGGCGACCCGAGCATCGCAACGGGTACCGGCGCGGTGGCGATGGGCGCGAACGACACGGCGACCGGCAACGGCGCAGTGGCGCTCGGCAACGCGAACACGGCCAACGGCGCGAGCGCGCTCGCACTCGGCAGCTCGAACCAGGCCACCGCGGACAACACGATCGCGCTCGGCAACCAGGCCACGGCAAGCGCCACCGGCGCACAAGCGTACGGCTCGGCAGCGAAGGCAACCGCCGCCGACGCACTCGCCTTCGGCACGAACGCACAGGCCAACGTCGCCAACTCGATCGCACTCGGCGCGAACTCGGTCACGAGCGCCGCGAACCCGACGTCGAGCGCCACGATCGGCGGCGTCACGTACCCCTTCGCAGGCGGCTCGCCGGTCGGCGTGGTGAGCGTCGGCGCACCGGGCCAGGAACGCCAGATCACGAACGTCGCCGCAGGCCGGATCTCGGCCAGCAGCACGGACGCGATCAACGGCAGCCAGCTCAACGCGACGAACAACGCGATCAACACGCTGTCGACGTCGACCGCGTCGAACGTCGCGTCGCTGTCGACGGGCATCAACTCGTTGTCCACCGGCCTGAGCGCGACGAACAGCAACGTGGCCTCGCTGTCCACGTCGACGTCGACCGCGATCAACTCGCTGTCGACGGGCCTGAGCACGACGAACAGCAACGTCAACTCGCTGTCGACGTCGACCTCGACCGGCATCGGCTCGCTGTCCACCGGCCTGAGCACGACGAACAGCAACGTGGCTTCGCTGTCGACCGGCGTGACCAACATCAACAACACGTTGAACTCGCTGTCGACGACGATCAACAACAACACGATTCGCTCCAACAACAACAACGGTGTCGCCGCCGACCTGAACGGCAAGGGCAACGACCTTCCGGTCGTCACCGCGGGTTCGAACTCGGTGGCGATCGGCGCGGGCTCCAACGACGGCGGCCGCTCGAACGTGGTGTCGGTCGGCAGCGACCAGCAGCAGCGCCAGATCACGAACGTCGCGCCGGGTACGCAAGGCACCGACGCAGTGAACGTGAACCAGCTGACGCAGGTGCAGACGACGCTGTCGACGGCACTGTCGGGCCAGCAGGCGCAGATCAACTCGCTGGGTTCGCAACTGCAGCAGACCGACCAGATGGCGAAGCAGGGTATCGCGGCCGTCGGCGCGATGGCATCGATCCCGCAGCTCGATCGCGATGCCAACTTCGGGATGGGCGTGGGTACGTCGACCTTCCTCGGCCAGAAGGCGATGGCGGTCAACATGCAGGCTCGCATCACGGAGAACCTGAAGGCGTCGATCAACGGCGGCTTCAGCGGCGGCCAGAAGGTGATCGGCGCCGGCATGCTGTACCAGTGGAAGTAACGCGTCGCGCCGCCAGGCCGCCCGGCTCGCCAGCCGGACGGCCCGCGGCGGCCCCGACGGCCGGACGAGCCCGCCGCGCCACCCGTGGCGGGCTTCAGTCAACCCAAGCATTGAGGATGTAACCGTGAACAAACTCGCTCTTGCGCTCGCACTTTCCGCAACGGCCCTCGCCGCGTGCTCGACCGCATCCGGCCCGACCTTCAGCGCCTCCGAACTGCAGCCGCGCGACGGCGTGCGGACCTTCCAGGTGGACTGCCACGGCCTGCTGTCGGGCCCGCAGACCTGCATGAAGGCCGCCCGCAAGATTTGCGGCGAAGAGCCGGTGCGCGCCGTCGACTCGGCCCGCGCGCTGCGCGACAAATCCGATCCCGCGACGCTCGTGTTCCAGTGCGGCGCGGCGCCGGCCGAAGCGGCATCGGCCGCCACGCCGGCGGCTGCCGTCGTCGAACAGGTGAACCTGTCGGGCGATGCGCTGTTCGCGACCGACCACGCGACGCTCGCCCCGACCGCGCGCGAATCGCTCGACCGGTTGCTGAGCGAGCGCGCCGACCACACGTACTCGCAGGTGAGCGTCACCGGCTTTACGGATTCGGTGGGCAGCGACGACTACAACCTCGCGCTGTCGAAGCGCCGCGCCGAATCCGTCGCGGCGTACCTGAAGGCGCACGGCCTGAAGACCGACTCGCTGACGGTCACCGGTCGCGGCAAGGCGGATCCGGTCGCGTCCAACGCGACGCCGGAAGGCCGCGCCAGCAACCGCCGCGTCGAAATCCGCCTGCAGCACTGAGCGGGCCGCCGCCGCGCGCGGCGCCCCGGTCCGGCCGGCCGCCAGCGCCGCGCCGGCCCCGCACCCGACCGCCGCCGGACCGCCCGGGCGCCGCTTCGCCGGCGCCCGTTTCCGTTGGCCGACGGCTATGTCAAAGTTCGTCACGCCCCGCCAAAACCGGTGGTTTCCGTGCCACAATCGCCGCAGACAGTCGCCGGGGCAGCCTGCCCGAATCGCACGCCGTGCCAGGCGTGCGCGACGACACGCCGGAAACCGGCTGCCGCCCTCGCGAACCAGGTCGCCCGATTCGCCCGCCGCGGCGCACCGGCGCACATGCAACCATGACAATCCACGGCGCGCCGCTTCCAGGCCAGACGCTCGACGCGATGCCCGGACGCACGACGCCGCAGAGGAAACCAACCGGTGACGGACATCAATGAAGCCGCCTCGGGCGGCACCCGCAAGCAACGGCCGGCGGTCGGCATCTCGCTGTTTGCGCGCGACGGCCAGGCGATCTGGGAAAACGGCATACACCAGAACATCGCGTTCCTCGCGATGATGCTCAAGCGCTCGGATCGCGTCGGCCCCGTCTACTTCCTGAACGGCGGCGACGCCAGCGCGCTGCCGGCCGGCCTCGAACTCGACGGCCTCGACATCCCGCTCGTGAAGCCCTCCGACGTCACGCACGAACTCGACGTCGTGATCGAAATGGGCGCGCAGCTGCCGGTGGAATGGCTCAGGCACATGAAGGCGCTCGGCAAGAAAATCGCCGCGTTCTTCTGCGGGCACGTGTATGCCGGCCTGTGCGAAACCCCGATCTTCGGCAAACCGTCGGGGCACATCTTCAACGGCGCGCCGTTCGACGAAGTGTGGCTGCTGCCGCAATACGACAAGACGGCCGCGCCGATGCTGCAGACCATCCTGCGCGCGCCGGTCCACCTGATGCCGCACATCTGGTCGCCGTACTTCCTCGAGCGCCGCATCACCGCGCTCGCCGCGGAAGGCGCGACGTTCGGCTATCAGCCCGGCGCCCGCCCATGGCGCCTCGCGATGCTCGAACCGAACATCTCGGTCGCCAAGTCCTGCCACTACCCGATGCTGGCGTGCGACGAGTTCTACCGTGCGCGCCCGGACGCGGTTCAGCACATGTTCGTCGTGAATGCGCTGCACATGAAGGAACATCCGACCTTCGTGCACTTCGCGAACAGCCTCGACCTCGTGCGCCAGCACAAGGCGACCTTCGAGCCGCGCCTCGACCTGCCGGGCTTCATGGCGCGCCATGCGGACGCGGTCGTGTCGCATCACTGGGAAAACGGGCAGAACTATCTGTATTACGACGTGCTGTACGGCGGCTACCCGCTGATCCACAACTCGACGTTGATCGGCGACGCCGGCTACTACTACCCGGACTTCGATTCCGCCGCAGGCGGCCGCGCGCTGCTCGAGGCCTGGCTGCATCACGACGAACGCCTCGACGACTACCGCACGAAGGCCGGCCGGCTGCTGCAGTCGGTCTCGATCGACAACCCCGCGAACCTCGACGCGTTCGTCTCGCGTCTGGTCGCCTGAACCGGAGCATACGCATGTCGGACTCCAATGCCCGTCAAGCGCCCGGCGAGGGCAAGCGTCTCGTCGTCGGCGTGTCGCTGTTCGTGCGCGGCGCCGGCCAGTCGCTGTGGGAAAACGGCATCTTCCAGAACTGCCTGCTGCTGATCCTGCTGCTGCGCCAGTCGCCGCTCGTCGCGGAAGCCGTGATGGTGAACGGCGGCGAACAGGTCGCCGATCCGCAGATGATGCTCGGCGAATGGGACGTGCCGCTGCTGTCGATGGACGAAGCGCTGCAGCGCTGCGACGTACTGATCGAAATGAGCGCGCAGTTCGGCGCCGACTACCTGCGCGCGTTCCGCGAGCGCGGCGGCAAGGTCGTCACGATGCGGGTCGGCAACGACTACGTGATCGACATCGAACGCGCGATGTTCGACAAGCCGTCGGGCTTCCTGTTCTCGGGCGCGCCGTACGACGCCGTGTGGACGATCCCCGAGTTCGAGCGCTCGTGCCTGCACTACTACCAGACGGGCCTGCGCGCGCCCGTCACGATCGTCCCGCACATCTGGCACCCGGTGCTGTTCGACAAGGCGCGCGCGACGCTCGGCGCCGGGCTGTCGTTCGGCTATGAGCCCGGCAAGCCGCGCTGGCGCGTGACGATGTTCGAGCCGAACATCTGCATGGTGAAGACGAGCGTCATCCCGATGCTGGTGGCCGAGGAAGCGTATCGGGCCAAGCCTGATTTCCTCGAGTTCGTGCGCGTGTGCAACACGCTGCACCTGAAGGAACATGCGACGTTCGTCCACTTCGCGAAGAGCCTCGACATCGTGAACCACGGGATCACGACGTTCGAAAGCCGCTATGCGGTGTACGAGTTCATGGCCGCGTACGGCGATGCGGTGGTGTCGCACACGTGGGAAAACGCGCAGAACTACCTGTACTACGAGCTGCTGTACGGCGACTATCCGCTGATCCACAACTCGCCGTTCCTCGGCAAGGCCGGGTATTTCTATCCGGACTTCGACTGCCAGGCCGGCGGCCGCGCACTGCTGAAGGCGTTCACCGAGCACGACGCGAACCTCGAGGCGTACCGCGAGCAGTCGAAGCACGTGCTCAGCGCCGTCAGCATCTACAACCCCGAGAACGTCGCCGCGTACACGGACGCGATCGCCACCCTCTATCGCGACGCGTGACCCGCCGCCCGTTCCGGACTCCGACATGAACGCACGCCCGCCCCTCACCCGCGCCAAATGGCTGATCGGCTGCGCCGTCGCTTCGATCGCGATCGGCGCGCACGCGCAATCCGCCGGCGAATCGGCCGACGCGCTGCTCCGCGACTCGGATGCGGTGTTCAAGCAGCTCGATGCCGGCCAGTACGGCGCGGTGTGGACCGACGCGGCCCCGTTCGTGAAGGCGCGCATCAAGCAGGACCAGTTCGCGGCCGACATGCAGCATGCACGCCAGTCGGTCGGCACGGTCAGCCGTCGCGGCTGGGCGCAGGTCACGCGCATCCGCTACACGAATGCGGCGACGACGCCCGACGGGCTTTACGCGAACGTCGACTACACGACCACGCTGACGAGCGGCGCGACGGTCTACGAGACGCTGAGCTTCCGACTCGAAGATGACGGCCGCTGGCACCTGACGGGCTACGTGCCGCGCCAGTCGCAGAATTTCGCGCAATAAACCGCGCGCCGCGCCCCGACGGAGCATCCGATGAAACTCAATGTCGCGATAACGATGAACGTGCAGCGCGACGCGACGCAGTCGATCTGGTACAACGGCGCGAACCAGCACTGCGTGTTCCTGTACATGCTGCTGAAGCAGTCGCCGCTGATCGGCGAGGTCTGGCTCGCGCACGACGACGGCATCACCGACTATCCGCAAGCGCTGATGATGGACGCGTTCGGCGACGCGCTGCGGCCGCTGTCGGCCGTCGTCCACCAGACCGACCTGCTGATCGAGATGAATGCGTTCGTCGATCAGACCCACACGGATGCCGTGCGCCGGCGCGGCGGCAAGTGCGTGTCGTACCGCTTCGGCAACGACTACGTGATCGCGGTCGAGACGATCAACTTCGAGAAGAATCAGTGGCGGCCGAACCCGAACCGCGTGCAGTTCGACGAGATCTGGACCAACCCGCAGCACATGCACACGTGCGCGGCGTATTTCCAGGCCGTCTATCGCGCGCCGGTGATCGAGCTGCCGCACATCTGGTCGCCGTATTTCATCGAACGCAGCCTCGACGCCGATCCTGAACTGAAAGTGCGCTTCGGCTATCGCAATCACGGCACCGCGAAGCGCATCGCGTTCTTCGAACCGAACCTGAACGTCGTGAAGAGCGCGATCGTGCCGATGCTCGCCGCGAACGCGTGCTACGTCGAGCATCCGGAGCTCGTCGAGCACGTGTTCATGACCAACACGTTCGACAAGAAGGAAAACGTCGCCTTCAAGCATCTCGCGCTCGGGCTCGAGATGGTGCGCGACGGCAAGGCCACCGCCGACGTGCGCGCGCCGTTCGTCGCATGGGCCGCGCATCACACCGACATCGTCGTGTCCCATCACTGGGAAAACGGCCTCAACTACCTGCTGTACGACGCGCTGTACGGCAACTATCCGCTCGTGCACAACTCGCCGTTCCTGCGCGACGTCGGCTACTACTACCCGGACTTCGAGATCTTCGATGCGGCGCGTGCGATCGCGACCGCCGCGCAGACGCACGACGGGCGGCTCGACGACTACGCGGCCGCGGCCCGCCGCTGCCTGCACCAGGTCGACACGCTCGCCGAGCACAACGTCCACGCATATTCCGCGCAGATCCGGCAGCTGTTCGACGGCCGCGCACTCGGCTGACCTCCTTCGCACACGCCCCGCCCATGAATCAGACCGTCCGCAATTTCGTCGTGATCGATTCGATCCACGGCCCGTTCGTCATCAACCGGCACTGCGCGTTTCAGGCCGAAGCGCTGATCAAGACCGGCCGGCCGCACATCCAGGACGAGCTCGACACGATCCTGCACGTAATCGACCAGTTGCCGGACGATGCGATCGCGGTGGACGGCGGCGCAAATGCAGGGCTCGTGTGCGTGCCGATCGCGCACCGGCTGCGGGCGCGCGGCGGCCGCGTGTATGCGTTCGAGCCGCAGCGCACGCTGTTCCATGCGCTCGGCGGCACCGTCGCGCTCAACCAGCTCGACAACGTCCATCTGCTGAACATGGGGCTCGCCAGCGCCAACGGGACGATGAAGGTGCCCGACGTCGATTACGGACAGGAAGCCGACTTCGGCCAGGTTTCGCTCGTCGACGGGCAGGCCGACGGCGGCACGCCGACACCCGTCGTGCGGCTCGACTCGCTCGGGCTGCCTCGGCTGGATTTCCTGAAGCTCGACATCGAAGGGATGGAGATCGACGCGCTGCGCGGCGCGCGCCGGCTGATCGAGACGCATCTGCCGTGGTGCTGGATCGAATACTGGAAAGTCGGCGAGGCGCCGATCATCGCCACGTTCGCCGGCCTCGACTATACGTTCTACCGGATCGACGGCCTGAACATGCTGTGTGTGCCGAACCCGCGCTGGGACCGGCAGAAGCTGATCATCTCGGGCGAACCGCTCGCCGTCACATCGACGGCGGAAAACGATACGGCGCTCCCGGCAGCGACAGCGACAACCGCCGACGCCGAGGCGCCCGAAACGAACTGGAATCTCGCACTCGACCACGAGTCGCGCGGCGAATGGGGCCATGCAATCGACCGCTGGCAGCGTGCGCGCGGCCGCGGGCTCGACGACGATGCGATCGCGCTGCAGCTCGCGTCGTGCTACGGCTTCGCCGGCGCACCCGAAGCCGGGCTCGCGGCGCTCGAACGCTTCGGCGATCCTGCCGCCCTGCCCGACGCGACGCGCGGGCGTATCGAACTCGCGCGTTCGGCGCTGCTGCTGCGCGCCGGCCGGCGCGACGAGGCCGCCCGCGCCACCATCGCCAGCGAAAACGTGCTGACGGCCAACTAGTTCGGGCTGCCGACGGAGCGGCTCTACCAGGGCCAGCCGCTGCAAGGCAAGCGGCTGCTCGTGCTCAGCTACGGCGGCGTCGGCGACCAGCTCCAGTACGCGCGCTACCTGCCTGCGCTCGGCGCACTCGGCTGCACGAGCGTGACCGTCGTCGTGCCGGACGCGCTGACGGGCCTGCTGCGTCACACGTTCCCGCACTTCGAATTCGTCGGCGCACATGGCGCATGGGTCGACACGTCGCCGCTCGCGCACGACTACTGGTGTTCGTTCCTGATGCTCGCCGCGCAGTTCGGCTACGCGCCGGCGCCCGCAGGCTCGGCGGCCGCCTACCTGTCGTGCCCGCCCGAGCACGCGGCCGCGTGGCGCGAACGCGTGTCGCGCGACGGCCATCCCGCCGGCACGCGCCGCATCGGGCTCAACTGGCGCGGACGCGACGAAAGCGACGCGCGCTTCCATCGCGCGGCCAGCCTGCGCGACTTCGCGCCGCTGACGCGGATGCATGGCCACGCCGCGTACTGCATCAACCGCGACCTGTCCGCGCAGTCCGAGCAATCCGACCTGCCGGTGACGTTCCCGCATCACGCGATCGGCGACTTCAGCGACCTGGCGGGGCTGATGCTGGCGCTGGATGCCGTGGTGACCACCTGCACCGCGCACATCCATCTCGCCGGCGCGCTCGGCGTGCCGGCCGTGCTGCTGCTCAGCCCGAAAGCCGACGCGCGCTGGGAAACCGGCTCGCGCACCGCGCTCTATCCGGGCATCCGGATCGTGCGCGCTGCGCGCGTCGGGCAATGGGACGACGCGGTCGACCGCGCGATGGCGTTCGTGCTCGGCGGATTCGGGAAGGATTGATCGACGGGATGCGGATCGGGGGCCGCGGCGTGCGGACGATGTCGACGCGGGGCGCGCGTCTCGCGCTGCGCCAGGGCCCGTGACTGGCGTGAACGGGCGCTAGACCAGCACCCGATCACCGCTCTGCGCGGCGAACGTGCGGCCATGCCGCCGCCCCATCCGCGCGAGCACCGCGAAGCAATGCGCCACCGGCCGGCTGGCGCCGCCGGATTGCCTGACGAGGCCGTCGGATACGCCACGCGCGATGGCCGAATCGTCGCCGCACGCACCCGCGATGACGGCCGCGTAATAGTGCCGCGCCGCCAGCTCGCGGCCGCCGGCGTCGAGCGGCTTCATTCGCTGAATGCGGCGCGCAATGGCTGTCAGGCCGTCGAGATACGGCGCGACGTCGATCGGCACATCGGTCGATTCCGCGCCCAGTTGCCACAGCATGTCGGCCAGCTCGGTGATCGCGACGAGGTCGCGCGCACCGGCCGCCTGCGTGCCCGTTCCGCCTCCGGCCTTCGTCCCTGCCATGCTCAGCCCCTTTGCGATTCATTCCGGCCACGCGCCGATCACGCCCGACATCGGCGCGCATCATGCACGCCACCTCGCCTGTTCCCACACCGTCACGCGGCGGCCGGCGACCGCCACGAAAAACGGATGCCCTGCGCCCAGGCGACGCCGGCATCCACGATGATCTGCCGGTCGCCCTCGCTCTCCACGCCTTCGACGACGACGTGTCGCGCACCTTCATGCGCGAACGCGATCAGCCGGCGGAACTGGTAACGCCCGATCGCGTTGCGCTTGATCATCGACAGGATCGACCGGTCGAGCTTCACGATGTCGGGATTGCCGACCACCAGGTTGTTCAATGCGCTGAAGCCGACACCGAAATCGTCGATCGCGATGCGGCACCCGGCCTGCTGGAAGCGGTTCACGAACGAGCGCCCCGCGACGGGATTCAGCGGCCCCGTCTCCGTGATCTCGACCACCAGGCGCGCCGCGACCGACGGCTCGCGCTCGAGCCGCCTGAAGATGGCCAGCCACGCGTCGTCGACCACCGCGCTCGCCGCCGCCACGTTGCAGCCGTAGACGGCAGCCGGATCGGCACGCAGCGCGTCGATCGTCCGGCCGACCACGAGCCGGTCGAACCACCGCATCAGCCCGAGCGCCTCGAGGCGCGGCAGGAACGCGACCGGCGGCAGCGCATCACGCTCACCCCACCGCAATCGCGCCAGGCATTCCTGGTACAGCACACCACCCGACAGGTCGGCCCGGCACACGGGCTCTTGTGCGAACCCGAGCCGGCTTTCCACGAAACTGCGTACCGACGCAAGGTCGGGATGATCGTCGGGGGTGCCGAACACGAGATAGATTTCGTCACGATTCGCTTCCCGATTCGCCTCCTGGCGAGCTTCGACCGCATTCATCCGGCGCTCCGGCAAATGGCGAGCCGCCAATCACGGCTCGACCTCAACAAACATGCGGAGCAAGCCGACCATGACGCGCTCCGCCGCCTACCCGGCCTATCCTGTTATGTCGATCTTTTCCGGGAGCGTACTTTTCGCTTCGGCGCGCCGTCAAATTCGATATTTTTCAACGATATTCAGTTACTGGAAATACACCATGTGTGCACGATACCGAATGTGCGACAGGTCACATTAACGCAAATTACGGAACCCCCGACCCAGATACTGTTTATTCGTCGCACCTAAACAACCCGATCCGACTCGATTTCCTCGCAACTTACGGATCTCGGAAATCAGGAAATCAGGAAATCAGGAAATCAGGAAATCAGGAAATCAGGAAATTATCAATTAATCAGATAAATACCGGCCCGGAAAGTCTTGTGTCTTTGCCCGCTGCCAAGCGCGCCCAGGTGGCCGGCCACCCGGTTTTTCCCGGGTCGAAAATCGGCCGCCGCACGTCATTCGATCGTCGCAGCATTCAATTTTATTGTTTCAAACGAATTATTGAATTTCCAACCTGGAATCCAACCACATTGAATCAATAATACCAATTTAATTCATATGACGATTATCGACCGGACCATTTTTAACAATCTTAAATACTTGTTAACCTATAAAATGATTTTCGACGGACTTCCCTCGGAGCCGTCAAATTCGTGCCTTCAAAAACCGTCGAACCGATCGGGTTCGGCGGTTTCTTTTTTAACGGCATCCATTCGTCAGACATGAGGGCGGGACAATCCCGATGGCGGGATTCGGCGCGACGGTGTGCGTCGCGCGAAAAATCGCGCCTTATGCGGCCGATGCGCCGACCAGATTCGCCAGCAGCGCGTCGTATTCGGCGACGAGTGCGGGATTGGCCGACGTATAGCGGCCGAGGATCTCGCGCTGGCGCCGCGTATACGCTTCCCAGTCGTCATCGTGCGTATGCAGCGCGCGCAGCAGCGCATCGGCGCCCTGCTGCACGTCGTTGTCCGGATAGTAGTAGCCGAGATCGGGCGCGAGGCTCGCGTTGTGCACGAGCGGATAGCCCTGCCAGCACACGTCGAAATAGAAATAGTTGAGCGGGTTCGACCATTGGTGCGACACGACGATATCGGTCAGGTCGGCCAGGAACAGCGGCGTATCGAAGCGCCCGACGAAGCTCGCCTTGCCCGCGCGCACGATGTCGAGGTAGTTCATCAGCATCACGAACTCGGGGCTGTCGTGTGCGAGGCGGTCGGCATTCGTCACGTGCGTGAAGCAGATCGCGTCGGGATCGCGGCGATACGCTTCGTCGATGATCAGCATCGGATACACGCAGAACTTCACCACGTCGTGGTTCGGCTCCATCACCGTCAGCCGCTTGCCGGGCTCGCTGCGCGGCCGGTATTCACCGTGCTCGGGCAGCGGCGCGGCGCGCGCACTCAGGAACATCGGATCCCACACGAACGGCACGACGCGCCCCGGGCAGCGGCGCAGCGACTGCAGGAACGGCAGCGACGAGGGCGCGATCTGCGGAATCGCCCACACCTCGTCGTAGCCGCGGTTGATGAACAGCGAATCCCACAGCCGGCGGCCGAACAGCATCGACTCCATCACGTTGATGTACTCGACACCACAGCAGTAGCTGACGAGCTTCGCGCCGCGCGCCTTCAGGTAGGCCGTCTGCTCCCCGTTGACCTGGCCGCCGAGCTCGATCACCACGTCGAGCGAATCCTTCATGTCGTCGAACGCGCGCGTGTCGAATACGTTGCGATCCCACGGCAGCGCGTCCGTGAGCGGCACATCGGTGGTGTTGACCAGCGTGACGCGGTAGCCGTGCGGCGACGCCATCAGCAGCTTCGCGAGAAACAACGCGTTCTGCTTGATGCCGTTGATCCACAGGCTTTCGTCGGGGGCACGCAGTCCGATCGTGATACCGATGCGCAGGCCGTTCAGGGCAGGAGACGTCATCGTCGGCAGGATGGAAGATTGGATGGGGATGGAATGGACGCAGTGTAGCGCGCGATGCGCCGCCCGCGTCAAGCGGCGCTCGCCGGCGGCAAGCCGGCATTCTAGCGGAGCGCCGGCCGCATACTGTCAGGGATGGTCAGCACGCGGAATGCAAAAATGCGCCAGCCGGTCAACCTGACGCGCCATGACACCCGGTACATGGAAAAACTCGATGGCGACCAATTTGCGGTATTTCACCCGATCCGATTTCACGCGCGTGATGCGATCCAACCTCGACGCATCCTGCTTGCACGACGAATGAAAAAGGCGCCTCACGGCGCCTTTTTCACGATTGACTGCACATTCGCGGTGCCGGAAGCCGGACGCGGCCCCGCGAAGGCACGCACGGGCTACGGTCAGATCGCCGTGATGGTCGGCGCGACGGCGGCCGGGTCGGTGAGGCTGGGCTTGCCGGTTTCGACGTGCCCCGCGATCCGGCGCGTCCATCCGGCATTCCCCGCCACCGCGAACTGCAGGTCGTACCAGTGGCTGCTGCACGACAGATCCCAGTGCGCCTCGACGCGCTGCCCGGCCGGCACCGTCAGCGTGCGCGGTGCGCCGCCGTACGCGACATCGGTGGCCGTGACCGTGAGCGTGCCGGTACCCGCGTTGGCGATCGTCACGTACACGTCGCCGTTGGCCGTGTCGTAGCACGGCGTGATTTCAGGCTTCGCGCCGGCATCGGCCGCGGCCGAACCCGCGAAGCGCCGGAAATAACCGTTCGGCCCCCACACGCTCACCAGGTAGTTGCCGTTCGCGTCGAGCGCCCACGTATCGGTCAGCTGCTTGCCCGCTTCGACCGTATAGCGGCGCGGCATCGCGGTCGCGTCCCCCGTATAGACCCAGAAGTGCGCGCCTTGCGTGCCGGTATTCGCGAACGTCAGCGCATAGCCCTGCGCCTGGAGCTGGCCGGTCACGTGCAGTTCGTACGGCAGCGCGCGCGCCGGCCGCGTGCCGGGTTCCTGCGCGGTCACGACCTGTTGCGCGGTACTGGCCGGCGCGGTCTGCGACGACGCGCGCGAGCATTGCAGATCCGCCTGCGCGACATACGCCTGCGTGCTCGGCAGGGTCGGCAGCGTCGCATCCGATTTCGAGAAGTCGAGCGCCGACGTCAGGTCGCCGCAGATCGCGCGGCGCCACGGCGAGATGTTCGTTTCCATCACGCCGAAGCGCTTCTCGATGAATTGCAGCACCGACGTGTGATCGAAGACCTGCGAGCAGACGAAGCCGCCCTTCGACCACGGCGAGACCACGAACATCGGCACGCGCGGCCCGAGGCCGTACGGCAGGTTGTCGGCCGTGTACGTGCCGGTCTGGGTCGAGGTCACGACGTTGTGCCGCTCGAGCGACACATCCACGGTGCTCATGCCGGAGCCCGGCAACGTCGGCGCCGACGGCGGCACGACATGGTCGAAGAAGCCGTCGTTCTCGTCATACATGATGAGCAGGACGGTCTTGCTCCATACGTCCGGATTCGACGTCAGTGCATCGAGAATCGTCGACAGGTAGTACGCGCCGTAGAGCGGTGTGAACTTCGGATGTTCCGAATACGCGGCCGGCGGCAGCAGCCACGACACCTGCGGCAGCGCGTTCGCCTGCACGTCGGCCTTCAGCTGCGTGATCGGGCGCGTGCTCATCCCGCGCGTCTGCAGCGACGAACCGGCCGGCGCGTTCACGAAGTTGTTGAAGCACGCGAGCATGTTCGTGCCGTAGTTGCCGGTGAAGTTGTCGAACCCGGTGCCCTGCTGGTAGATCTGCCACGAGATGCCGGCCTTTTCGAGCCGTTCCGGGTAGGTCGTCCAGTTGAAAGGCGGCAGCTTGATCTTGTCGAACGGGTTGTCGATGTAGTCGGTGTTGTCGAGGAGCGGGCCGCCGCCCGTGCCGAGCGGGTCGACCATGCCCGTCATCAGGTACATGCGGTTCGGGTGCGTGTTGCCCGGGATCGAGCAGAAGTAGTTGTCGCACACCGTGAACGCATCCGCGAGCGCGTAATGGAACGGGATGTCGTCGCGGACGTGGTAGCCCATCGTCATGTTCGACTTCTGCACCGCCCACTGGTCCGCGCGACCGTTGTCGATCGCGCCGTGCGTCGTCGCCCACGTATGCGGCAGGCCGCCGATACATTGCGCGTTGACGCCCGGATTGGTCGTGTCGTAGCGGAACGGCGCGATCACGCTCGACGTGTCTTCCTGGCGCGGCTGGAACCACACCGGCTTGCCGTTCGGCAGCGTGACCGGGAAGCGGTCGTTGTAGCCGCGCACGCCGCTCAGGTGGCCGAGGTAGTGGTCGAACGAACGGTTCTCCTGCATGAACACGACGATGTGTTGCACATCCTGGATCGTGCCCGTCACGGTGTTCGGCTCGATCGCCAGCGCCTTGCGGATCGATTCCGGCAGCAGTGCGGTGGCGGCGGTCGCGCCGGCGAGGCCGGCCGAGAACTTCAGAAAGTCGCGTCGCGAATGGGTGGCCATGCTGGTTGCTCTTGATTGGATTTCTGGTGGAAACGGCCGGGATCAGGAAGCGGGCGAGGAGGCAGGTGCGGTGAAACCGGGCGGGCAGTGCATCTGCGCGGTGGCGACCACGCCGCCGCCGCAGGCGGCCTTCTGCTGCGCGACGGGTGCGGCGGGTGCGGTCACGTCGTCGTTGCAGGCGCCGAGGAGTGCGGTCAGCGCGATCAGACCAGCGACCGCGAAGGGCCGTAGGGCCGAGTTTCGCATAACGTCTCTCCGTGGATGTGATGACGTGACACAGGCGCGGGTGCGCACCGGTCATATCGACGGCGAGATGCTAATTTCGACGTGTTACACGATGGTGTCGTGTGGCGGGAGAAAATCGCTGTGCATGCGGGCAAAAACACGCATGGTGCGGAATATGCGGCACGACATGTCATCAGCGCCAGCGAGTGCGTAATTCAATCGAAAGCTTCGTACTGCTGCCGCTTGTCGATGCGATCCAGGCGGTGCCGTCGCAACCACCGGCGCGCGGTGAATCGCGACGCGGTCGCGGTTTGAGCGGGCCGGCAGCCGCCGGCCCGTGTACGACGAAAGCGCTGCTCAGCCTTCCGCCATCATCAGCAACTGCGCGCCATCCGACACCTGGTCGCCGACGCCGAACAACACTTCCGCGACCACGCCCGCGCTCGGCGCGCCGATCGTGTGCTCCATCTTCATCGCTTCCATCACGATCAGCGGCGTGCCGGCTTCGACCTTCTGGCCGGGCTCGACCAGCACCGCGATCACCTTGCCGGGCATCGGCGCGGTCAGGCGGCCACCGCCCTGCTCCACGTCACCTGCATGCGCGAGCAGGTTGCGCCATTCGAACGTCTCCCCCACGCCCTGCGTGAACACGTGGAAGTGGTCGCCGTCCGCATACACGCGGCCGCTGCTGCGCACGCCGCCGAGCGTCACGTCGAAATCGAGCGGCGTGGCGCCACGTGTCCACGCGAACGGCTGCGCGGCGGCGTCGCCGATCGCGAGGCGCGTACCCGCGCCGTCGTCCTCGTACGTGACCGTCACGTCCGCTTCGCGCTCGGCCGCGTGCCATTCGAGCGTGCGGCGATAGCCGCCGTTCAGCCGCCAGTCCGGCAGCGCGCCCCACGGCGACGAACCCTGTGCGGTCGCGCCGCGTTCGCGCGCGAGCAGCGCCGCGCATGCGAGCGCAAGCATCGCGCGCGGCGGCTCCTGCGGCGCGAACAGCGCGTCGTGGTTGCGCTCGATCAGGCCCGTGTCGAGATCGGCCGTCGCGAACGGTGCGCACGCAACGATCCGCTGCAGGAACGCGGCGTTCGTGTGCAGGCCGACCACTTCACAGGCACGCAATGCGCGCAGCATCAGGCTCAGCGCTTCCGCACGGTCCGCGCCATGGACGATCAGCTTCGCGATCATCGGATCGTAGAACGGCGTGATCGCATCGCCTTCGCGCACGCCGCTGTCGACGCGCACGGATGCGCCGATCGCGAACTCGACGCCGGCCGGCAGCCGCAGGTGCTTCAGCGTGCCCGTCGACGGCAGGAAGCCGCGCGCCGGGTTCTCCGCATACAGGCGCGCCTCGAGTGCATGCCCCTGCACGCGCAGTTCGTCCTGCTTCAGCGGCAGCGGCTCGCCCGATGCGACGCGCAGTTGCCATTCGACGAGATCGAGCCCCGTGACCATCTCGGTCACCGGGTGCTCGACCTGCAGGCGCGTGTTCATTTCCATGAAGTAGAACGCTTCGCCCGTCATGATGAATTCGACGGTGCCCGCGCCGACGTAATTCACCGCACGCGCGGCCGCGACGGCCGCTTCACCCATCGCCTGGCGCACATCGTCGTGCAAACCGGGCGCCGGTGCTTCCTCGAGCACCTTCTGGTGACGGCGCTGCACCGAACAGTCGCGGTCGAACAGGTACACGGTATTGCCGTGCGTGTCGCCGAACACCTGCACCTCGACGTGGCGCGGGCGCGTCAGGTATTTCTCGATCAGCACGCGATCGTTGCCGAAACTGCTCGCGGCTTCACGCTGGCACGATGCGAGCGCCGCCGGGAAATCGTCGGAGCGCTCGACCACGCGCATCCCCTTGCCGCCGCCGCCCGCGCTCGCCTTCAGCAGCACCGGATAGCCGATCGCGTCGGCTTCGCGATGCAGGTTGGACGCGTCCTGGTCGTCACCGTGATAGCCGGGCACGAGCGGCACGGCCGCCGCGTGCATCAGCGCCTTCGCGGCGGCCTTCGACCCCATCGCCGCGATCGCGTCGACCGGCGGCCCGATGAAGACGATGCCGGCCGCTTCGCACGCATGCGCGAAATCTTCGTTCTCCGACAGAAAGCCGTAGCCGGGGTGGATCGCCTGCGCGCCGGTGGCGCGCGCGGCTTCGATGATGCGCTCGATGCGCAGGTAGCTGTCCGCGGCGGCCGAGCCGCCGATGTGCACGGCTTCGTCGCATGCGGCCACGTGTTTCGCGTTCGCGTCCGCGTCGGAATAGACGGCAACGCTCGCGATCCCGAGACGTTTGCACGTCGCGGCGACGCGGCACGCGATTTCGCCGCGGTTGGCGATCAGAATCTTGTCGAACATGGCTTCGGTGTCGTCCGGAAAGAGGGGGTCACGCGCGCTGCGCGATCATTCACGCCACGACGGCGTGCGCTTTTCGAGGAAGGACGCAATCCCTTCGCGCGCTTCCGCGCCGGCGCGGGTGCGCGCGATCCAGTCGGCGGTCTGCTCGATCAGCGTCGCGTCGAGCGGCCGGCCGGCGACGTCGGCGACGAGCCGCTTGCACGCCTTCACCGCGTCGGGGCCGTTCGCGACGAGCGTCACGGCCAGCTTCGCGACGGTTTCGTCGAGCGCATCGGCCGGCACCGCGTCGTGAATGAAGCCGAGCGACGCCGCACGCGCGCTGTCGAACACCTCGGCCGTGGTGAAGTAGCGGCGCGACGCGCGCTCGCCCATCGCGCGCACCACGTACGGCGCGATCGTCGCGGGGATCAGCCCGAGCCGCGCTTCCGACAGGCAGAACTTCACGCCGTCGGCGGCGATCGCGATGTCGGCCGCCGCCACCAGGCCCACGCCGCCCGCATACGCGTCGCCATGCACGCGCGCGATCACCGGCTTGCCGCAGCGATGGATCGCCTCGAGCATCCGCGCGAGCTTGCGCGCATCGGCACGGTTCTCGTCGTCCGAGTAACCGGCCATCTTCTTCATCCAGTTCAGGTCCGCGCCCGCGCAGAACGCCGCGCCTTCCGCGGCGAGCACGATCGCGCGCACGCCTTCGTGCGCGTCGAGCCATTCGAACGCGGTGGTCAGCTCGGCGATCGTCGTCTCGTTGAACGCGTTGCGCACGTCGGGACGCGCGAGCGTGACAGTCGCCACGCGGCCGGCTTCGCTTACCTTGATCGTTTCGTATCGCATCGTTCAGCCCTCCCGGCCGTTACATGCGGAACACGCCGAAGCGTGTGTCTTCGATCGGCGCGTTCATCGACGCGGCGAGGCCGAGGCCCAGCACGTCACGCGTCTGCGCGGGGTCGATCACGCCGTCGTCCCACAACCGTGCGCTCGCGTAATACGGATGGCCCTGGCGCTCGTACTGGTCGCGGATCGGCTGCTTGAACGCATCCTCTTCCTCGGCCGACCACGAACCGCCCTTCGCCTCGATGCCGTCGCGACGCACCGTCGCGAGCACCGACGCTGCCTGCTCGCCGCCCATCACCGAGATGCGTGCGTTCGGCCACATCCACAGGAAGCGCGGACCGAATGCGCGACCGCACATCCCGTAGTTGCCGGCGCCGAACGAGCCGCCGATGATCACCGTGAACTTCGGCACCTTCGCGTTCGACACGGCCGTCACCATCTTCGCGCCGTGCCGCGCGATGCCTTCGTTCTCGTACTTGCGCCCGACCATGAAGCCCGTGATGTTCTGCAGGAACACGAGCGGAATCTTGCGCTGGCAGCACAGCTCGATGAAATGCGCGCCCTTCACGGCCGATTCGGAGAACAGGATGCCGTTGTTCGCGACGATCCCGACCGGGTGGCCCCAGATGTGCGCGAAGCCCGTGACGAGCGTCGTGCCGTAGCGCGCCTTGAATTCGTCGAACTCGGAATCGTCGACGATGCGCGCGATCACCTCGCGCACGTCGAACGGCTTGCGCGTATCGACCGGAATTACGCCGTACAGGCTCTTCGCGTCGTAGCGCGGCGGCTTCGGCTCGCGCAGCGCGACCGGCGACGCGATCTTCGGCGCGAGGTGACTGACGATGTTGCGCGCGATCGACAGCGCATGCGCGTCGTTCTGCGCGAGATGGTCGGCCACGCCCGACAGGCGCGTATGCACGTCGCCGCCGCCGAGATCCTCGGCGCTCACTTCCTCGCCGGTCGCGGCCTTCACGAGCGGTGGCCCGCCGAGGAAAATCGTGCCCTGCTCCTTCACGATGATCGACTCGTCGCTCATCGCGGGCACGTACGCGCCGCCCGCCGTGCACGAGCCCATCACGACGGCGATCTGCGCGATCCCCGCCGCCGACATCGTCGCCTGGTTGAAGAAGATGCGGCCGAAGTGGTCGCGATCGGGAAACACGTCGTCCTGGTTCGGCAGGTTCGCGCCGCCCGAATCGACGAGGTACACGCACGGCAGCCGGTTTTCCGCGGCGATTTCCTGCGCGCGCACGTGCTTCTTCACGGTGACCGGGTAGTAGGTGCCGCCCTTGACCGTCGCGTCGTTGCACACGATCACGCATTCGCGGCCGGCGATCCGGCCGATCCCGGTGATGACGCCGGCGCCCGGCGCATCGTCGTTGTACATGCCGTTCGCCGCGAGCTGCGAGAACTCGAGGAACGGCGCACCCGGATCGAGCAGTTGCGCGATGCGGTCGCGCGGCAGCAGCTTGCCGCGCGACAGGTGCTTGTCGCGCGCGGCCTGGCCGCCACCCTGCGCGAGCTGTTCGATCTTCGCGCGCAGGTCGGCGACGACCGCCTCGAGCGCGGCGGCATTCGCGCGGAAGTCTTCCGAGCGCGGATTCAGTTTCGATTCGATGATCGGCATCGACGGGGCTCCGTTCGCGTGACGTGGGGCGTTACATCGTTTCCGCGAACAGCTCGCGGCCGATCAGCATCCGGCGGATCTCGCTCGTGCCGGCGCCGATCTCGTACAGCTTCGCATCGCGCCACAGGCGCCCGACCGGGTATTCGTTGATGTAGCCGTTGCCGCCGAGGATCTGGATCGCCTCGCCGGCCATCCACGTCGCCTTCTCGGCGGTGTAGAGGATCACGCCCGCGCAGTCCTTGCGCACCTGGCGGATGTGGTCGCTGCCGGCCGAGTCGAGATGGCGGCCGACCGCGTACAGGTACGCACGACAGGCCTGGAACGTGGTGTACATGTCGGCGACCTTGCCCTGGATCAGCTGGAATTCGCCGATCGCCTGGCCGAACTGCTTGCGGTCGTGGATGTACGGCACCACCGCGTCGAGGCACGCGGCCATGATGCCCGTCGGGCCGCCGGACAGCACCGCGCGTTCGTAGTCGAGGCCGCTCATCAGCACCTTCACGCCGCCGTTGAGCTGGCCGAGGATGTTCTCCTCCGGCACTTCGACGTCCTGGAACACCAGCTCGCCCGTGTGCGAGCCGCGCATGCCGAGCTTGTCGAGCTTCTGCGCGACCGAGAAGCCCTTCATCCCCTTCTCGACGATGAACGCGGTGATGCCGCGCGAGTTGGCTTCGACGTCCGTCTTCGCGTAGACGACGAGCGTGTCGCAATCGGGGCCATTGGTGATCCACATCTTCGTGCCGTTCAGCACGTAGCGATCGCCGCGCTTGTCGGCGCGCAGCTTCATGCTGACGACGTCGGAGCCGGCGTTCGGCTCGCTCATCGCAAGCGCGCCGATGTGTTCGCCCGACACGAGCTTCGGCAGGTATTTCTGCTTTTGCGCTTCCGTGCCGTTGCGGTGGATCTGGTTCACGCACAGGTTCGAGTGCGCGCCGTACGACAGGCCGATCGATGCCGATGCGCGCGAGATCTCCTCCATCGCGACCATGTGCGCGGTGTAGCCCATGTTCGCGCCGCCGTATTCCTCGGCCACCGTCATGCCGAGCACGCCGAGATCGCCGAACTTCTTCCACAGATCCATCGGAAACTGGTCGGTGCGGTCGACCTCGGCCGCGCGCGGCGTGATTTCCTTCGCCGCGAACGTCGCGACGGCGTCGCGCAGCATCTCGATGTCTTCACCGAGCATGAATTGCACACCGGGCAGGTTGATCATGTCTCCTCCGTCTCCAGAAAGTGTGTGGCACTCACCGATTTCTGAGTTTCGCTCAGATCGAATGAATGCGTAGATTCATTGACCAATACAGCGTAAATTTTGCACAGTTTCGCGCCTCGCCGGGTTCGGCGTCAATATTTTTTTGAGTGACACTCAGATATCATGCCGGGATGACCGCCGCTACCGCCGACACCATGACCGCCACCGTCAAAGCCGACCGCGCCGACACGTCGCGCGCGCCCGCCGGGCGCAAATCCCAGCAACGCGTGCAGGACATTCTGCGCGCCGGCCGGGAAGTGTTCGCCGAAAAAGGTTACGAGCATGCGACGGCCGCCGAGATCGCGCAGCGCGTGGGCGTGTCGGAGGCGACGGTGTTCAGCTATTTCCGCGGCAAGCGCGAGCTGTGCGCGCGCGTCATCGCGGATTGGTACGACGAAAACATCGCCGCATTCGAGGAAGGGATGCCGCAGGACGCATCGGTGCAGCAGCAGTTCGCGTTCATCGTGCGCACCCATCTGCGGCTGATGCTGGTGAACGGCACGGGCCTGTGCGCGCTGGTGCTGTCGGAAGGCCGCGCGAAGCAGCATGCGCTGAGCGACGAGCTCACCGCACTGCAGCGCCGCTATACCGCGCCGCTGATGGACGTGCTCGCGCGCGGCCAGGCGGCCGGGCAAGTGCGTACCGACCTGCCGCTGAGCCTGCTGCGTTCGATGGTGTTCGGGCCGATCGAGCACGTCCTGTGGGATGCGATCCTCGGGCACCGCAAGCTCGATGCGGAAACGACGGCCACGCAGCTCGTCGACATGCTGTGGGCGGCCGTGCAACCGCCGGCGCCGGAACAGGCGGCGCTCGTGCGCTTCAGGAACGAAGTGGCGGAAGCCGTGCGGCGGCTGGAAGGCGAAAGCACGCGCGGGTGACGCGCGGCGGGCAGCGCGCCCGCCGCCGTCGCGGGGTTCGAGGGCGCTACGACTCGTCGCTGACGCGCAGCGGCGCGCGGCTCTGCTCGTTGTTCAAATGGACGAACTTGCGCAACAGCCGCATCAGTTCCTGCGAATCGTCCTCGCCCATTCCGTCGAACAGGCCGGCCCGCAGTTCCTTCACCGACGGAATCAGGTGCGTGAGCAGTTCGACGCCCGCCGGCGTCAGCAGCAAGCGGCGCTGCCGCCGCGGCAGCACTTCGCGCACGATCAATCCTTTCGCTTCGAGCCGGACCGCGAGATCGGCGGTGGTCGACGTATCGAGCGCCACCCGCTGCGCGAGTGTCACCTGGTCGAGCCCCGGATTCTCGTAGAGCATCCGCAGGACCGCGTACTGCACGGGCGTCACGTCCCGGCCCAGTTTCTCGTAGAACATCGCGACCGCGATCTGGTGGGCGCGCCGGATCAGGTGCCCGGGTTCGTCGTACAGATCGAGCGGGAAAGCCGGCAGGTCGGCGGGATTCGTTTTTTCCATGAATGAGTCGATGACATAGGCGGCGCGCGCCGTTGCACGCGCCGACGGCATGGCGCTGCCTCGCGCCATTTCCCGGGAAAACCAGTATACCGCTCGCCTTGTTTCCGCCAATCTCGATGAGTACACTGAATCTCATTCAGTACACGGAATGAAGATCGGGCCGCCTCCCCGGCGGCACCGCCCCCGAAGGAGACAAGGAACATGTTTCTCAAGAACGCGTGGTACGTGGCGTGCACACCCGATGACATCGACGGCAAGCCGCTGGGCCGCAAGATCTGCAACGAGTCGATGGTGTTTTACCGCGCGGCGGATGGCCAGGTCGCCGCGCTCGAGGACTTCTGCCCGCACCGTGGCGCGCCGCTGTCACTGGGATTCGTGCGCGACGGCGTACTCGTGTGCGGCTATCACGGGCTGGAAATGGGCTGCAACGGCAAGGCGACCGGCATGCCGGGCCAGCGTGTCGGCGGTTTCCCGCCGATTCGCAGTTTCCCGGTGGTGGAGCGATACGGATTCATCTGGGTCTGGCCGGGCGATGCGTCGGCAGCCGATCCCGCGAAACTGCCCGCGCTGGCGTGGGCCGAGGATCCGGCCTGGGCCCACGGCGGCGGCCTGTATCACATCCGCTGCGACTACCGGCTGATGATCGACAACCTGATGGACCTCACGCACGAGACCTACGTGCATGCGACGAGCATCGGCCAGAAGGAAATCGACGAAGCGCCGCCGAAGACCACCAGCCACGGCGACGAAGTCGTCACGAGCCGCTTCATGGAGAACGTGATGCCGCCGCCGTTCTGGCAGATGGCGCTGCGCGGCAACGGGCTGGCCGACGACGTGCCGGTCGACCGCTGGCAGATCTGCCGCTTCACGCCGCCGAGCCACGTGATGATCGAAGTCGGTGTCGCGCACGCGGGCCACGGCGGCTACGACGCGCCGGCCGAATGGAAGGCGTCGTCGATCGTGGTCGATTTCATCACGCCCGAGACGGACACCTCGATCTGGTACTTCTGGGGGATGGCGCGCAACTTCCGGCCCGACGATCACGCACTGACCGCCGAGATCCGCGAAGGCCAGGGCAAGATTTTCGCCGAGGATCTCGAGATGCTCGAGCGCCAGCAGCTCAACCTCGAGAAATGGCCGGACCGCCAACTGCTCAAACTCAACATCGACGCCGGCGGCGTGCTGTCGCGCAAGGTGATCGACCGGCTGCTCGCCGCCGAAACCGCCGTGAGCCCGCAGCGGCCCGTGATTCCGGTCGCGCACGTCAAGGAGGCGTCATGAGCGCGGCGACCCGGACGGTGCGAGTCGCTCGCAAGTGGCAGGAAGCGCGCGACATCTACGGCTTCGAATTCGTCAGCGACGACGGCTCGCCATTGCCGCATTTCGACGCCGGCGCCCATATCGACGTGCATCTGCCGGGCGGGCTCGTGCGCCAGTACTCGCTGTGCAACCACCCGGAGCAACGCGATCGCTATCAGATCGCGGTGCTGCGCGAGGCGGACGGCCGCGGCGGGTCGCGCGCGATTCACGACGAAGTCCGGCAAGGCGATACCGTGCGGATCGGCGTGCCGCGCAATCAGTTTCCGCTCGCCCCCGACGCGCCGCACCACCTGCTGCTCGCAGGCGGGATCGGCGTCACGCCGATCCTCAGCATGGCGGAACGGTTGTTCTCGTCCGGCAGCGCGTTCGACATGCATTATTGCGCGCGCTCGACCGACCGCATGGCCTTCGTCGAGCGGATCAACGCGGCCGGGTTCCACGATCGCGCCCGCTTCCACGTCGACGACGGCGCGCCCGAGCAACGATTCGACCTGGCCGCCGTGCTCGCCGCGGCGCCCGAAGGCACGCACCTGTACGTATGCGGGCCGCGCGGCTTCATGGATGCGGTGTTGAACGCCGCGCGCGAGCGCAACTGGGCAGAAGCGCGACTGCACTACGAGTTCTTCGGCGGCGTGGTTGCACCGTCCGGCGCGGATCGCGCGTTCCAGGTCCGGATCGCGAGCAGCGGCCAGGTGATCGACGTGCCGGCCGAATGCACGGTCATCGCGGCGCTGGCGGCAAACGGCGTCGACGTGCTGACGTCGTGCGAGCAAGGCGTGTGCGGCACGTGCTTGACACGCGTGCTGCAAGGCGAGCCCGATCACCGCGATACGTATCTGACCGACGAGGAAAAAGCCGCCGGCGACCAGTTCATGCCCTGCTGCTCGCGAGCACGAACCGACCTGCTGGTACTCGATCTGTAGACGGACACGCCCGACCCGAGGCGGCCCACCACAATACTGGAGACGATCAATGGAGCAACCTGCCCGTCCATCAATCAAGACTGCTAAATTCCCGGTTGACCGATGGTGGGTCGCCGCGTTGTCATCCGAACTGACGGATAAACCCGTCGCCCGCACGCTGCTAGGCCATCCGGTCGTCCTGTTCCGGTTGCCGTCCGGGGAAGTCGGTGCGCTGGAGGATCGCTGCTGCCACAAGTCGCTGCCGCTGTCGTGCGGCTCGCTCGAAGCGCGCGGCCTGCGCTGCGGCTATCACGGCCTGCTGTTCGACCGCGGCGGTGCATGCGTGGAGATTCCCGGGCAGGACCGGATTCCGGCGAAGGCGTGCGTGTCGTCGTATCCGGTGCAGGAGCAGGACGCGATCGTGTGGATCTGGATCGGTGCCGACGCGCACGCTCAACCGACCTGCGCGCCGCCCCGCTACGCATTCCATACGGATCCGCAATACCGGTTCGGCGGCGGCCATTACCATTACGACGCGCCGTATCAACTGATTCACGACAACCTGATGGACCTGAGCCACCTCGGCTATGTCCATCTGAAAACGATCGGCGGCGACGCGCCGCTGCACATGGGCGCGGAAACCCGCGTCAGCAGCGACGGCGACACGGTGACACTGGTTCGCCGGATGCCGGATTCCGACCCGCCGCCGACCTACACCGCCGCATGGCCGTTCGCGGCCCGCGTCGATCGCTGGCAGGAAATCGAGTTCCACGTGTCGCACATCCGGATCTGGACCGGCGCGATCGACGCCGGCACCGGCGACCTGCGCGATCCGGCACGCGGCGGCCTTCACATGCGCGGCTTCCACGGCATCACGCCCGAAACGGAAACGACGACGCACTACTTCTGGACCGTCGCGACCAATCCGCAACACGACGTCGAGCGCGTCGCGCAAACGGTCATCGAGCAATCCGCGGCGACGTTCGACGAGGACAAGACCGTGATCGAAGCGCAATACCGGAATCAGCTGCGGTTCCCGGACGGCCGACAGATCGACATTCATGGCGACGCGGGCCCCAATCGCGCGCGGCGCGTGATCGAGCGGCTGCTGCTGCACCCCGAACCCGCGTAAGCATCGTGCCGGCGCACTAGCGGTGCCTGCCGGCCGCGGCGGGTGTTCCCCCGGAGATGCCCGTCGGCCCGCGCATTCGCTTTCGTCGCATTCGCTACCGCCGGCTTCGATGCCATTCCATTTGATTAGTCATACTATTTTCATGAAGGATCTTTGACGTGAGCGCAAATATCCGCAATACGATCGACGAATCCCCGATGAGCGCGTTCCAGACGATGGCGGTCACGGCCTGCGTCGTGCTGAACATGCTCGATGGATTCGATGTGCTGGCCATCGCGTTTGCCGCGCCGCACCTGGCGGCCGAATGGAAACTGAGCGGCAAGGAAATCGGCCTGCTGCTGAGTGCCGGGCTGGCCGGCATGGGCATCGGCTCGGTGCTGATCGCGCCGCTGGCCGACCGCGTCGGCCGCCGCCGCATCATCCTGCTCTGCCTCGCCGTGATCTCGACCGGGATGCTCGCCTGCGCGGCCACGCACGGCACGCTGCAACTCGCCGTCACGCGTGCTTACACGGGGCTCGGCATCGGCGGCATGCTGGCGAGCCTGACCGTCATCAGCGGCGAGTACGCATCGAACAAATGGCGCAGCGCCGCGATCGGCATGCAGTCGACCGGCTACGCGATCGGCGCCACCGCCGGCGGCGTCATCGCCGGCTACCTGCTGTCGACGTGGGGATGGCGCAGCGTGTTCGCGTTCGGCGGCGTCCTGACCTTGCTGTCGATCCCGATGGTGCTCGCACTGCTGCCGGAATCGCTCGATTTCCTGCTGGCGAGGCGTCCGGACCACGCGCTGCAGAAAATCAACCGCATCCTCGCGAGAATGAAGCGCGCACCGATCGACTCGCTGCCGGCCGCGGCCTCGTCCATCGGCACGGCAAGCCCCGCGTCGAGCTGGACGGCCGTGCTGCGCGCACCGCTCGCGCGCCGCACGATCGCGTTGTGGATCGCGTTCTTCCTCGTGATGGGCAGCTTCTACTTCGTCGTGAGCTGGACGCCGAAGCTGCTGGTCCAGGCCGGGCTGTCGGCATCGCAAGGCGTCACCGGCGGCGTACTGCTCAACCTCGGCGGCATTGCGGGCGCCTCACTCTTCAGCCTGCTGTCGACGCGTGTCGGCCTGCGCAACCTGTTGGGCGCGACCCTGCTGCTCGGCGGTGCGCTGATGGTCGTGTTCGGCGCGAACACGGGCTCGCTCGGCATCGGGATGACCGTCGCGGTATGCCTCGGCGCCGTGATCAATGCGTGCGTGGCCGGCATGTATGCGCTTTCGCCGACGCCGTACCCCGCCGAAATCCGCACGACCGGCATCGGCCTCGCGGTCGGCATCGGCCGCCTCGGCGCGATCCTGTCGCCGATGACGGTCGGTGCGTTGCTGGACGACGGCTGGTCCGTGCCCCATCTCTATCTCGCGTTCCTCGTGCCGATGGCCGGCGCGGCAATCGCCGTCGTCATGGCGGGCTCGCGTGCCGCGGCGCCGCGCCGGCAGCGCGACCCGGCGATCTCGTAACACGCGACGCCAGCAGTCCTGCCGATACCCGTCGGCACCCCGGATACATCCGGGTTACCATAAAAATCGATAAGCACAGCTACATACTGTTTGGAGACAGTCATGAAAAGGAAACCGGGCGTCGCATTCGCGACGGCAATGGCGCTGGCCGGACCGGCCTGCGCGCAAAGCAGTGTCACGCTGTACGGGATCATCGATACCGGCGTGTCCTACTACAACAACGCCGCGCACGGCGGATCCTTCACGGGCATGCCGACGCTGACCGGCGAGGTGCCGTCACGGTGGGGGCTGAGAGGCACGGAGGATCTCGGCGGCGGCTACCAGGCCTTCTTCGTGCTCGAAAACGGCTTCCAGCCCGGCACCGGCGCACTGAACTACGGCGGGCGCCTGTTCGGGCGACAGGCAAACGTCGGCGTGAACGGTCCGTTCGGCGCGCTGACCCTCGGCCGCCAGATGAACATGTCGATGATCGTGCTGACCAATGCCGACGTGATCGGCCCGTCGATTCACTCGATGGCGGATTTCGATTCCTATCTGCCGAACGCGCGCAGCGACAATGCGATCGGCTACAAGGGCACGTTCCACGGCGTGACGCTCGGCGCCACCTACAGCTTCGGCCGCGACGCGGCCGGGCCGGCAGGGCCGTCGGCGACGGGCTGTGCCGGACAGGTGCCCGGTGACATCGTCGCCTGCCGCCAGTACACGGCGATGCTCGCGTATGACGCGAGCAACTTCGGGCTCGCCGCGTCGCACGACGTGATGCGCGGCGGCGGCGGCGCGCTCGCCCCGCCGAACAATCCGGCGTACACCGACACGCGCGACATCGTCGCCGGCTACGTGAAGATCGGCCCCGCGAAACTCGGCGCCGGATGGATCCGCCGCAACCTCGCGGCAGCCGAACACCTGCAGGCGGATATCGTGTTCGCCGGCGGCACGTACTATGCGACGCCCTACCTTGCGCTCGACCTTCAGGGCGTACGCTACCTGCAACGCCGCGAAAACAGCGAAGGCGGCACGAATGCCACGCTGCTCGTCGGCCGCGCGAACTATTTCCTGTCGAAGCGGACGACCGTCTATACGTCGGTGGGCTACATGTTCAACAGCACGCTGGCGGCGAACGCGGTCGCCGCCGGCGGGACTGTCGGGACCGGGATGAACCAGCTCGGCGTGATGGCCGGCATCCAGCAGAAGTTCTGAACGCCGGCCCCCACGCCGGCGCGGGGTCAGTTGGCAAGCCGGCAGTGCGAGAGCTTCAACCCCGGCAGCACCGGCGCATCGACATAGCCCTCGTTCACGCAGCTGAAGCGGAACGCCGACGACGTGACGAACGGCTTGATCTCGCCGCCGGGGAATTTCGGCTTCAGCGCATCCTGGTCGGCCACGTCGAAATGCGTGTCGAACTGCTCGCCGTCCTTCGTCAGCGCGCCGAAATAGGTGCCGCCCGGATCGCTGCCCATCCGGATCACGGCGCCGACGAACACGAGTCGCTTGCCGTCGTACTTCGTCTTCGCGGCGGCCATGTCCTGCGTATAGGCCTCGATCACGGCGCCGTAATGCGCATCGATCGCGGGCTCGGTGTCCGACGCGGCGCAGGCGCTCTGGTGAACGCCCGCCAGCATCGTGCATGCCGCAAGCGCGGCCGCCGCGAACGGCGCGGAAATTTTTCGCATGGGTGGTCTCCCGTCTAGCGTGGTGGTTGAAGTGATGGAATACGGCGCTTCGCCGGCTGCCCGGCGCAACGCCCGATGAATTCGCTTCCGTTGCTTTAATCGTTCGAATGGCGGAACACGGCTGCGATCACTTCACCACCCGCATGGTCGTGTGCGGTGCGCAGCGTCGCGCTGAACGCGACGTGACAGGAAGATGACATGGTGCGGCCCCCGGCTCTCTCATTGAATTTCACTGCGTCTGATTTTGGTCGCTACGGTAGCAGACGGCCAACGGCCCGGCAACCAAGCCCCGTATGCCACCGCTCATTTCATCACAATTGCAAGTGATTCTCATTACATATATTATTCGCGTCCTGGCCGTGGCGAAACGCTGCGGCCCGCGCCCCGATCCTTAGCACTCCGTCCTGCATCGATTCATGCCATCCCGTCGAACACCCCGCCGCGCCCGGACCCTGCGCCCGTGGCGCACGAGCCTGCCTGCCCTGGTCACCCTGTGCGTCGCGAGCGGCACGCATGCATCCGCAGCCGAGCCCGCCACCGCTGCCACCACGCCCGTGACGCCGGCCGCGCGCGAACTCCCGGCCATCAGCGTCAGCGCATCGGCAACCGCCGATCCGACGGTCGGCTATCAGCCGCGCACCACGAGCATCGCGGGCGGCGACAACCGTTCGATCAAGGAGATTCCGCAATCGGTCGCGGTGGTCAGCAGCAGCGTGATGCAGGACCAGCAGGCGCGCACGCTCGACGACGTGCTCGGCAACATCAGCGGCGTCACGCAGACGAACACGCTCGGCGGCACGCGCGACGCGTTCATCAAGCGCGGCTTCGGGTCGAACAACGACGGCTCCGTGCTCGTCGACGGCGTGCGCACGCCGGTGCTGCACAGCTATCTGGCGACGATCGACCGCGTCGAAGTGCTGAAGGGCCCCGCGTCGCTGCTTTACGGGATGCAGGATCCGGGCGGCGTGATCAACCTCGTCACGCGCAAGCCGGAAGACACGTTCGGCGGCTCGATCTCGGCCTCGCGCACCAGCCACGGCGGCGGCAGCGCGACCTTCGATCTCACGGGCCCGCTCGGCAAGCCGGGCCAGGTCGCGGGCGGCACGCTCGCGTTCCGTCTGACCGGCCAGTACGACACGAGCCGCTACTGGCGCAGCTTCGGCCGCCAGCGCGATGCATTGATCGCACCCGCGCTGTCGTGGCACGACGCGAACACGTCGATCGACGTCAGCTACCAGTACGTCGACTACACGACGCCGTTCGATCGCGGCACCGTGCTCGTGAACGGCCAGCTCGACGATGCGCTGCGCTACCGCCGCTACGAGGAAGCGTGGTCGCAGAGCACGGGCATCCAGGAAACGCTGCGTGCACGCGTCGAGCACCGCTTCTCCGATGCGTGGCGCGTGCGCGCAACCTACGGCTGGGGCCGCGATCGCTACGACCAAACCATCACCCGCGCCACCGCGTTCAACAGTTCGACCGGCGCACTGACGCGCTCGTCCGATGCGAACCTCGGGCGCAACGACTCCGACCAGATCGCGACGCTCGGCCTGCTCGGCAACGTGACGCTCGCCGGGATGCACCACGCGATCTACATCGGCGGCGAATACGAGCGTCAGCGCAGCTTCCGCGGCGACACGATCCGCGGCAAGGCGACGAAGGGCTTCACTCTCTACGATCCCGTGTACGACCTGCTCGCACCGGGCGGCATACCCAACCCGAAGCAAAGCGATTCGCGCTCGGTGGTGCATGCGTATTCGACGATCGTGCAGGACTCGGTGAAGCTCACCGACCGGCTCACCGCGGTGGGCGGGCTGCGCTGGGAAAACTGGCAGCAGGAATCGGGGATGGGGCGGCCGTTCGTGTTCGCCGACCGCTCGCGCGGCACCGTGTGGCTGCCGCAGTTCGGCCTCGCGTACGCGCTCACGCCGGCGTTGACCGCCTACGCGAACGTGAGCCGCTCGTTCAAGCCGAACGTCGCCACGAACGTCGCGGCGCCGCTCGCACCGGAATACGGTCGCGTGCTCGAGGCCGGGCTGAAATTCAGCCTGAGGCCGGCGATCACCGGCACGCTCGCGGTCTACCAGATCGACAAGCGCAACGTCGCGGTCACGGTCGGCGATCTGACGTCGACGATCGGCACCGCGCGCTCGCGCGGGATCGAGCTCGACGTCGCGGGGCAGATCACGCGCCACCTGAGCGTGATCGGCACCTATGCGTACACGAATGCGACCGATCGTGACAGCAACACGCCGCTAACCAACGTTGCGCGCCATACGGGCAGCCTCTTCGCGGTATACGACACGGCGATCGCGAACCTGCCCGGCCGCTGGCGCTTCGGCGGCGGCGCACGGCTGGTCGGTGCGCGCTCTGGTGACACCGCGAACAGCTTCACGCTGCCCGGCTACGTGACCGTCGACGCGTTCGCGGCCTACGAAACGACGATCGGCAAGTTCCCGACGCGCTTCCAGCTCAACGTGAAGAACCTGCTCGACAAGACCTACTACCCGTCGAGCAACAACAACCTGATCATCGCGGTCGGCGAGCCGCGGCTCGTCACGCTGACGACGACGGTGTCGTTCTGATGCGCTGATGGTCTGTGATGCGTGCGTGGGCTGGCCGGCAAGCGGCGGCCCATGCTCAATACCTGCATCGACAGGGCCGCTCTCGTCGCGGCCACTCGTTCCGCATTTATCGCGATCTCTGCGAAGACGGCGAACTGCATTCGTTTCCGAGTACGACTCAGGCTCCATCCTTGACCTCACTGTCGGGCCCTCGCTCGTCAAAGAGGAATGCCTTTCTTGTTCTGCAACCAGGAAATCAACTTGGTGAAGCAAAACATCCATGGCATCTTGCTAGCGCGCGCCCCATCGATATCGGGATGCGTCGGCCATCAGAAGGCCGAACGAGTACGAAAAATGGTCTTCACCCAATAAATCTCTGTCCGATTTTTACACCAAACCACGAAACGGGCACTCCTCGTATGCGTTAATGCGAAGCATCCCCGATGCCTTGACGCCCCCCATCAAGGCAATTTTTTCGCACCCTACTCATATCCACCCCATATGACGAACTCGACGAATGTTCGCGACATAGAGAAATATTTGATCAAAGCGATGCCGATGACAGAAAGCATCGGATTCAGCATTAAATCATTCTCTAAAATAAAAGTATAAATATCTGCGCCACTCGACAAAAACATCAATCATTGCGGCACTGCATTTGGCGGAAGCATCAGTGTCCTGGCAATCCTGTCCGCATGGTGCCTGGCATGGGCCAATGTGCGAGAGGAGTCCTTCGAAGGGGACGTCATTATATGTAGCCACAGCATCAAATTCACAAATTCAATTTCCGGCGACATCCACTCCATCTCAGATTCAAGGCATTCCGATTGGCAAGATTTTCGACGAAAAATTGCGCGAAGAGGTAGCGCGAAAATTGATGTGGCGTCCCGCATTTATTCCAATGAAATTGAGGCCGCTACATTCTCTGGATCATTCGCGTTTATAAAAAGATAGACACTTTACGTATCCTGATCCGCCAGTCAGAGCTTCACGGATTCGTTAACGACGGCGGCAATTTCGCGCGCGCTGCGATGAGCAACGACGACGTGCCGCGCTGCAAGTTTCCAACGACCGCGCCGGGCTTCGGCTAATCGGTGTCCTGCACAACACCCCGCGCCGCCCTCCACACTCCTCCCCGCCCCCTTCGCCGCCTGCAAAAACGCATCCGAGCGATGCAATTCCGCCCGCTCCCGAACCGCATCGCACACCGTATGATCGCCCCGGCCTTTTCTCAGGGCGGCTCAATGCGCGTTGCCCTCTCCTCGCGCTCCGCCCCAACTACCCAGCGAACATGTCCCACTTCTCACTCATCCTCGTCGTCTCCCTGTTGAGCGCCTTTGGCCTGATCGCGTCCGACGTCTACCTGCCCGCGATGCCGTCGATGGCCCACGCGTTTTCGATCGGTGCGTGGCAGATGCCGCAAACGGTATCGGCGTACCTGATCGCGCTCGCCTGTGCGCAGCTGTTCTACGGCCCGTTCTCCGATCGATGGGGACGCAAACCGGTGCTGACGGTCGGCATCCTCGTATACATCCTGGGCTCGATCGGCTGCGCAAGCGCCAGCGGCTTCGCGAGCTTTCTCGGCTGGCGCGTGCTCGAAGCGCTCGGCGCGGCGTCCGGGCTCGTCATCGGACGCGCGATCATCGCAGACACCTGCGACAAGCACGCATCCGCGAAGGTCTACGGCATCGTGTATCCGCTCGTGTCGCTATCTCCGGCGATCGCGCCCGCGATCGGCGGATATCTGGCGGCTTGGTTCGGATGGCGCAGCGATTTCATGTTCGTCGCCGCGTTTGGCGCGGTCGCGCTCGTGCTCGTCCAGCTTCTCCTGAAGGAAACGCGGCCTGCCGTCGCGCCGGGGCAACCTCACGCCGCGCCGTTGGCCGGCTTCGCCGACGTGCTCGGGGATCGGGCATTCATCCGGTACATGCTCGTCGTCTGCGCGATCTATTGCGCGTGGTTCGTCTACCTGACGCAGTCGCCGTTCATCTTCTCCGGCCTGGGCCTGTCGGAACAGCAAAGCGGCTGGCTTTATCTGCCGCTGACCGCCGGCATCATTGCCGCCAACATGCTGTCGCGCCGCATGCTCGACCGGATGTCCTACGACGCGATCGTCGTAGCCGGCGTCGGCTGCTTCGTGGCCGGCGGCATCGCGTTCGCCCTGTGCGAATCGTGGCACGTCAAGGGCATCATCGCGATCGTGTTGCCGATGTTCGTCGTCAGCCTGTCCAACGGATCGTCGCTGTCGCTCGCCGTCTCGGGCGCCATCGCGAGCGAACACGGGCGCGCGGCCACGGCGTCCGGGCTCGTCGGCTTCTTCCAGATCGGCAGTGCGTCGCTCGCGGCCACCGTGTCCGGCGGCCTGCTCGGTACCGGCAGCCATGTGCTCGCGACGGCCATCCCGTTCTTCGCGATCGTCGCGGCGATCGCGATCGTGCCTCGCTGGTATGCCGCGCGACGCACGCTGTCGATGCGCAAGACCCCGCCGCGTTAAGCGCAAGGCACTGCCCCGGTGTGAGTCCGACCGCTAGCTATCGATAGCGGTCGAATGAAGCGGCAATCTCGGCGGTGACGGCCCGAACGCGCGCGGTCCGGTTCAGGTCCGTATGCGACACGAGCCAGACCTGATACGGCGCGGCTCGCGACCGGTCGGGCCGGATTCGCACGAGCGAATCATCCCCTTGCGCCATGTACACCGGCAATTCGCCGATGCCGATGCCCGACCGGATCGACGTGGCCAGCATCAGGCTCGAACTCACTTGCGCAACGATGCGCCCGCGTTCCATCGACTCGCCGCACAGCGTGTCGCCCTGGTTGGACGTGATGGAAGGTTGATAAGCTCTCAACAGAAAGTAAATCTATAATTTGATCCGAATCCTTGAAGGACCGTATCGACGTCTTCTTCAAGGGTTTGGATGTCACGCGCCTTGAAGGCCAGCCACTCATATTTCATCTTGTGCCACAGTTTCTCGATGCGATTGAGCTCCGGGCTGTA